>DATHQY010000394.1:0-5502 GCA_035482215.1 Polyangiaceae bacterium | reverse complement strand
GCAACTTGAACGGCAAACTGACCTGCGTGGGGCTCATCATCTGCATGCCCAGCGCGAGCAGCACGTTCGACACGACCAGGTCGATGATCAGGAACGGCAAGTAGATCATGAACCCGACGGCGAAGGCCTCGCTGAGCTCCGTGACGACGAAGGCCGGCACGATGACGGCGAGATCGTCCTGCCCGACTTCCGCGCGCTGGTTCTCGGGCCGCGCGCGGCGGGCCACCTCGAAGAAGCGCGCTCGCTCGGCGTCGTTCGCGTTCGCCTTGAGGAATGCACGCATCGGTTCGACCACGGCGACCACGCCTTCGCGCACGAGCTCCACGGTGTCGGGCAACTCCTTGCCGGCGAACACGGGCGTGAGGCGCGAGACGATCGCCGCACCGACGGGCGCCATCGCCACGAACGTGAGCGCACCCGCGAGCGCCATGATGACCGTGCTGGAGGGCACGCTCTGCGCGCCAATGGCCCCGCGCACGATCTGCAGGACCGTGGAGATTTTCACGAACGCCGTCACCGCCATGAACGCGAACGGCAAGAGCGAGACGATCGCCAGCGCGACGACCAGCACGACAGGCCGTGCGAGCAGATCGCTTGCGGCGGCCGGTGTTGCCGCGAGCGCCCCCATCGCCATCATGGACGGCGGCCCAGCACGCGCGCGAGCACCTCGCCGAACGCAGGCGCCTCGCGCTTCGCCATCGCCGGCAGATCCGCGGACGGCATTTCGCCGAGCTTGGTGAATCCGCCTTCGCCGACGCCGACCACGAGAACGTGCTCGCCGACCTTCACGAGATAAATCGCCCGGCGAGCGTCGAGCGGCAAATGCCCATAGAGCTCGATCGGTCCGTACCCGCGCGTCATCCCCGCGCGGCGGCCGACCCAGAGCACGAGCACGGCGAGCGCGCACACCGCGATCAAGGTGACGAAAGTCTCGAAGAGGTACGCCGTGTAGGACGACAAGCGATGCCGACTGTAACGCATTTGACGAGGAGCCCGCCCGCCGCTAAACGCGAGCCTCGGAAATCCCGTGGCACTTCTCGTTCAGAAGTTTGGGGGCACGTCGGTCGGCACGGTCGACCGCATCCGCAACGTCGCGCGGCGCGCGCTCGCGACGCAGCGCGCAGGGCATCGCGTCGTCCTCACGGTGAGCGCGATGAGCGGCGAGACGAACCGCCTGCTCGCCCTCGCGCACGAGATCACGAAAATTCCCAGCGCGCGCGAAATGGACGTCATCGCCGCGACCGGCGAACAAGTCACCGCCGCGCTCACGTCGATGGCGATCCAGGCCGAAGGCGGCCAGGCGAGCTCGCTCCTCGGTCATCAAGTGCGCGTCCTCACGGACAACGCCTTCACGAAGGCGCGCATCCTCTCGATCGACAAAGAGCGCATCTTCGAAGCGCTCGATCGCGGCGAGATCGCGGTCATCGCGGGGTTCCAGGGCGCCGACGAGCACGGCAACATCACGACGCTCGGGCGTGGCGGCTCGGACACGACGGCGGTCGCCATCGCGGCGGCCATCGGGGCCGACGAGTGCGAGATCTACACGGACGTGGACGGCGTTTACACGACCGACCCGAACATCTGCGCTTCGGCGCAGAAGATCGAGCGCATCTCGTACGAAGAAATGCTCGAACTCGCGTCCCTCGGCGCGAAAGTGCTCCAGATCCGGAGCGTGGAGATCGCCATGAAGTACGGAGTGCCGGTCCACGTGCGCACGTCGTTCAATGACACGCCGGGTACGCTCGTCGCCAAGGAAGACTCGGCGCTCGAGGGCATGGTCGTTCGGGGCGTCGCATACGACAAGGGCGAGGCGCGCGCGCACGTCGTCGGGCTCGAAGACCGGCCGGGTCTCGCCGCGGAACTCTTCGAAAAGATCGCCGAGGCGAACATCTCGGTCGACATGATCGTGCAGAGCGCCGCGGCGGACGCGGAGTCGCGCGCCGGCATCACGTTCACGCTGCCGAAATCGGACCTCGCACGCGGCCGCACCTGGATCGATTCGATCGCCAAGGGCCTCGGCGCGCGCGAAGTCCGTTACGACGAAGACGTCGTGAAGGTGTCGATCGTCGGTCTCGGCATGCGCTCGCACGCGGGCGTCGCCGCGAAGATGTTCCGCCTGCTCGCCAGAGAGGGCATCAACATCCAGGCGATCTCCACGAGCGAGATCAAGGTGAGCTGCCTCGTCGCCTCGAAGTACACGGAGCTCGCGGTCCGCGCGCTGCACGACGGGTTCGGGCTCTCGGCGCCGAAGGCGTCGGTGTAGTCTACGCGCGAGAGCCCGAGCTCCGGCTTCCTACCCGTAGAGCCAGGCGCGGACTACCAACCCCAGGTGTATTCGCCGCGAATGAGCACTTGCGTGAAGCTCGGATACGACTGCAGCGCCGTGAGGAACATGTGCTCGCGCACGCCGACGCCCACCGCGAACGTGCGTGTGAATCGATAGTCGATCCCCAGAGCGATCACCGCGTCCGGCAACAGCGTCTCGCGCCGGACCGATCCACCCGAGAGACCATCGGCCCCGATCAGGATGCCGGCGTACGGCACCCACTCCAGTACGTCGAGCACGTACGACACGCCGACGTCCGCGTTCCAGATGCCCGACGGCCTGTGCGGCGGCGTCACGCTCGGCGCGGTCGTCCCTTGCGCGACGAACGTCCATGCCGCTTCGCCCATCAAGTTGAATTGATCGGTCAGGCCATAGGCGTAATGGCCGCCGAAGCTCGCGCCGACGTCCGGCGACTCGTTGCTCTCGACCATACCCCCGACGTCGACGCCGGCGTGGTGCTCGCGCTCCACCGCCGCCGCGGGCGGCGCTCCCAGAAGGACGGCTGTACAGAGAGCCCCCGCCGCGGCGTGCTTCACTTGGCCTCGGCGAGCGCCCGCTCGATGGCGCGGCGGAACTTCGCGTAGCTCTCCGCGCCGACGATGAGATAGCCCTGGGCAGCGCCGGCGCCCGCGATGAGAAAGCTCGGCGTCCCGGTCATGCCGAGCGCCACCGCCGCATCCCGATCGGCGCCGATCGGTCCGTCGTCCGTACCGCTGTCGAGCGCGGCGCTCCAGCGCTTCGGATCGAGCTTCCACGACTGCGACACGGCATCGAGATCCGCGCGCGACAGCTTCGCGCCGGGCGTGAGGAAGCGATCATGCAAATCCCAGAAAGCGGCGTCGCCCTTCTCCGCGCGCGCTTCACGCGCGGCGCGCGCAGCGGGGAGCGCGTTCTCGTGGAACGGCAGCGGCAGGTCGTGCCAGACGATCTTCACGCGGCCCTGGTAGTCCTTCGCGATCTGCGCGAGCGTCGGTTCCACGCGCTCGCAGAACGGGCACTGAAAGTCCGCGAATTCGTGCACGACGACGCGGGCGCTCGCCGCGCCGCGCGCTGGATCGTTGGCCGGAATGCCCGCGACGTCGCGCCGTTCCGCCTCGGCGGGGCCCTGCCCTTGGGCCGTCAGCGCGTCGTAGAGCGCCTCGGGCTTCGTCCCGGCGGCAACCAGCGCGTCCGCCTTTTTCAGCTCCTCGTCGATGATCGGCGCGAACTTCTCGACCGGCTGGGCGCCTGCGATGCGCCGCCCGTCGACGAAGAAATGAGGCGTCCCGTCCGCGTGCAGGTCGTCGGCCAGATCCTCATCGGCCTGGATTTGCGCTGCGTATCTGTGTTTCGCAATGGCGCTCCGTACGAGGTCCGCGTTCGCGCCGGCGCGTTCGGCGAGCGTAACCAGCTCGTCCTTCAGTCTGTCCTGATGCTCGAAGAGCGCGTCGTGCATCGCCCAGAAGGCCGCGTCGCCCTTCTCGGCACGCACCTCGAGGAGCGCCTCCGCGGCGGGCTCGGCGTGCTCGTGGAACGGCAGCGGCTCGTTCTTGACGACGAGGCGGATCTTGCCGCCGTAGCGCGCCGCGAGCGCCTGCAGCGTCGCCTCCGCGCGCTTGCAATACGGGCATTGGTAATCGGTGAATTCGACGATCGTGACGCGGGCCTGGGCGCCTCCGCGCACGGGGCTCGTCCCGAGGGGCACCTTGTAGACCGTCTTCGTGTCGTCGTCCGCGTCGTCGTCGTCCTCCGCGGCCTTGAAGTTGTCCTTCGCGAGCTCGCCGTAGAGACGCTCCGCCGCGACGCCCGACGAAATCTTGTTTTCGGCCGCGAGCAGCTGCGCGTCGATCGCGGATACGAAGTTCGCCTCGGGCTGCGCCCCCACGAGGCGGACGCCGTTCACGAAGAACGTGGGCGTTCCGTTCGCGCCGACTCGCTTGGCTTCGTCGAGGTTCGCGTCGATGACCGGCGCCCATTGCGCCGTGCGAAGACCCGCGCGAAACGGGGCCGTGTCCCGAACGCCGGCCGCCTGGGCCCACGTGACGAAGGACGCTTCGCCGAGCTGCCCCTGTCCGAAGAGCAGCGAATCGTGAAACCGCCAGAACGCGTCGCTCCCTGCGAGAGCCAGCACGCCGGCCGCGGCCTCCGCTGCGGGGCGCGCGTTCGGATGAAACGGGAGCGGATCGTGTTTCCACACGAACCGCAGGCGCTCGGGCCCGTACTTGACGCGAAGGCGCGCCAATGTCGGCTCCACGTGAGCGCAAAAAGGGCATTCGAAGTCCGCGAATTCGACGACCGTGACCGGCGCCGTTCGCGATCCCCAGGTGGCATCGGCCGCATCGATCGGGACCGCGGCGCCGCTCTCGTCGCCCGTTGCCTTCGCCGGCGGACCCGCGCTCGCGCTCGTCGCGGGCGGCGCTGCGACGGCAGCAGGAGGCGGCGCGACGCTCGTGCGCGCACATGCGGGGGTCACCGCGGCCGCGCATGCGGCGACAACGAACGAACGCACGAACGATGGGCTGTGCTTCAAAGACGATGGCTCCGTGCCACGCGATCCGCCCCCGCCCTGCACGCTCCGCCAACCGCGTCGCAAATGCGCGACGCGGGAAACGAGCGGCAGGGCAGGGCGATCGTCATTTACTTCGCTTCGGCGAGCGCGCGCTCGATGAGCTTGCGGAACTTGCCGTACGCCTGGGCGCCGTTGACGAAGTACCCACTCGAAGCGCCGGCCGGAACGATGATGAACGCGGGCGTGCCGCCGATGCCGTCGTCGTTGCCGGCCTTCTTGTCGGCTTCGATTTCCTGCGTGTGGGTGCTGCCGTCGAGGGCGGCCTTCCACTTGTCCATGTTGAGGTTCAGCTCTTTGGCGTACCCGTCCAAGTCGTCGCGCTTAATCTTCTGCTGATTGGCGAACATCTTGTCGTGCATCGCCCAGAAGGCGCTCGGGCCCTTCTGCGCATAGGCCTCGCGGCCGGCCTGCGACGCGAGCGGCGCGTCGGGGTGCATCGGCAGCGGGAGGTCGTGCCACACGAACTTGATGCGGTCGCCGTAGTCTTTCATGATCTGCGCGACCGTCGGCTCGACGCGCCCGCAGAACGGGCACTGGAAGTCGCTCCACTCGTGGATCGTGACCTTCGCGTTCAGGTTGCCGCGCGCGGGGTCGTTCGAGGGAAGCGACTTGGGGACGTCCTTCTTCT
>DATHQY010000393.1:0-8732 GCA_035482215.1 Polyangiaceae bacterium | reverse complement strand
TCAACTTCATGGGCCCCAACGGCCACGTGTGGGAGCTCTCCTACGACACCCAGTGGCACGCCAACGATCTCAACGTCGCCGCCGGCATTCCTTCGACCACGGCGGTGACCGGTGCTCTCGACGGGTACCAAACGCTAGCGCCCAACCAGCGCCACGTGGATTTCATCTCCGCCGCAAATAATCACGTCTTCGAGCTCTACTACGACACCTCTTGGCATCCCCGCGACTTGACGTCCGTACCAGTGCCGACGCCGCCTGTCCCGATCGGGCGGATTACGGGCTTTACGACAACGGTGGTCAACAATCAACAGCACGTCGACTACGTCGCCTTCGGCGGCGACGTCATCGAGCTCGTTCACTAAACGTCGGTGACCCTGCACCGACGACATCGAGTCAGCGGTGCGGCGACTGCCCTGGAGTCGGATTGCTGTTCTCTTGAATATCCTTTCGGAGTTGCTCATCGTGGGTGTCCTCCGGAATGGGCTTGCCATATGGTCCGTTCGGACTGCTGTTCGGCGGAGTCTGCGGCACACAGCCGAGAGCGAAGAGAATGAGCAAAAGGGTTACGTCGTAGAGAACCGTTCGTGTCACGACAAGACCTCCGAGTTCAGTCGTTTGCTGGCGACGATGCGTGTTTCGTCCCCGTTTGGGTCTCCGTCCCGCAGAATCGCGACCCTTGGGTCCGGGGGACATGTGATAACAAAACGCGAATGGCCCGCGCCGCAGAAAGCACCGCGCGCGCCAGGCACGCGAGGGCTTGGGTACCTCGCGATGAAGGCGCCTCGAGACGGCGAGCGTCACGGCTACCCGTTCGCCGACACGCCGCGGCGGTGGAGGTACCGGCGTCTTCCCGCGCCGTGACAAACCTCAGCCGTTCAGCCCGGCATGGCCAACGGCTGCGCGCCGTGGTGGGATGGGGCAGCCATGACCGGAAACGACGCATCGGCAACGCAGGCCGTTTCTGTCGAGACCTTCGGAGCGTTCCTCGCTCGGTCGCGAACCGCTCTCGTCGAACGATGGAAGCAGCGAGTGCTCGATGATCCATCGGTACCTGGCGCCAACCGCCTGCCGGATCCCGCGCTGACCGACCACATTCCGGCCCTCGTCGACCGGCTGATCGACCGGCTCGGAGCTCTCGCCGCCGAAGGCGAGTGTGAGGCCGGCGGGCCGGCCTCGGGCGCCGTGGCCCTTGGCGCCGCCCACGCGCAACAGCGGGTCAACGCCCGCTACAGCGTCAGCGAGGGGATGCGGGAGCTCGCGCATTTCCGCGCGACCATCCTGGAGCTCTGCCGCGAGGGGAGGTTTGCCATGAGCGCGCAGGAAGCGGAGCTCGTTCACACGACCCTCGACGAGATCATGACGGCGTCAGCGACCGAGCTCGATCGCGCCTCCCTCGTCCTCTATCAGCGCGCGATGGCCTTCGTAGCTCACGAGCTTCGCAACCCGCTGAGCGCGATCCTCCTCGGATCGGCCCGGCTTCAAAGTGGTGCTTTCGAGACGTCGGGCAAGGTGCTCGAGATCCTCGCGCGCAATGCGGCGCTGATGGATCGGCTGGTAGGCGATCTGCTCACCATTTCGAAGCTTGAAGCCGGTCACTTCACAATCCGGTGCCACGACGTCGACGCCCGCCTCATCGTGCAGGATTGTTGCGATCAGCTCGGCACTGTCGCCAGCGCTCGACGCATCGACCTTGTCGCCCAGGTTCCGAGTCAGGCGCTTCCCATCGCCTGCGATCGGGATCGCATGACGCAGGCGCTTGGCAACTTGGTCGCGAACGCGCTCAAGTTCACTCCCCAAGGGGGGCGCGTCGACGTTCGCCTCGAAGCCGACGCCGAACGCTGCACCTTCCGCGTGAAGGACACCGGGCCGGGCATCTCGCCGCGGGAAGCGTCGGCGATCTTTCAACCCTTCTGGCAAGCCCCGCAAACGAGCACGCAGGGGACCGGACTCGGCCTCGGAATCGCGCGAGGCATCGTCGAGGCGCATGGCGGAACGCTGGCGTTCCAGCCGCACGAAGGATCGGGGGCCGTGTTCGCGATCACGCTTCCACGAACCCAGCGCCCCTCCCTCGCTTCGGGCGTGATCCAACCGTAGGTGCCTCGTCGGGGCGACGCGCGCCGCGCAGCGTGGCGAAAGGAGGCAAAGGTGGCGGCGGCGGAGGCAGCCACGTCAGGAGTCTTTCGGCGCTTGGGTGCCGCCGGCTCTCTAGCGAGGCTACTTGCGGCCGGCGCCGATCCGCTCGACCTCGGCGAGGTCGAACGAGGCATGCAATACGAGACGCTTGGCCATATCGCGTATTTACTCCATGACCCCGCTCCCGCGTTCGACGATATTCAAGAGGAGGCTCCGGAGCTGGAGGGCATCGCGTGAGGCTTTGGGAGGAGGACGACGACGGATGCCCGATTCGTCCGGTTGATGGGCTGCACGAGAGTGCGCTCGACACGGACCCGACGGGGCGAGAAATGCGCCCCGCCGCCCGCGGTCCGGGAGGCGGGCCTCCGGAATGACCTCTATCGGCGCCGTCGAGGCCAACGCCCTGCTGTCTGCCGCGGGCTTCGAGGTGGCCATCAACGAGCTCCGGCCGGATCCACGCGAGGAGCGCACGATGTTCGCGATGCCCGGAGCGCGTGCGGCGTGGTTCGCCAGCTCCGAGGCAGGGCGCGTCCGGCTCCGGCACGAAGCGCGCGTCTTGCGCCTTCTCGCGCGGCGCTGCTCGTTCGAGGTTCCGCGTGTGCTGTTCGAGTCGGCGGACGCTGCGCTGCAAGTTCGCGCGCTCGTGCCCGGGAACTCGACTCCCTTCGAATGGTACCAGGAGGCGCAAGGCTCGCCCGCGAAGGCGCGTGAATTCGGGGCGTCGATCGGAGCGATCCTCGCCGAGCAGCATCGGCGCATTGAGGAGGGCGACGTCGCCGGCTGGTCGCGGCGTGCACTTTTATGGCCCCTTTCGCGCTCGCAAGTCCGTGAGGCTTTGGGGCGCGTGGTCGCGAACAGCACGCTTCGCGCTCGCTGCGATCGCGTGCTGGCGATGAAGGAGGAGGTCCACGTCGTCCCCACCGATTGTGCGCTGGTGCACGGCGATCTCGGATTTCACAACGTGGTGCTCGATCCAAAGACGTTTCGTGTGATCGGCGTCTACGACTACGACGGCGCCGCGTGGGCCGATCGACACTATGACTTTCGTTACTTGGTGTTCGACCTGCCTGGTGGCGCCCTCGATCAGGTTCTCGAGGGCGCTCTGGCGGTCTACGAGCCGCTCGTCGGCGTCGCGTTGTCGCGCGCGCGCATCCATCTGTACAACGCCGCCTCGGCCGTTGGCTTTCTTGCGTTTCGCGATGGCCATGCGCCTGAGGAGAATTGGTGCGGCCGCACGCTGTCCGAGGACGTCGCGTGGACCGAGCACGCGTTGCGCCGCGTGGGTGTGTGACCTTCCGAAGGAAAGCCTCCGCGGCGTCAAGCGTCGACGACTGAACGCGATGCTCGCCGCGATCTACGGCCGTGCCCACCCCTGGTGCCGGCGACTCGAAGAGGAGCCGGCGTGTGAAATCACCCGCCCCCGCGGTTCGTCTGCAGATTGAGCACGATTGCCAGCGCGAGGATGGCGAGAACGAGGGCCGCGACGGCGCCCATGCGGAGGTCACGGATCCGCACGAATTCCACCACCATCCCCGCGACGCGCAGAACGGGAAGCGCAATGAAAAGCGCGATACCTGCGGTCACGAGGAGATGGCCCGCGGGCCAGACCAGGCCCGTGAGGATCGCCGCACAGGCTGCCCACGTGCCCCACTCGAGGGCGACGGCCACGCGCCGCTCGAACGCGCGAAGAGGACTCATCGCACGCCGCCTGCGCCGGCGATGCCCAGGCCGAACGCCTGCAGCGCCATCTGGGTCGCGAGAAGCACGAGGACGACGACGAAGCCGCCTCGCACGCGCTCGCTCGAGACCGCGATGAGCAAACGCGCTCCGAGAAGCGCGCCGACCACGGAGCCCAGCGCGACGGGACCGGCGATGCCGGGCACGATCTCGCCGCGCGCAAAGTAGGCGCCTGCGCTCGCCGCGGCCGTGACGCCAATCATGAAGTTGGAGGTCGCGGAAGAGACCTTCAGCGGCAGCCGTAACGCGGAGTCCATGGCGGGAATCTTCAGCACGCCGCTGCCGATGCCGAGGAGCGCCGAGACGAGGCCCGCCGCGTACATGAGGCCCATCGCCAGGGGAATGCGATGCACGACGTAGGCGACTTCGGTGCCGGTTTCAGGCTCGGGGTAGCTCGCGTCGAGAGCCAGTGCCTTCGCGAGACCGCGCGACGCGGCGGGCGATCCGCCGATCGGTGCGAGCCGGCGCGCCAGCATTTGCCGGGCGGATAGAAGAAGAATCGCCGCGAAGAGGAGCGAGAGAAACGAGGCCGGAAGGAGCCCCGCCACGAAGACGCCGGTGAGGGCGCCGAGCGTCGTCGCCAGCTCGAGGACAATCGCGAGACGAATATTCGTGAGGCGTCGCCGCAGGAGCGGCGCGGCGCTCGCGCACGAGCAGGCGATGACCGAAACGAGGCTCGCGGCGACGGCGGTGCGCATCGGGATGCCCGATGCCGTCAGAATGGGGACGACGAGGATGCCGCCGGCCATCCCGAGCGCACCCCCGATGGCGCTCGCGACGAGCGACGTTGCGAAAAGGTACAGCGTGAAAAGGGGAGCCATCAGCCTCGTGAACGCGTTTCGCGCGGCAACATAGCGAACGCGCCCGCACGCACGAGCCGCTTCCGCGGTCCGCCGCGCGCAAATCCGCCCGGTCGCCGCCGACGCTGTCCTATCCGCTCCGGTGGGGACGATTTCGCCCGCGTTCTTGCTCTTATCCACGTTCGCACTTCCGTTGGTGGTCGCAGGGCGGAGATCGGCCATTCGATCGCGCGCTCGCACTGGACAGCATGAGAAGCGAGCCTGTGTGGTCGTAAGCGCAACGAAGAGCTCGGCCGAGTGCAGGGCGGCGGACGCTGCGGTCGAGGCTCTACCGATGGTGGCGATCCGACGAGCCGTCGATCCACGGCCCTGGGCCAAGTGAAGCCCCACGCGAGCAAGAACCGTAATCCAGTGCATGAAGCGGATGTTGTTCGTCTGGCGCGACCCCGAGCTGTTCGTGGTCATCCGCTGTGTCTCGTGCAGGGACGATGTGAGCGTGCGCTTTCCGGAAAGTTGGCGCCATTGTCGGCGTTGCGGGCACCGTGTCACGGTCACGAGCGAGAGAAAGAGCGCATTCAGCGATTGCGCTCAATCGTAGATCGCTAACCGCTGTCGAGCGGGCAGGGGCGGACCCTTGACGCCCGTCTGTCCCTGAGCCACAAGGGCCCCGCGCGGCGTCGACGCGATTGCGAATTCGAATGGCTCGACGTAGCGAGGGGACGCATGGATCGGCGCCTCTCGAATCTCCCCGAGATCCTGGGTTCACCATGTTCACGGATGCCGAGTTGAACGCGAAACTCGCCGCTTCGACCGGTGACGCATCGCCTGTGCGGATCGCGAAAGACGTCCCGGTGCGAGGCTTCGTGTTCGGCATGGACACTGGTCTCCTCAGCGAAGTCGAGGCGGAGTCGGCGTGATGCCAAGCCAGGCCATGCAGGACTTGATCGACGCCTTCCGAAAGCAGCAGAAGGCGAGCGCCGGTCAGGTCGCGCCCCCCCTCGAAGAGCTCCGTGCCAACTTCGCTCCTGCGGGCCGCATTCATCCGGTGCCCGATGACGTACGCGTGACCGAAGTGACGGCCGGCGGCGTGCCGGCCCACTGGCTTACCGCCCCGGGCGCGGACGCAGGCCGGGTGCTCCTCTTCCTGCACGGTGGAGGTTTTCAGCTCGGGTCGCTTCGCAGCGACGGCGAGCTCGCCGCCCGGCTCGGGCGAGCCAGCGGGATGCGCGTGCTGTTCCCCGAATACCGCCTCGCCCCCGAGCATCGCTTCCCCGCCGCCATCAATGACGTGTTGGCTGCATGGCGCTGGCTTCGCTCCGGCCAGGGCCTAAGCGCAAAGTCCATCGCGATCGCCGGCGCCTCGGCAGGCGGAGGGCTCGCCGTCGGCCTGCTCGTGGCCGCACGTGACGCGCGGGAGGCACTGCCGGCGGCCGCCGTGTTGATGTCCCCGACGGTGGATTTGACCAGCTCGGGAGCCTCGATGACCGAGCGCGTGGATCAGGATCCGTTCTCGACGCCCGCCATGCTCCGTCAATTCGCGACCGACTACCTGGGCGGGGCGGATCCGAAGACGCCTTTGGCGTCGCCGCTGTTTGCCTCGCTGTCCGGGCTCCCGCCGCTGCTCGTGCAGGCAGGAACGGCGGACCTCCTCTTCAGCGATTCCGAACGCCTGGCCAAGGCAGCGGCCGAAGCGGGGGTGGAGGTTACCCTGGAGATTGGCGAGGGCCTGCCCCACGTTTATCCGATTCTGCTCGGGACCCCGGAGGCCGCGAAGGCCACGGAGCAAAGCGGGAAGTTCTTGCGGGACCGGGTTCGCTAATTGGCGCGAGATCCCGGGCGGCGCGCCGGGCAACGTGTGCTATCCGAGACTGAAATGGACGATGACGGGCCGATCGAGGCGAGCCCGCTGCCATCTTCCGGACCCTAGAAATGCGGAGCCACCACGCTCCATGAGCTTCGTCTCCGATACGCTGGTCGCATTCGGCTCGCTCCTTTCGATCGTCGATCCGTTCGCGACCGTCCCGATCTTCCTGGTCCTGACGGCCTCCCAACCGCGCCCCGCCAAGACTCGAACGGCGGTGCGGGCCGCGGCGACGTGCTTCTTCGTGCTGACCACCTTCGGGCTCGTGGGGGGCGCCGTCTTCTCGTTCTTCGGGATCACGCTGCCCGCGTTCAAGATCACCGGGGGTTTTCTCGTCTTTGGCGTCGGCTTCGAGATGCTCCGGGCGAAGCCGAGCGGCACCCGATCGACGGAGGAGGAGGCCAACGAGGCGGCCACCAAAGACGACGTCGCGGTGGTCCCGCTCGGTCTGCCGCTGCTCTCGGGCCCCGGAGCCATTGCGACCGTCATCGTTCTTGCCGGAAAAGCGTCGGGGGTCGAGCATCGTGGGAGCCTCGTCGTCGCCATTGCGGCGGTGAGTCTGATCACGGCGCTCATTCTCATGTCCGCGGAGACGGTCGCGCGCCTTCTGGGCAGGACGGGGATCAACATCGTGGGGCGAGTGATGGGCCTCATTCTCGCGGCCATTGCGATGCAGCTCGTGATCGACGGAGTGCACGAGGCGTTCCCCGCATTCGGCGCCCTCCGGTAATCATCCTTGATGGGGCGCGGACCTCACCGCGAGAGATATGGTCTTCGTCGTCTGCGAAGCCACTCCCATGACGGCACCGACGCCGGACGAGCCGCTTCCGCCGCGCGCATCCGCCGTGGCCCGCGCATCGACTTCTAAGAGTGAACCCGTCGCCGCGCGGGGCGTCGTCGCTTGCGCCTGCCGCCGCCCCTTCCGACGAACCGCCGCTCGCCCCGCTTTCGATCGTCGCATCGGCGCCGGCCATGACGATCGCCGTGGTCGCATCACTCGTCGGGCCTCCGGCGTCTCGCCCCTGTGTCACTTGAGCCTGCCCGCGACGAGCAGTTGGGTCGCGAGCCGTCAGGGCGCCTGATCGACGTCCGCGTACGGAATGAACAGCCACAGCTGGTTGCCGTCGCCGTTGATCGTGTAGCTCCCGTTGATGATGTTTTCGGTGGTGCTCGTCGGCGAGGTCTGCGTGGGGTCGGTCACGACGTAGGTGACCGCACCGCCGTTGCTGCCTTGGTAGTTGTAGATCGCTTGCGAAGTATCATTGTCGAACGGCTGGAGGAAGAACGTGTCCGTCGGCACGGGGCCGCCTCCGCAACCGCTGTACGGGCAGTGGAATCCCGAGCAGGTGTAGCCGCAATCGTCGCATCCACCGCCGCCGTTCGCGTAGATCGCCGACCCGTTGACCTCCCAATACCCGGTGTGCAGAGTCGAGATCGCATAAAGCATACTGCCGCAGGGCGGATTGGCGCCGTTGGCGGCGGTGACGATGAGGTTGCTGCCGTTCGTGCAGCCCATGCCCGGCGTCGCGCCGGCCGCGGGAGAGACGTAGCCGGTGCAGTCGTTGAGAGTCACCCCCGCCTCGAGGTAGAACTCCCACATCTGGCCGCCGTTGGCGCCGCTCGTGAAATGCGTGGCCGTCATCGCGTTGGCCCCGTTGTCGGTCATCACGAGCCCGTTGGCCTTGCTGACGACGACATACTCGCTCGTCACGTCGCCGGCGAGCGCGAATGTCCCGAGGGCCGTGTTGATCGCGCTGACGTTGGGCGTGCCCGTCGAGCTCGCGACGTTCGACAAGAAATACGTCCCCGTATCCCACTGGTATTCGAGCCAGGGCCCGGTCCCGGTTCCCGTCTTGTTGACGACGACGTAGAGAGGATAGGTGAGCGATTGGGGTTGCGCGGTGGAGACGGCGGCGACGGAAAGGACGGGCGAGAATAGGGTCCCCTTCAAGGTCCCGTTCCCCGAAGCATCGGGATACGCGTAGCGAAGGGGGATCGCGTAATCCGAAATCCGCTTCGGGATGATGCCATTCGTGATGGCGTACACCGCATACTGCGGGTCGGCACCGGTCATCGAAGTGATGGCGTTCGTCACCGTCCAGTTGGTGATCGATCCCGGGCTGGCCAGGGTCGGTACGGCCACGCCCGGGTTCTGGCTGTTCGAGATCGCCGCCGTCAAAAACGCCGACAGCGAGTCGCGG
>DATHQY010000392.1:0-2929 GCA_035482215.1 Polyangiaceae bacterium | reverse complement strand
CCCCTCGAACGGAGCCCCCTCGAACGGAGCCCCCCCGCCGGAAGGCGCGACGCCTACTCCCTGACGTACGCGATCGTTCGGATGACTTCCACGAGACGCTCGCGATCCTCCGGGCGCAGGTTGATGAACCGCAAACCCATGCCGGGGTTCGGGTTGTCTCCGTTTGCACGGACCGGGTTGATCCAGGCGACTTCGCCCTCGAGTTTGAACGACTCGTACCCCGGCGGCTCGAACACCATCAGCAGGCGCATCCCAAGAGCGAGCGGATCCGTCGTTTTGACGAAGATTCCCATCGCGCTGATGTTCGTAATCGACGCATAGAGGAACGTGTCGTCGGCGACGCAGTCGACGGCCCATTCGACGTCGAACCGGTCATGGCTCCGTCGCTCGCGTTCGCTCGGGGTCGGCCCGTCGTCGGCTGTACCGTTCGGAGTCTTGATTGTAATGCCCATCGTCGTTCTCCCACCCCGGGCGACGGGCCACCCCGCACGTGCTTACTGTACGCGCAAGTGACCGCCGTTGATCCGGTTGTCCCCATCATTCGGTCCGCTGAGAACCTTCATTCGCGTATCCCCCACGAAGAGGCCAAAGTAAACATCATACGTACCGGCGGAGAAGTTCGGCTCGAGCTTGAACTCGTGTTCGTCGACCAAGAGGTCGCCGGGTAGCCACAACGACATGGGGTACTTGCCGTTCATCGGCTTGTGATCGCCGTTGTGGCGGCGCCGGTATCCGTCGATGTGAATGAACGCTTCCCACTCGCTCGTGACCGGCGCGAGGACTCGATAATACGTCTTCAGAATGTACGTCTGCCCGGCGACGACCGATTCGACGATCCGGCCGCTCTCGTCGACGATGTCGATGCCGAGCACCTGTAGCTTGTCATCCATGTTGACGTCGAGCGGCCGCGACGGATGCGGAGGCTCGGCGAGGACGATCGAGTCGAGCGGATTCTGGTTCTTCTCCCCGGACTGGAGCGACGAAGCCGCGAGCAGAATCTGGCTCGATCGCGCGTCGACGACCGCGACGTTGGCCTTCGGGTCGTGCTCGTGCTGGCGCCAGAGCTGGTTGATCTTCGGGAGCTCCTCGGCTTTGAGCGCGAGGCACCGCCGCGGACCGTTGGGGTCGGCCGAAAGCCATTGGAACGCGCCGTTCGGATCGGTCAGCGTCTGCGGCTGCCCGCCCGCGTAGTACGCGGACGTGCGCCCGCCGACGCCGAGGAGCGCGAGCGGACCGTCGGGGCACTCGCGACGATACCCCTCGAACACTTCCTTGGGCGAAAGCTGATTGGCGAGCGCAGGATAATAGAAAAAGCAAAGAACGAAGCCGACCACGCCACCGCCGAGCGCGAGCCCCGCCGCGCGATGGCGGAGGAGATCGCCGATGAAACCCATCGCGAGGAAGAACAAGAGCCCCGCCGGTAGCGCGAGGAGCGCGGCGATGTACCACTTGAGCCCCGCCGAGAGCGCCCCGACTGCGACTATCGCCGGGATCGCGACAAGGATCAGAGGTACCAGAACGAGCGCGGAGACCCAGAATTCCTCCTCGCTGCCGCTTCGCTCCGCCGCGAACAAGCGCGCGAACAGCTCCTCGAACGGCTCGAATCCGCGCGACGCGGACCGCGGCGAGATCGCGTGCGAGCGCCCGAACGCCCAGAGCCAGACGTCGCAAATGAAGAGGATCCCGAAGAGCGCCGCGAACGGGCCGATCGCGAGAACCCACCACGCGTTCAGCACGTAGACGCGCATCGGAACCGAAACTTGCGGCAAGTACGCCCAATGCGTCCGCATCTGGACGAACACGAGCAAGCTCGCAAGCGCCGACGCAGCGACGATCGCGACGAAGAGGAACGCGAGAACGCCGTCGTACATGTCCCGGAGCGCGCGGAAGATCCGCGCGTAGTTCTCGGGAGCGAAGGGCTTGCGATCGGATCCGCGCTCGATCCACGTGAGGAACGCGCAGAGCGCAAAGCCCCCGAGTACGACCCACCAGAGATCCAGCGCAGTGTTCTTGAAGCCTTCCGGGAAGGTCGTCGACGTGATCCCGAATGCCTCGTACGCCTTTTCCGGCAGCTCGTGGAAGTCGTGATGCATGACCGCGGCGAGGACGAGCGTCCCGATCCCGACGGCGACCGAGGCGTGTGCGCCGCGCTCGAGATCCCGAATCGCGATGGCGCAGGCCACGGCGCAAAGAACGGGGCCGGTGAACGCGATGAGATCCGTGTGCGCGGCGAGATACGCGTGCGCGACGAACGCCACAGTCGCGCCGACGAGGATCGCCACGCGGCTGAAGCTCTCGCGGGGGCGCGAGCCCTCGGCGTTCTTGGGCAGGATCGGCGTGAGGAGCAGGCGCCCGAACGCGAACGGCATGAACGCGCTCCACGGAGCCTGCGAGTGCCCGAGCGCGGCAATGTAGTAGTCGAACGTCGGGTATTTGGCCGGTATGTGGGGCGCCGCGCCGAGCCACAGATTCATGTCCTTGCCGGGATCGGCTTCGACGTGAACCGCGATGGCCGCAAGGACGGCGCCCGTCGCGAGCGCGGCACCCGCAACGATGTCGCCGCGTGGATCGGCCCAGGTGCGGCCCGAGGAGACGCGCACCGCGGCCCACGCGAGACCGACGCTGAGAAGCGGCACGGCGATCCCCAGAAGCACCCCGCGGCTCTCGAGACCGACGACGAGGCCTACGATGCCCATCGCAAGCCAGGGGAGCCGCGCGGACAACGACGTGGGCTTCTCGTCGAGGCCGGCGCCGTTCGCGTCAGCCTTCGACGGCTGGCGATCGAATACGGCGACGGCGAACCCGCCGAAGGAGAAGGCCAGCGCCGCCATCGCGCAGATGTCGCCGATCATGGCGCGGGACTGGACGAAGTAGAGGGGCGTCGACGAAAGGACCACCGACGCGTAAACACCGGTACGCCGGTCGAAAA
>DATHQY010000391.1:0-2830 GCA_035482215.1 Polyangiaceae bacterium | reverse complement strand
TGCCATCGATTCAACCACGCGAGGGCGCATTCCGGTCCCCCTTTCGTCCGTCGTTTGCAGCCGCTCGTAAGAATGGGTGGGACCGGATGGACTACGACGCGCGGTTCAGGCGGACGGGCACGATGCCGCGCACGGAGTTCGTCAGAAACAGGCGCTGCGCGGCCTGCAGATCGCCGAGCGACACGGGTTCTTCCACGGCGTTCCACGCGCGGTCGGCGAGCACCTCGCGCCGCATGATCCCGGGCAGCGCACCCGAGGCGATCGGTGGCGTGACCCAGCGCCCGCCTTTGTCCACGAACACGTTGTGCCGGCTGGCCTCGGCGAGCTCCCCGCGCTCGTTCAAGAAGAGCACCTCGTAGGCTCCTTGCGCATGCCACGCGCGGTACTCGTCTTCGTAGAGGCGCCGCGCGGTCGTCTTGTGGCGGCGAAAGCACGACCCGCCGTCGATCGGGGCGGAACTCAGCGCCACCCACGCCTCGGCCGTCGCCGCGGCCGGCGCGCCAAACGCCTCTGCCGACGCAGCGACCTCCCCGTTGTGCGAGAGGGCGACCCGCACCTTGTGCAGGCCCGTCGCGCATGCGGCGGTCACCCGTTCGATCTCGACGAGGATCCGCGCGCGATCGAACGCGAACGAAAAGAACGCCGCCGACGCACGCATGCGCTCGACGTGCTGGTGCAGGCGGCGGAGCTCGCGCCGGTCGGCGTCGAAGCAGAGGCTCTCGATGAGGCGAAACGACGCGTTCACGCCGAGCAGAAACTGCGCCTTGAGCACGCACTCGTCGAGCTCGCGGGTGGCGTCCGAATCGTGGACGATCCCGCTGCCGACGCCCATCTCCGCGCGCTGCCCGCGCGCCACGACCGTGCGAATCGGCACCGAAAAACAGAAGTCGCGGTTCGGCGCGACGAATCCGATGGCCCCGGTATAGACGCCTCGCGGCGACGCTTCGAGCTCGCGGAGGATCTCCATCGTTCGGACTTTCGGAGCCCCTGTCACGGAGCCGCACGGAAAGAGACTCTCCAGAATCGCCCGCACGGACGCGCCGCTGTCCGAGAGCTCGGCGTGCACCGTCGAGACCATCTGATGCACCGTCTCGAACACCTGCACTTCGAAGAGGTTCTCCGTGCGCACGGAACCGGTCTTGGCCACGCGGCCGAAATCGTTCCGAATCAAGTCGACGATCATGAGGTTCTCGGACAGCGTCTTCGGATCCGCGCGCAGCGCCCCGACGATGCGTGCGTCCTCCTCCGGCGACGATCCACGCGGCGCGGTGCCCTTCATCGGCTTGCTCGTGATGGCGCCGCCCTCGCGCCGCACGAAGAGCTCCGGCGAGAAGGAGAGAATCTCGGCCTCCGGCAACCGCGCGTATGCGCCGAACTCCACCCGCTGCCGGTCGCGGAGCGCGCGGTAGAGAGCGAGCGCGCTCCCCTCGAATCCGAATCGGTAGTGGAAGGTGAAGTTGGCCTGGTAGGCGTCGCCTGCCGCGATGTACGCGTGAATGCGCGCAATCTTCGCGAGGTACGACTCGGTCGATTCGGTACGTTCGATGTCGAAGATCGCACACTCGCCGCCGCCGCGGTTCTCGGCCGGCGCCGCGAGCCACGCCAGCGTCTCGTCGGGGTCGAGGCTCCGGCGGCGCTCGAACGAAAAGAAGTCGACGAGCGGCAGGGGCTTCTCGGCCCCGGGACCGGACGGGAACGCCGTCGCAGCGGGATCCCTCGTCGCGAGCCTGAACGCCGCGGCCGCCTCGTACGCGACGTACCCGCAAACCCAGAGACCCCGCGCGCGCTCGCCTTCGAGGGCGCCGAGCGCGGGCGCGACCGCGTCGAGGCTCGCCGCCGTGATGCGGTTCACCGGCCCTTCGAACAGGAACGACGTCGCGGAGCCCACCGCGGGCCTGCGGTTCTCGAAGAGGAAAGAGACGCGGGTCATGCGCAGAGCTCGAATCCCGAGAGCCCGAGTAGCATAAGACGCGAGGCATGTTTTCCGCTCGCTCCTCGATCGACCTGCAGCCCAACCGGCTCTCCGCGGCGCTCGCCCGCGCGCAGGTGCCAGCGCAAGGGCACCGGCGCCCCGTCCTCGACTTGACGCAGTCGAATCCAACGCAGGCGGGCCTTCGGTATCCCGACGACGCCATCTTGGGCGCGCTCGCCGCGCCCCGGTCGCTGATCTACGAGCCGACGGCGTTCGGCCTCGCGTCGGCGCGAGAGGCGGTCGCCCGCGAACTGTCCGAGGACGCACGTGCCCACGGTGCACCCGCGGTGGATCCGGAGCGCGTCGTGCTGACGGCCAGCACGAGCGAGGCCTACGCGTTTCTCTTCAAGTTGCTCGCAAACCCGGGGGACTCGATCTTGGTGCCGCGCCCGAGCTACCCGCTCTTCGAGCACCTCGCGCGCCTCGAGTGCGTCGAGGCCGTGCCCTACCGGCTGGCGTACGACGGGGCATGGCACGTCGACCTCGATTCGGTTCGGGGCGCGGTGACGCCGCGCACCCGCGCGATCATCGTCGTCGCGCCGAACAACCCGACGGGGTCGTACCTGAAACGCGACGAGCTCGAAGCGCTCGCCGCGCTCGGTCTGCCCATCGTGAGCGACGAAGTCTTCGCGCGCTTTCCCCTTCGCGCGGACGCGCGCCGCATCGCCACGGCGAGAGCGTCACCGGATGCGCGACTCCTCTTTACGCTCGGCGGCCTCTCGAAGCTCGCCGCGTTGCCGCAAATGAAGCTCGCGTGGATGACCGTCGATGGGGACAGTGCTTTGGTCGACGCGGCGCTCGCGCGGCTCGAAGTCATTGCCGATGCATTCCTCTCGGTAGGCACGCCCGTCCAACATG
>DATHQY010000390.1:0-7961 GCA_035482215.1 Polyangiaceae bacterium | reverse complement strand
GCGCCGGAGCGCGCCATCGCCTCGATCAAGGAGCGGCTGCGCCCAATCTTGCGCCGGGCGGCGGAAGTCGGGGCGTTCATCAACGTGGATATGGAGAGCTACCGCTTCAAAGACCTGACGCTCGCGCTCTTCCGTTCGATTCTGGACGAGCCGGAATTTCGCACGCGGCCCCAGGTGGGAATTGCGGTGCAAGCGTATTTGCGCGATTCGCAGCGCGATCTGCGCGAGCTCGTCGACTGGGCCAAGAAACGAAACCGCCCGATTGGCGTACGCCTCGTGAAAGGCGCGTATTGGGATTACGAGAACGTGGTTGCGCGGCAGCGCGGGTGGCCTGTGCCGGTGTGGAGCCGCAAGGCCGAGACGGACGCGAACTACGAGGCGCTCTCGGTCCTCCTACTCGAGAACCTGGATATCGTGAGCCCCGCGTTCGCCACGCACAACGTGCGTTCGTGCGCACGTGTGCTCGCCGAGGCGAGCCACAGGGGGATCGATCCGCGCGCTTACGAATTCCAGGCGCTCTTCGGCATGGCGGACCCGCTGAAGGCGGCGCTCGTCCGGAGCGGTCACCGCGTGCGCGAATATTGTCCCGTGGGAGAGCTCTTGCCGGGCATGGCGTACCTCGTGCGGCGCCTCCTCGAAAACACGAGCAACGAAGGCTTTCTCCGCGCACGCGACAGCGGCGCCGCGACGCGCGAGGAGCTCCTGCAGAACCCGGTCGCGCTCCTGGCGGTGGCGCGTGCGGACGCAGGTGGCGATGCGCGATCAGGCAACCGACCGGCTCGATCTCTCGACGCATCGGGTTTCGTCAACGCGGCCGGAACGGACTACACGCACGCCCGCGAACGGGACGCGATGCGGGAGGCCCTCGCACGTGTTTCCGCACGGTTGGGCGCCGAGTGGCCGCTCGTCATCGGCGGAAAGAAAGTCGCCCCGGGCCAATTCGTGGTGTCGCCTAACCCCGCACGGCCGGAGCAAGTGATCGGCCGCTGGGGCCGTGCGACCCGAGCCCATGCCGAAGCGGCGGTCATTGCCGCGCGCGAGGCACAGCCAGCGTGGGCGCGGGCGGGGGCGGACGAGCGCGGCAAAGTGTTCGAGCGCGCGGCGGACCTCATGGAGACGCGCCGCCACGACATGAACGCACTACTCGTCCTCGAAGCAGGCAAGCCGTGGGGCGAAGCCGATGCGGACGTCAGCGAGGCGATCGATTTCTGCCGGTTCTACGCCATCGACATGCGCAGGCTCGAACGCGGCACCGTCACGCAGCCCGTGCCGGGCGAGCGCTGCGTGCAGCGCTGGCTGCCACGCGGCGTAGGCGCGGTCATTGCGCCGTGGAACTTCCCGCTGGCCATCCTTTGCGGAATGACGTCGGCCGCCGCGCTCGCGGGCAACGCGGTCGTGATGAAGCCTGCGGAGCAGACCAGCGTCATCGCGGCCAGCTTCATGGATGTCCTCATGAACGCGGGATTGCCGCCGGGCGTCGTCAATTTCTTGCCGGGCGATGGGGAAGACATCGGCGAATTCCTGGTCTCGCACCCGAAGGTCGACTTCACGGCGTTCACCGGCTCGCGGGCCGTGGGCCTGAAGATATGGGCGTCGTCCGGCCGGACCGCGCCGGGCCAGGCGAACCTGAAGAAAGCGGTCTGCGAGATGGGCGGAAAGAACGCGCTCATCATCGATACCGACGCGGACTTCGATGAAGCGATCACGGCGGCGCTCTACAGCGCATTCGGATTCAGCGGGCAGAAGTGCTCGGCGCTCTCGAGGCTCATCGTTCTCGAGGGTATCTACACGGAGTTCGTCGAACGCTTCGTCGCGGCTTGCGCGGCGATGAACGTGGGCGACCCGGCCGACCCCGCGACGGCGATCGGCCCGGTCATCGACATGGAAGCGAAAGGGCGCATTCTCGACGCGATCGAGAAAGGACGGCGCGAGGCCAAGATCGCATTCCAGGCGCGCCTCCGCGCGGACCTCCTCCAGAGCGGCGGGCATTATGTTCCGCCGACCGTCTTCGTGGATGTGCCGCCGGATGCGGCGATCGCCCGCGACGAGATCTTCGGGCCGGTCCTCGCCGTCATCAAGGCGCGCGATCTGGACCACGCCTTCGCGATCGCCAACGCATCGGACTACGCCCTGACCGGCGGCATCTTCTCGCGAAGCCCGGCGAACGTCGCGCGTGCCGAGCGAGAGCTTGCCGTAGGAAATCTCTACGTCAATCGCGGGATTACCGGCGCGATCGTCGAGCGCCATCCATTCGGCGGATTCAAGATGAGCGGCGCCGGCACGAAAGCCGGCGGAAGAGGCTATCTCGAGAATTTCTTGTTTCCCAAAGTGATTGCCGAGAACACGCTGCGCCGCGGCTTCGAGGCCGAGGGCGACTGAACGCTCGCTCCGATCGCGATGCGTCTACGCAAGCTCGGTGCGTAGAGCCCAGGGGTCACTTGCCGGGATACGAATCGACCTTGTCGAACTTCCCGTCGCCGTCAGTGTCGATCGATCGTTGGTCGAGCACTCCGTCATGGTTCGTGTCGCGAGTCTCTTCCTTGACCTTCCCGTCCGGCCCGTATTTCTTGTAGACGTCGATTCGACCATCGTGGTTTTCGTCGAAGCCGGCGCCTAGCAACTGGCCCTCGGGGCCGTAGTACGCAAGGTCGGGCTTACCGTCGTGGTCAAGGTCCGTGTGCTTCGGCTCCCCCCACGGATAGTCCGTCGGCAAAGGAGGGGAACCCGGATCGTCGGGCGGCGGGAAGTCGCCGCGATTCACGAGAATCGGACCGTTGCACGCCGCGAGCGCGATCAGGAGCAGGGCCGACGCCGTTGCGAATGGTTCTCTCGAAGGGCTCATCAGGTCGATAGCCTCATGCGGCAGGGTTTGGACCGATCAGGATAGCGCCTTCGATTGCCGAGCACACTCGCACCGGCCGCGACCAAAAGCATCGCCAGTACCGGCCTGGGTCGCACCGTTCGAGAGGCCGATCGACGCACGGATTGTCGGCGACGGGGCGAAACGCGCGCCCCGCTACAGGCATCGCATCGCATATGCCTGAATCCGAAGAATGTCGCGCCTCGGCGGGGCAAGTCGTTCCCGTGGTGAACCGCGGGCGCTGCGAGGGCAAGGCCGCGTGTGTGGACGTGTGCCCGGTCCACGTGTTCGAAATCGGGCGCATCGCCGATGCCGACTTCGCGGCGCTCGGGATTCTCGGCAGGCTCAAGTCCCTCGCACACGGTCGCAAGACCGCACTCACGCCGAACGCCGCCGCATGCCAAGCTTGCGGCAAGTGCGTCGACGCGTGCCCCGAGGACGCGATCAAGCTCGCGCGCGCGCAGGTGTGATCAAGCCAGCGCGCGCGGCGGTGTGATCCAGCTCGCGCGCAGGTTGGATTCGAGCGCAACGCGCGTTCCCCCTGCGGGCTCGAGCCGCTCTAGGGCGCCGCGCCGGCTCGCAGGATCGCCGCGACCCGGTCGACCGCTTCGTTCGCGTCCCCCGGCCGAACGACGATGGGATGTTCGTCCGCGTGCGGCGGCTCGAGCGTCGCGAGCTGGCTCTCGAGCAACGCCTCGGGAAAGAAGTGACCGGCCCGCGCGTGGAGCCGCCGGCGGAGCTCGTCGCGCTCCACGTCGAGCATCACCAGGCGCAGCGCCGGCCATGCTGCACGCAGCCGGTCGCGGTAGGCCCGCTTGAGCGCCGAGCACGCGACGACCCCCGAACGCCCGGCGGCCGTCTCGGCGCGGATCCAGCAGGCGATCGCTTCGAGCCACGGCCATCGATCGGCGTCGGCGAGCGGGACCCCGTTCGCCATCTTCGCGAGGTTCGCGGCCGGGTGAAACGAGTCGCCTTCGGCATAACTCCAGCCGAGCGCCGTGGCGAGATGCTGTCCGAACGTCGTTTTGCCGGACCCCGCGACGCCCATCACGACGACGATCGCGGGCCCGCTTCGTTGCGGACCGCCTTGAACGGGGGAGCGGGAGGTCACGGCAAGCCCGCGAGTGTAAGCGACCGGCCCATGGATCGCCGCTCGGCATCCAATTTTCGAGTCACATTCGGCCGGGCCGCGTGTCTTCTAGGCGAGCGGTCCATGAAAACGCAGGAATCGTCATCCCTGGCTTCGCTCGTCGAGGCGGCCCGCCGCGGCGACCTCGGGGCCTTCGGCATGCTCGTGGAGCGGACGCAGGCCATGGCGCATGCACTCGCCTTTCAGATGCTGGGCCCTCACGGCGATACGCGCGACGTCGTCCAGGAGGCCTACTTGCGCGCATTCCGGCGTCTCGCCGATCTGGACGATCCCGAGGCATTCGCCGGGTGGATCCGCCGGATCGTCGTCACCGTCGCGCACAACCACCGGCGCGGAGAGCGCGGCGTCTGGCTGCCCCTCGGTGACGGCGACGGTCCGCCCGTGCTCGACGGGGACGAGCAAGCGTGGACCCCGGATCAGTTCCGAAAGCTCGCTCGCGCGCTTCTCTCGCTCGAGCTGGACGAGAGGCGCCTCTGCGAGCGCCATTACCACGGCCGATGGAGCGCCGAGCGGATGGCCGAGGAGGCGGGGATCGAACCGGCGGCGATGCGCAAGCGACTCCAGCGAATCCGCCAGAAACTACGCAAGGAGATCGAAATGGACGAGCAATGCATTCTCGAAACGCATCCCGTACCGCGTGATCTGCCCGGGTCGATCGTGGAGCTCCTCGCGCGCCCGAGGCTCGTGGACCTGCCGGACAATCCCGTGGGGGCCGTGCTCGCCGAGCTTCTGGCGGCGTTCCCCGGGTTTCGCGTGAAAGAGGTCCCGGAGATCGTCGATCTCGACGCCGCCGCGAACGCGCTCGGAGGGGATGCGGTCTACACCGATCGAGCGAAGCTGCAGACGATCGAGGGCACGAAGATCCTGCGGTATGACCTGACGTTGCCGCTCCTCCTCGAGATGCGCACGCAAACGCCGCCGGTCGGCCGATCGTCCGCGGCCGCCCACGAGACTGGATTTCCCTTGCGCCTGACCGCGGCGGGCAAGTGCTACCGGCGCGAACAGGAGAGCGCCACGCACCTCGAGGCGTTCCACCAGCTCGAAGTCTTCGCGGCGGATGACCGCCGCAATCTGGACGTGTGGTGGCTCGCCGGCCGCATCTTCGACGCGGTGAACCGCGCCCTCCCGCGCTCCGAGATCCGCGTCACCCCGACCGACTACCCGATGTGCGCACAGGCCTTCAGCCTCGACGTCCGCAAGGACGACGAATGGGTCGAGATCCTCGCCTGGGGCGAATACGCCGACTGGGTCTTGCGCGGCATCGGGGCCGATCCCTCGCGCGACCGGGCCCTCGGCGCCGGCATGGGCCTCGATCGCATCGCCGCCCTCCGCTACGGGATCGACGACGTGCGCAAAGTGGCGCTGACGAGGCTGTCGCCGCCCGCGTGATCCTTCACGTAGGTCTCGTAGGCGCGGCGCGACGTTCCTGCTCCTCTACCCGCGAGCACGTCCGCGCGGTTCTTGTGGACGCACAATGATTGTCGTGTAACAACTATTGTGTGAACACAAGAAAAGTTCGCCCATATCTCGTTCTTGCCATCTGCTGCCTCAGCCTGCTGATGGTCTCGCTCGACGTCACGATCGTGAACGTCGCGCTCCCGGCCATCCGCCGGGACCTCGACGCCTCGACGTCGGGCCTGCAATGGGTCATCGACGCGTACACGATGGTCGTCGCGAGCTTGCTCATGCTCGCGGGATCGCTCGCCGACCGGTTCGGCCGCCGCCGCACGTTCCAGATCGGCCTATCGACGTTCACGGTGGCGTCGGTCCTCTGCAGCCTTGCGCCGAGCCTCCAGGCGCTCGTGGCGTTCCGAATGCTCCAGGCAGTCGGCGCCAGCATGCTCAATCCCGTCGCCATGTCGATCATCACGAATACGTTCACCGAGCCGAAAGCGCGCGCGCGTGCGATCGGTGCGTGGGGAGCGGTCGTGGGCGTATCGATGGCGCTGGGGCCGCTCGTCGGGGGCGGCCTCACGCAGCTCGTTGGCTGGCGCTCGATCTTCTGGATCAACTTGCCCATAGGCGTCGGGGCCATCGCTCTCGCGCAGGCGTTCGTGCCCGAGTCGAAGGCCCCGCGTGCCCGTCGGCCCGATCCCCTCGGCCAGCTCCTCGTGCTCGGCACGCTCGTCGCCGTCACCTACGCCGTCATCGAAGGACCGCACCATGGCTGGGGCTCACCGGTCATTGCCGCGCTCTTCGCGGTCGCCATATGCGGCGTCGGCGCCATCATTGCCTACGAGCCGCGTCGCAACGAGCCGCTGCTCGACTTGCGCTTCTTCCGCAGCGTACCTTTTTCGAGCGCAACTCTGATCGCCGTCCTCGCGTTCGGTACGTTCGCCGGGTTCTTGTTCTTGAACGCGCTCTACTTGCAGGAGGTGCGCGGCCTGCCTCCGTTCGCGACGGGCGTCTACACCCTCCCGCTCGCTCTCGCGACCATCGTCTGCTCTCCCATCTCAGGTTGGCTCATCGGCAAGAGCGGGACCCGCGTGCCCCTCGTCCTCGCGGGCACGGCGATAGGAACGAGCGCGCTCATGCTGACCCAGCTCGACGCGCGGACGCCTCTCGCGTGGATCGTCGCTTCCTACGTCGTGTTCGGCGTCGGCTTCGGTCTCGTCAACGCACCCATCACGAACACCGCCGTGTCGGGCATGCCGAACGCCAGTGCAGGGGTCGCCGCGGCGATCGCGTCAACCAGCCGCCAGGTGGGAGCATCGCTCGGCGTCGCGATAGGAGGCACGATTGCCCAGTCGCGCGGAGGCGAGTTCGCCCATGCGATGCGGACGTTCTACCTGTTGAGCGCTTGCGGCGGCGGCATCATTGTCCTCCTCGGCATCGTGTCGAACAGCGCGTGGGGAAAGGCGACCCTCCGCCGTGCCGCCGTGCTCATCGCGCAGGGGGACGCCCCCGGCGCCGCTGTGCCCGTGGCCGCCAACGCGACCGTCACTGCGCGATGAGCAAGTCGGCCGATCGCGTGTGGAACGGGCTCGTCGCGCTCGTCATGGACACGAGGCAGGATTGGCGCCGGCGGGTGGTCGAAGCGACGGGCTTGCCGTTCGGCCGGGTGCGGGCGCTGAAGCGCCTCTACGATGGACCGCTTGCCCTGCACGAGTTGGCGGAGGCGATGACGGTCGACGCGCCCGCTGCGACGGTGGCGGTGAACGATCTGGTGAAGCGAGGGCTCGTAGCGCGAAAGCCGCACCCCACCAATGGCCGGCTCAAACTCGTTTCGCTCACCCCGAAGGGCCGCGAAGTCGTCGCGCGTGTGAAGGCGGTGACCGAAGAGGCGCCCCCTGCTTTCGCGTCGCTGAGCTCCGCAGAGCTAGCGGCGCTCGAGCGCGTTCTCTCGCAGATGACTCGATAAAGCCACGGCACGCGCAACAACGCCATGGCACGAGACGCCGACGGCTTGGATCGGGCCAGCGCCGTTTTCCGTGGCGTTGGTCCGCTCGCTCCCCTGCCACCGTCGGGTGAAATCACAATGTGTCCTCAGGACACCCAGCGCCGTCCCGCGACACGAAGCCGGCGCTACGGGGACCGGCCCGCGGGCCGACAACCCGGCTATAGGCCTTCCATGGCCCTGGCAATGAAGGGCCGATAGTTCGGCCATTTTCGCGCGGGTTTGGGGATACCCACGGGTGGCGACCGCGGATTCGAAAGGCGATTTCTGGCGTTGGCACGGGACGTGTTCTCTGGACGGGAATGCACCCCGTGTTTTTCGGTTTGAAGCGCGGGTATTACGCGACGCTCGGGCTCACGCGACGGACGCTCCGCAAGATGGGCCTGACCGCGGCTCGTATGGATATGCTCTATGTGATCCACAAGAGGGGGCGATATCCGACACAGCAAGGCGCGTTGTGGCGCACGCTCGGTGTCTGCCCCTCGGTCGTGAGCCGGATGCTCAAACGGCTCGAGGAAATGGGCTATGTCGAGCGGGACGTCGTCACCAACGAT
>DATHQY010000389.1:0-16431 GCA_035482215.1 Polyangiaceae bacterium | reverse complement strand
GTCGCCTGCCTAGCGGACACGGATTGCTCGGGCATGACGCCCAAATGCGACACGACCCGAGGCGCAGATCGATGCGTGCAGTGCATTCCCGCTGCGGGCATCGGCGGCATGGGCGGCGCGGACGCGGGTGCGTCGGGATGCCCGACGGGCATGACCTGCCGCGCAAACGGGACCTGCATGTAGGCCGCACGGACATCGCGGGGGGGGCAGAGAACCACGGCACGCCCATTCGGGGGGGATCGCAAGACGCCAAGACGCCAAGAACTGGACTCCTCCCCCCGCTTCTTGGCGGCTTGGCGGCTTGGCGGTGCGTTCATCGCCCGAAAGCGGCCCGGCGGTCGCCGTCTTCTACACCGCGCCGACGCGCCAGAAGAACCAGAGAAACCCCGCCACGGATAGAGCGAAGCTCAGCACGCGGACGCCCCAAACGCGAAAGACCGGGTAGCGCCGCGCCCAGAGAACGACCGGAAGGACCACGGCGAGAACGGCGAGCTGCCCGAGTTCGACGCCGAGGTTGAATGCGAGGAGTGCCAGGGGCATCTGCGCCCGAGGGAGGGCGAGCGAGGTCAGCGCGCCCGCGAAGCCGAAGCCGTGCACGAGGCCGAAGGGAAACGTGATGCGCCAGCGCTTCGCCGGATCGGCGCCGAAGATATTCTCGATGCCGACGTACGCGATCGAGAGCGCAATCGCGGGCTCGACGATCGCCGGACGCACCGACACGAGGCCGAGGACGGCCATGCCGAGCGTGATCGAATGGGCGACGGTGAAGGCCGAGATGACGCCGACGAGCGAACGCGGACGGCCGCCGAGCAGCACGAGACCGAAGAGGAACGCGAGGTGGTCATAGCCGGTCCAGATGTGCTCGACGCCGGTCCAGACCATGGCGGTGAACGCCATACGCGCCTCGCGCTTGGGGGCCGGCGGCGCGCCGAGGTCGACGTCGATGCGCTTCTGCGCCAAGACGAGCACGTACGCCGATTCGCTCGCGTCGGTCGATACGGTCGCGAGGTGGCGGTGGCCGGCGGCGAACGCGTCCAGGAATCCGCAGTCGATCGAGAGGACCCCGGGAGCACGGTCGCACACGAAGAAAGCCTGCACGTCGATCGCGTCGCCCTCGGCTTCCGAGGCCGATTCGAGGTGCGGTCGGCACGGGCTTCCGTCCACGCGGACCGAGGTCGCTTGCACGATGCCTTTCGCGAGCGGTCCGTTCGGGTCGGCGGCGGCCTTCTCGAGCTCCGCGCGCGAAAGCCGCCCGTCGTGGTCGGCGTCGGCGGACGGAAAGACGGTCGCGAGCTCGGGACCCGAAAAGACATAGAGCGCCCGGACGCCGCGATCGGTCACGCGGTACTCGCCTCGCGAAAGCCCCACGGCGTGCGCTGCGGCCGACCGCGCGAGGAAGAGCGCCGCGAAGAGCACGGCGAGGAGCATCGCCATCCCGATCCGCGCGCCCCGCGGGATCCTGAGGGCCGCGCGGGAGCGCCCCGGCGTGCGCTTCAAGGAGCTTTTGCGGAACCGGCGCCCGCGCACCCCGCGCGCGTCGTCTTGACGAGCGCGCGAAACGCCGCCGTGGTGTAGGCCAGCGATTCGGCATCCGCCGCCGCCGCGCAGGCCGCGTCGCGCTTGCCCGCGGCGAGAGCGGCGGTGATCAGGAGGTCGAACGCGGCTTCGGTCCGGCGATTCGTCGCGTTCAGCGACGCGTACGTGAAGGCCCGCTGCGGATCTTGCCCGATCCCGAGAAAGAACGCGGCGGCGTGGTCGGCGAAGGCCTCGGGGTGCTTGGCCATGAGCTCACCGTAACGCACGCGCGCGCGATCGACGTACGTCTTCGCGTCGTCCGGCCGGCCGAGGCGGCGCAGTGCATCGCCGTACGCCGCGTCGACTTCCGGATCGTCGGTATGCCCCAGCAGCGGCTCGAGCACGGCGCGACCCTCGTCCGGTGGGTCCATGGCGGCGAGATGGACGGCAGCATGCGCGAACGCGGGCAGGACCGCGTGGGCTTGCGCGAAATAATCCTTGGCCCGCGCGCGGTCGCCTTGGCGCTCGAGGAGCCATCCGTGTTGGAACGCGATCCACGCCACGGGGAACGGCGTCACGTCGTGAAAGGCAGCGCGCGCTTTCTCGAAAAGCGCCTCCGACTCGTCGGTCTTTCCGCGCTCGCCCGCGAGCACCGCGGCCGTCGCGAGCGCCGTCGAATCAAGGTACGTCGTATCGCTCCAGAGCCCGAGCGCCTGCGCCTCGTCGAAGCGCCCCTCGGCGATCAGATCCGTGGCGCGCGCGTGCGCGACGACTGCGGCAGGCGCCTTCGCATCCGCCGCGGCCTGCGCCTCCTGAAGCGACCGCTCGAAGAGGTGGAACGTGCCCAGCGTCGAGGCCCGCGCGAGATGCGCGTCGGCGCTCTCCGGGTGTGTACGCACGGCCGCATCGGCGACCTCCGCCGCTCGTTCGTAATCGGCGATCGATCCGCGGAACTGGCCACGCGTCACCAGCAGATCGACGAACTCCCGGCTCGCGGCCGCGTCCTCGGGATGGCGCGCCACTCGCGCCGCCACCCCCCGCATGATCGCGTCGAGATTGCCGAGCGCGATTTCCCCGCTCGTCGTCCGCGGCCATTTGCCGACGGACGACGGCGGCGGGAGGCTCCCGAGAGGCGCCGCCGTGGCCGCCGCGGCCGCCGATGCGGCGCGCGCGGTCATGCCGCCGCCGGGAGCGCCGCTCTCGGCGTTGCCGGCACCGGGCGCCGGCGATTTGCTGCAGCCGCCTGCGCTCACGACGACGAGCGCAGCCATCGCGTTTCGCACACGAAGCAGCAACCGCCTCAGGTTTGGTCGCATCCGTCTTTTGCCCGTTTCGGTCAAAAGACTCCGGCTCTATTGCGCGATGATCTGGAAGTACGGGAACGACGTTCCGCCGTCCGCATCGGTCTTCGCGGGATTCGCCGTCACCCCGCTACCGAAGCCCGTGAAGCCAGGGACGCCCGCGACGGCCGAATAGGTCGCCATGATGACGTCGTAGGCCGGTCCGCGGCCTCCGCAGTCCGTGGTCACGCCGAGCTCGACCCCCAAGTACGTCGTGCAAGTCGTGCTCGCGGTGTTGAGCCAGAGCCGATCGTCCGCGAGAACCCCAGCGAGCGCGCCGTAGCGAGCCGCCCCCGCGTCCGTCGAAGGACCGATGAGGAGCTGGTTGCCGCACCCGCTGCCCGCCACGGCGCTGTTCGTGTCGAGCGAGTCGTAGATTGCCAGGTTCTGTTCGAACATCGACTGGTATTCGCCCACCCAGGCTCCCGCGTCACCGTCCGCGTTGTACGCCGTCTTCGCGGCGCCCGCCGTCGTGGGGTTGCTGTCGAACACGTGGTCGAGCGCGGTGTTGACCGCAGGCCGCCCGAACCGGTCGATCTCGGCCCCGAGAACCGGCGGTGCCGGGAAAGGGCCCGCGTCGTTGTTCGCGTTGGCTCCGGTGTCGGGTCCCGCGTCGCCGGCGTCGGATCCGATCGTCGCATCCGGACCTGCGTCGCCTCTCGGGCCGCTGTCGACGGTCGCATCGGCGCCGCCGTCCGCGGCGCCGCCGCTGGTCCCCGTCGTGCCGCTCGTTCCCGAGGTGCCGGTGGTGCCCGACATTCCGGACGTGCCCGAGACGCCGCTATCGGGAAGCGGCGTCCCCACCGTGTCGTCGCCGCAGGCGACGAGCGCCGCGCTGCCGGCAAGGGTGAGGAGAGAGACCGAGAAAGCCAAAAGATTTGTTTTATTCATGGTCGTCCTCGCTCACTGAGCCTGGTTGGTGCTGGCCCACTCGGCGACGATGGGGCCGCCTTTGGTGAGGAGGCTCTTGTCGAGCGAGATGACGATCGCGAGCGCATCGAAGTTGGCAAAATGATCGACCGCTGTCCCGCCGTCCGGGGACGTCGTCAGCTGCGTTCGAAGGAGCGCAGCCTGGTCGTCGGTAAGCAGAGGGCAACCGGACGGATCGAGCGTCAGGCTCCCTTCGAGGCTTTCCACGGTGCCGACCGCGTTGTGGAAGCCGTCGATATTGAAGAAGAAGGGATCGCCGATGAGACCGGCGAACACTTTCAGTCGACCGTCGAGGCTCACGAGCGCGGCGTTCGTGCCCGTCGCGCCTTTGACGTAATCGTCGGTCCCCACCCAGACCGAGATATTCTGATTTGCGTCGAAAGTAGCAATGATGTCTTCGGGGACGACCGTCGCTGCGCCGAAGGACGCTTGGCTGGTCGTGTGGAAGACGTACTGCACGGCGTCCGAGAACTGCGACCCGGCTGCGCCGTCGGCCGCAGCGGGCTGGGCGTCGGGAATCACCGTCATCGCGAGAACGACGTTGTCGCCTTGCATCCAGGCGTAGACATCGTTGATGTCGGCGGCCGGATCGTTCACCACCGACGGTGAATCGCCGTGGTCGGAAGCGAGCGCAGGGCGCACCGTCCCGAGGACACTTGCGGCCGATGCGCCGCAAGCAAGTGCTGCAATCGTTAAGATTCGTCGCGTCATAGTGGTTCCTCTGCGTCCCTCTGCTTGTCCCGATGCAGGTGGCTCCCAGCCCATACGCACGGGAAGTCTCGTCAGTTGCACCGGGCCATGGCTCGCTGGACGGTGGCCAAGCGTCGCCAACTCTGTGCAAGGCATGGGCCTTCGCGCTTCCCCCGGGATTCACTGGCATTCCGGCGCATTCGCACGGCCGCAGCGCATTCGCGGGCGCGCCGGCTTGCCCCTCCGCACTTCCCACCGAGACACGAAGGTCACACCGTTCGCGCCGCCCGCGCGGCGCGCGGCGGCCCGCGGCGCGCGCGGGTCGAAGCGCCGGTCGCGATGCACCTCGCTCGCGCAGCCCACGAGCTCGCCCGCTCGCCGAATCGCGCTCAGCGATTAGCCTTGCCCCGGCGTAATGCATCCAGCCCGCCAGCACGTGGACGCCGTCGTCGTCGGCTCGGGCCCCAATGGCCTCGCCGCCGCCGTGGAGCTCGCGCGAGCCGGCGCGTCGGTGCACGTCATCGAAGGGCACGAAGCGATCGGCGGGGGGACGCGAACGACCGAGCTCACGCTCCCCGGCTTCCACCACGACGTGTGCTCCGCGTGCCATCCGATGGGGATTCTCTCGCCGTTCTTTCGCACGCTGCCCCTCCATGATCACGGCCTCCGCTGGATCGCGCCGACGGCGTCCGTCGCGCATCCCCTCGACGGCGAACCCGCGGTCCTTCTGCGGAAATCGCTCCCGGAAACGGCCCGCGGGCTCGGTACCGACGCCGCCGCGTACGAGCGCTTGCTCCGCCCTCATCTTGCGGATCCCCACGGACTGCTCGGCGATCTGCTCGCGCCTCTGCGCGTCCCGCGGCACCCGCTGCGCATGCTGCGTTTCGGGCTCGACGCCGTGCGATCGGCAGCGGGCCTCGCGCGCTCGCGCTTCCGCGAGCGCCGCGCCCGGGCACTCTTCGCCGGCTGCGCGGCGCACTCGATCCTGCCGCTCGAGCGGCCGCTCACGGCGGCCCTCGGCCTCATCTTCTGCATGACGGGGCATGTCGAAGACTGGCCCGTGGCCGCCGGAGGCTCCGCGGCGATCACCGCCGCGCTCGCGAGCTTGCTGGCGTCGCTCGGCGGTACCCTCGAGACGAGCCGCCGCGTTCGCGCGTTCTCCGAGCTCCCGCCGGCGCGTGCCTATCTGTTCGACACGAGCCCCGCCGACCTGGCGGCGATCGCGGGATCCGTTCTCCCTGCCGGGTACCTCCGTCGCATCGGCAAATACCGGTACGGCCCCGGCGTCTGCAAAATCGACTGGGCGCTCGCCGGTCCCATTCCGTGGAAGGACCCTGCGATCCTCGATGCGTCCACGGTGCATCTCGGCGGCCCGCTCGAGGCGATCGCGGCGGCGGAAGCGGCCGTGTGGAACGGCGAGCACCCCGCGCAGCCGTTCGTGCTCCTGTGCCAGCAAAGCCAGTTCGATCCGACGCGCGCGCCCGCTGGCCGGCATACGGGATATGCGTATTGCCATGTCCCGCCGGGATCGACGGTCGACTGCACGGAAGCCATCGAAAAGCAGGTCGAGCGGTTTGCGCCGGGATTCCGCGATCTCGTGCTCGCACGCCACGTCATGACGGCGCACGACTTCGAGCGGTACAACCCCGCCTTCGTCGGCGGCGCCGTGACGGGCGGCGTGGCGGATCTGGGCCAGCTCTTCACGCGCCCCGTCGCGAGGCTCAATCCGTACGCGACGCCGAACCCCAGCGTCTTCTTGTGTTCGGCGTCCACGCCTCCGGGGGGCGGCGTCCACGGCATGTGCGGCTACTTCGCCGCGCGCGCGGCCCTCCGCCGCATCCGGTCTTCTCGTCAGCGCGCGATGTAAGGCGCCGGATCCGTGTGCAGATTGCGGAGGCTCGCGACTTTGTCGTCGAACGCGGCCTTCATCGGCAAGAATTTGTCGCGATCGCGCGAGAGCTCGTTCAACTCGCCCGGGTCCTTCGACAGATCGAACAGGAAGTACACCGGGCCGCCCTCGGACATCAGCTTCATTCCCGGCGTCGTCCCATGGATGAACGCGCGGTGCTGGGACACTTCGGGCCCCGCGGGCATGTCGATGTAGACGTCACGCTCCTCCATCGTGGCGTCGCTCGGCGCCAGGATCGACGGGGCCATACTCTCGCCCGAGAGCTCGCCCGGACCCGGCGGCGGCAATCCCATGAGGTCCAGCACCGTCGGCACGACGTCGATGAGACTCCGTTTCACGGGCACGCGGTGCGGCTTCACGCCGGGCACGTAGATGATGAGCGGCACGCGCACGAGCGGCTCCCACAAATCCACGCCGTGCCAGTTCATCCCGTGCTCGTCGAAGGCCTCGCCGTGATCGGCCGTGATGACGATCGCGGTCTTCTCGCCCCACGGCTGCGCCCTGATGAAATCGAGTAGGCGACCGAGGTGGTGGTCGGTGAACCAGACTTCGCCGTCGTACGCCGGCTTGGCCCAGTTCTTCGCTCCGGGGCGGAAGTCGGGCGCCTCCGGATGCGGCATGTAGTTCGCGTGCGGATCGAAATAATGGACCCACATGAAGAAGCGATGGGCCACGTTCTTCGGATCGGAAAGGAGCGCGATGGCGGCGTCGGTCAGCGTGCCGCTCGTAATCGAGGAATCCACGTCGCGCCCGTACTCCGCAGGCATCGCCGAGGTGTCCCACGTCTCCATGCCTTGCGTGAGGCCGTACTTGGGGCGGAAATACCAGTGCGAGGCGGCGCCCATCGTGTGAAACCCGGCGTCCTGCAAGCGCTCCGCGAGAAACGTATTTTCCGGCAGGTACGTGTCGAAGTGCGCACCATCGCGAAAGCACTCGCTCGGGTATTTGCCGATGAGCGTCGGCCCGACGCTCTTGCCTGTGTAAGACGCCATCGAATACGCCCGTTCGAACACGGTGGACCGCTCGGCGAGGGCGTCGAGATTCGGCGACACGGGGCGCGGGTACCCCATGAAGCCGAGGTCGATGCGCAGCGTGTCGATCGTGACGAGGAGCAAGTTGAGGTCCTGGCGAAACGCAGGCCGCGGCACCTTCGGGGCGACCTTGGCGGTGGCCCCTTGCGAGCCGCCGCCCGGGCGCGCGATCGGCTCGTCGGCGCCGGAGCAGTCTTCGTCGATGCCGTTGCCGGGGATGTCGATGGCGTTCGGGGAGCGGCGCGGATCGTCGTCGTCGCAGTCGCCTCCGCCGAACCAGGCGGACGCGCCGTCGTGATCGCGATCGGTCGCCCGTCGGGCGAGCGCGAGGCCGACGCGCCCGAGGGGCGCGGTCGTCTCGATTCCACGCGCCACGCGCGGATCGTCGTTCAACGCCGACGCCTCCCGGACGAGGAGCCCCGCGGACACCACGACGAGCGCGACGGCGCCTCCGATGAACGCGAGCTCGCCCTTCTCGCCGGGTCGCTTCGCCGCGCGCTCGCCCAGCCATGCGAACGCCGCGATGGCCACGGCGCCGAGCACCGGCGACAGATCCAGCTCGGGCCTCGCGAGCACTCCGAGAATCGCGAGCATCGTGGGCCCCTCGCCGCTCACGTTTCCGAGGTGAATCCCCGCCGCGCCCGCCGCCACCGCATACGTGGCGCCGCAGAGGACCGCGACCACGGGCGTGATCACGTCCGCGGACACGCGCGCGACCGCTGGACGAAGCCACAGGACGAACGCGATCGCGAAGACGAGGCCCGCCAGCGCCGTCACGGCGGCCTGCAGGCCCGACGCCATCGGAGAGCCCTGCGTGAATGCGTCGCGCGATTCGTACGCCGCGAAGACGAGCCACCCGAGGAACGCCGCGGGCGCGACGAGCGCGATGGCCGCCGCGTTCCCGGCTGCGTCGCCCTGCAGCGACGCGAAGCTCCGGAGCTGCGCGACGACCGAGAGCTCCCCGCTCGGGTCGACGGCGATCGCAGCGACGAACACGAGGACGCCGAGAACGGCGGCGATCGGAACGAGCACGGCCGCATCGCCGAGCGCGAGGTCCGCGAACGGCGACGGCCAGACCTGCGAGCCCTTCGCGGCTTCGACGGTACCGACGCCCGCGGCCCCCACCATCGCACCCGCCACCGCGAGGAGGGCGCGACCGAAAAAGCCTCGCATCCAGTTCATCGAGCGCGCATCAGGGGCGTCGGCGGCAGGGGGCGCTTCATGGCGAGAGCGGCGTGTCGGGCTTCACGTCGATCTCGTGCAGCGCCGCACGCTTCTGCGCGAACGCTTCGAGCATCGGCCTCATGAGCTCCGGATCCCCCGACAGATCGTCCGTTTCGCCCGGATCGCGCGCCAGATCGTAGAGCTGGTACTGGCGGCCGCCGAAGTGGATCAGCTTCATGCCGGGCGTCGGCCCGTGAATCAGCCCGCGGCGCATGTGGGTGTACGGCCCGTCCGGCATATCCATGTACACGTCCCGTTCTTCGTACCGAGCCTCCGGCGCGGAGACAAGATCCGACCCCAGGCTGAGGCCCGAGAGCTCGCCCGGCGCCGGCCTCGGTACGCGCATCAGGTCGAGCAGCGTCGGCACGATGTCGATTGCGCTTCGCTTGACCGGGACATGGTGCGCCTTCGCGCCGGGAACGCGCATCACGAGCGGAATGCGCATGAGCGGCTCCCAGATCTCGAAGCCGTGCTGGAAAGCGATGCCGTGCTCGTTCATGGCTTCGCCGTGATCGCTCGTCACCACGATCACGGTATCGCGTCCCCAGGGCTTGCCGTCGACGAAATCGATCAGGCGCCCGATGGCTTTGTCCGTGAACCAGACTTCGCCGTCGTAAAGCGCGCGCATCTTGTAACCGGACGGGTGCGCGGGGTCCGTGAAGTCCGGCGCGTCGGGATGCGGGACGTACTGCTCGTGGGGGTCGAAGTAGTGGACCCACAAGAAGAAGCGCTGCGATCCGTGCGCGTCCAGCAAGCGAATCGCGGCGTCCGTGAGCTGGGGGCTCGTCACGCTCGTGTCCGTGTCGCCCTGCCCGCTCTTCGGCATGGCCGAGAGGTCGAACGTCTCGAACCCCTGCGTGAGACCCCAGCTGTCCTTGAAGTACCAATGCGAAGCCGCGCCCATCGTGTAGAGGCCCGCGGCGCGCAGGCGCTCGGCGAGGAACGTGTTGTTCGCGAAGTACTTGTTGAAGTGGCCGCCGTCGCGGTGCGTCTCGCTCGGGTATTTGCCCATGAGCATCGGCGCGAGCGCTTTGCCCGTGTACGAAGCCATCGCATACGCGCGATCGAAGACGACCGCTTTGGCCGCGAGCGCGTCGAGGTTCGGGGTGGTCGGCCTCGGGTAGCCCGAGAATCCGGTCTCGAGGGCGCGCAGCGTGTCGACCGTGATCAAGATGAGGTTGTAATCGCGATCGACGGCCACCGGTCCCGCCACGGGGAGCGCGGTCGAGGCCACGGTCGCCGCGGCGGGCGTGTCCGCGCCCGAGCAGTCCTCGTCGATGCCGTTGCCGGGGATCTCGACCGCCAGCGGCGAGATGCGCGGATCGTGGTCGTTGCAATCGCCTCCTCCGAAGAGCGCGGACACCCCGTCGTGATCGCGATCGGTCGCCTTGCGCAGGAGAGCGAGCGCGACCTTCCCGAGCGGCGCCTGGCTCTCGACCGCACGGGCGACCTGCGGCGTCCGATTGAGAGCTAAGGCCTGCGTCACGGTCACGAGGAGGGACCCGGCGACGGCGAGCGAGCTCGCGGTGGCGGCGATCCGCACCGACGCGAAGCGCGCCGCGAAGGGCCCGAGCCATGCGCCGACCGCGAGCGCGGCGAGGCCGTAGACGGGGCGGAGGTCCAGTTCGCCGCGGCGGAGCACGCCGAACACCGCAAGCGGCAAGGGGCCGTCGCCGCCGGTGTCCCCGAGAAAGGCGCCCCCGACGAGGACGAGGACCGCGAGGAGAACCGCGGCCGCGCCGGTCACCGCCGGGTCGGCGGCGACGGGCCGCGCGGCGGCGACCGCCGTGAGAGCCCGGCGCGCGCGGGGCAACGCCGCCAAGACGAGGGCCGCGGCGGCGAGCAACAGCACGACGGCGGCAACGGCGAGCGCGCCCCCCGCCGCCATCGGCGCGTCGCGCGCGAGCGCCGCGCGGGCCACGTTGGCCACGGCAACGATCCACGAAACCAGGGCGAGTACCGCGACGGGCACGACCGCGGCCGTCGCCGACCGCTCGGGCACCGGGGCCGCGCGAACGGCGGCGAGCCGCTCGCCGATCCACACGGGACGCGCCGGCTCGAGAAAGAGGCCGACACACGCGACGGCGAAGCCCACGGCGAGCGCAACCGGCGCGAGGACGCCGAAGTCCGCGATGGCGATCGCGGCGAAAGACGGCGCGTGGGCGGAAGGCTCCAGTGAGGCGGCTCTCCAAGCCTCCGCGATCGCGACGACCACCGCCCCCGCCTCGGAACCCGTGAGCGCGAGCAGAATGCGGGGCCATCGGCCGGCGGTCGGTGCGTTCGTCTCGTCCAAGCCGACACGTTTACCCGCCCGAGCCCCCATCAGGCAACGGAACGTATAGGGCGAGCGCAGGCCTTGGCCCGCCGCGTGCTGAGCTTCCTCACCCGCATGGCCTCCGCCCTCGCCGAGGAAGACGACCTCCACTCGTGGCACGAGTGCGGCGACTGCGGGCTCTTGCAGGTCGTACCGGAGGTTCCTGACGGCGACGCGGCTTCGTGTGCGCGCTGCAACAAGACGCTGCGACGCGCGGCAAGCTACTCCCTTCCGTTCGCGTTCGCGTGCTCGGCCCTCTCGGCGGTCCTTCTGGCGCTCGCGCTCGACCAGCCGCTCGTCCAGATGAACGTGGTGGGGCGCGAGGGTTCGTCCACGCTCACGACGGGGCCGAATTTCCTCTGGAACCAGGGCGTGCCGGCGCTCGCCGTGGTCGTCTTCCTGACGGTTCTCGTCGCGCCATTCATGAAGCTCGCGCTCATGCTCGTCGTGCTCGGCGGCACGCTCGCGCCGAACCCGCCCCGCGGGCTGGCGTGGCTCTTCGGATGGCTCGAACGCCTGTCGCCGTTCGCGATGATCGAAGTCTTTCTCCTCGGTTCGTTCGTTGCCTACACCCGCCTGCGCGACCTCGCGCCCGTCCATGTGGGGCCCGCCCTGCTCGCCATCGGCGGCGTCATGATCGCGATGATCGCCGCCGACGCGACCCTCGACCGCGCCGCCGTCTGGGCGAAGCTCGGAGCAAAAACGTCACGCCTCCCCCGAAATGCCGCGCCCCGACGCGACCCCAAACCCGAGCCGGGGCCTCCCGTCCTCGCTTGCCACGAGTGCGGGCGGGTCGAACGCCTGCACGAGGGCGAGCCTTGCTCGCGCTGCAGTCACCCCGTCTTCCATCGCAAGACCGGCAGCCTGCCCCGGGTGTGGGCGCTGACCCTCGCCGCCGGCCTCCTGTACATTCCGGCCAACGTCCTGCCGGTGATGACCGTCCTGCGCTTCGGCAAGGGCGGCCCCAAGACGATCCTCGGCGGCGTCGTCGAGCTCGCGCAGGATCGCATGTGGCCGTTGGCCGCGCTCGTGCTGACCGCGAGCATTCTCGTTCCGGTCCTCAAGCTCGTTTCGCTCGTCGTTCTTCTGTTCCTCACGCACCGCGGATCCAACACACGCCTGTCGTTCCGGACGCGGCTCTACCGGTTCATTCAGGTCATCGGCCGCTGGTCGATGATCGACATCTTCATGTTGTCGATCCTCGTCGGCATCGTTCGCTTCGGGTTCATCGCGACGGTGACGCCGGGAATGGGCGCGGTCGCGTTCTGCGCCGTGGTCATCCTCACGATGTTCGCCACCGAGACCTTCGACCCGCGCCTCATGTGGGACGCCGCGCGCTGCAACGAAGGGGAGCCCCGGGCCCTGGTAGGAGCGCTGCGCGACGACCTCGGCGAGCGCCGGGAAAGGAGCGCCGCGCGGTGAACGACGAGGCGCGCCAGGAACGACCTGCGGAAGATCCCGCGAAGGACCCGCCGCACGCGCGGATTCGGCGGCACGGCTGGCTCACGTGGATGTGGCTCATCCCCGCCGTCGCGGCGGCGCTCGTCGGGTACCTGATCTACACGTCGGTCGCGACGCGCGGGCCGGTCATCACGCTGACGATGTCCTCCGCCGACGATCTGCAGGTCGATCAAACGCAGGTGAAGCACAAGGCGGTTCCGCTCGGAAAAGTGGAGGACATCCACCTCTCGAAGGACATGAGCCACGTCGTCGTGCGAATCCGCATGAACGGCAGCCCGCAGCCGCCGATGACCGATCACGCGCGCTTCTGGGTCGTCCGCCCGCGCCTTGCCGCCGGCAACCTCACGGGGATCGAGACGCTCGTCTCGGGTGCGTACATCGAAGTCGACCCGGGGCCTCCGGGCGGCAAGCCGCAGCACGACTTCCAGGCGCTCGACCAACCCCCCGGCCGTCAGTCGGACGAGCCGGGGCATGTGTTCGTGCTCAAGGCGACCCACCTCGGTTCGATCAGCGCGGGCGCGCCGATCTTCTACCGCGACGTCTCGGTCGGCGAAGTTCTGAGCTACGACCTCGGCGACGGCCTCGGCCCGGTCTCGCTGCGCGTCTTCGTGCGCGACCCGTACGACCACTTCGTGCACCAGGCCACCCGCTTCTGGATCGCCTCGGGGCTGTCCTTGACGATGGGGCCCGAGGGGATGCACCTCGAGCTCGAGTCGATCCAGGCGCTCTTGAGCGGCGGGGTCGCCTTCGAGACGCCTCCCATGAGCGAGGGCGACACGGTCGCGGAAGACGGCGCGACGTTCGACCTTTACGACGACAAGGCCAGCGCCGATGCGGCCTTCTTTCACGAGAACGTGCCGTACATCACGTACTTCCAGACCTCCGTGCAGGGTCTTTCGCGGGGCTCGCCGGTTCTTCTGTACGGCGTGCAGGTCGGCAACGTCACCGACGTGAAGCTCGTCTACGACGGCGACACGCGCCGGATGGTGGCCCGCGTGGCCCTTCAGCTCCAGCCCGAGCGGGTCCTCACGAAAAAAGAGCTCCGTACGGGCGGTGAAGTACCGGACGTCGTGAAGCAGGCGTTCGCGAGCGTGAAGATGCGCGTGATGCTCGAGTCGAGCAATTTTCTCACGGGCGCCAAGGATCTCTCGCTCGTGTACGCGACGGACATCCGCGACGACCTGCCGCGCGAGAACGGCATCCTCGTTTTGCCGAGCCAAGGCGCCGGTATGGACAGCCTCCAGGCGTCGCTCGCGGACATCGCGAACAAGGTCGACAAGATCCCGTTCCAGCAAATCGGGCAGAACGCGAACGACGCGCTCGCGAGCATCCAGCGGTTGGCGACGGACATCGATACGAACGCGACACCCGCGCTCGCGCAGCTGCCCGGCATCGCCGCGCAGATGTCGCAGGCCGCGCAGAACGTCAACGGGGCGCTCGGACCGAGTGGCTACGGGCAGAACTCGGCGTTCCAATACGGGATGGTGCGGCTCTTGGATCACCTCAATGACACGGCACGAAGCTTCCGCGTGCTCGCGGATTACCTCGATCGGCATCCCGAGGCCCTCATCCGGGGTCGCGGCGCGCAACCGGGCGAGAAATGAGAGATCGTTGCCATGGCAACGAATCGGCCCACGCGGCCCAAGGGCGGCGCGGGCCCCGGGCCTGTTCGCCTGTGTTTGTCCTGCTATTTTCGGCGGTTACGATGCTGGCTGCCTGCGGGTCGTCCCCCGAGCCCGCGTTCTACGCGCTCGCGCCGACCCGCGGCGCGGCCGAGAACACCGGCTTGCACACGGTGCGCATCCGGCGGCCGGGCCTCGCAGGCTACCTCGATAGGCCAGAGATCGTGCGCCAGGTAACCGATTACCGCCTCGGCGTCGCCACGAACGAGCGCTGGGGCGAGCCGCTCGACGCGATGCTCGGCCGCGTGCTCGCCGAAGACGTGGAGCAGCGCGTCCCCGGAGTCTCGGTCTTCACGGAGGACGGCGCGATCACCCAGGACCCCGACGCCACGGTCGAAGTCGACGTGCGCCGCCTCGATGTGGGCGCCGAAGGCCGCGCCAACCTCTGGGCCGAAGTCGCCGTCGAGCGCACGAACCACCAGGGCTCCCCCGCCTCGCGCAGCGTGCAACTCAGCGCGGCACCGGCGTCCGCCGCGACCGCCGCGCTGGTCGCGACCCTCAGCGACCTGTTGGGGCAACTCGCGGATCAGATCGCCGCCATGCTCCGCGGCCCGTGACGATCAGCGGTTCCCGCGCTCGCGCGCGAGGGGAAAGCTCGCGTCGTACACCCGCATCAGATGGTCCATCGACACGTGCGCGTAGCGCTGCGTCGTCGAGAGCGAGGCGTGGCCGAGCAGTTCCTGGATCGCGCGAAGATCGGCGCCGCCTTCGAGCATGTGCGTCGCGCACGTGTGGCGAAGCGCGTGAGGATGCAGATCGGCGCGGCCCGCGCCTTGGGCGCCCTTGTCGTGCACGATCTGCCAGACGCCGCGCACGTAGAGGCGTGCGCCGCGCACCGTGAGAAAGAGTGCGCGCGGGTCCTGCGTCCGGCGCTTCGGATGCACGACCGAAGGACGCACGGCAAGCCACCGGCGCAACGCCTCCAGGCACTTCGTTCCGAGGGGCACGATGCGCTCTTTGCGTCCTTTGCCCATGACCCGCGCGATCGCCGACCCGAAGTCGAGCGAGTCGAGGTCCAGCGAGCACAGCTCGCTGACGCGCAGGCCGGACCCATAGAGAAACTCGAGCACTGCGCGATCGCGCATGCCCATCGGGGTGCTGTCGTCGGGCGATTCGACGACTTCTTTCGCCGCGTCGACGCCGAGGAGGGTGGGAAGACCGCGGCGCACCTTCGGCGTCGCGATCTCGTCGGCCGGGCAAGTCGCGTGCATTCCCCGTCGGCGCATCCAGCGCATCCACGTGCGAACGGCGGCGACTTTGCGCGCGACCGAGCTCGCCGCGTGCTTTCGTGCCAGCTGGCCGAGCCACGCGCGGAGCAGCGGTACGTCGACTTGCCGTACGTCGCTCCACGCCTCCGCTTGCCGTTCCTTCGCGAAGGCCGCGAGGCCCTCGATGTCGCGACCATACTCGGACACCGTGCGCGGCGAGGCGTTGCGCTCGCCCTGGAGGTGCCGAAGAAACGCGGCGAGCGATGCCTCGATCGTCACACGAACGTCAACGGTCACGCACGACTTCTAAAGCTCCACGTCGCCGACGGCCAAGTTCGCGCAAGTTCGCCGTCGCGCTCGTACGCGCGTCGCCGGACCGTTAAGCTACCGCGACGCCGTGCGTTCGCCGTTTTCATTCCTCGCGCGCACCCGCGTTCACCGCTTCATGCTCGACCTCTGGGAGCGGGCGAAGCGTGAACCTTCGACTCCCCGGCAAGTGGGCCTCTCGGTCGGACTCGGCGCGTTCACCGCCTGCACGCCGTTGATCGGCCTTCACTTCTGGATTTCGCTCGGGCTCGCCACGGTCTTCCAACTGAATCGCGTCTGGGCGGCCGTCGGGTCGCGCCTCTCGTCGACGCCGATTCTTCTGCTGACGACTTTCTCGGAAATCCAAGTTGCGCACCGGCTGCGAACCGGCACCTGGGTCGCGATGAACTGGCACCACGCCTTCGATCACGGGCGGGAACTAGTGGGCGACTGGATCGTCGGGACGGTCCTCGTGGGCGGTCCGCTCGCGCTGGCGTTCGGCCTCGTCGCCTACTCGCTCGCCCTCCGCTGGCAGCAGCGGCTCAACCAGCGCACGCCCGACGCACTTCCTCGACCGTCTTCGGAATCGCCGCGGTGAAGACCTCGGGCTCGTCCGCCGTGACGCGCACGTCGTCCTCGATACGCACGCCGATGCCGCGCCATTCGGGCCCGACCGTCTCGTCATCGGGCGCGATGTAGATCCCAGGCTCGATCGTCAGGACCATCTCGGGCTCGAGCGGCCGCGGCTTCGCATCGACGAAGTACGCCCCGACATCGTGCACGTCCATGCCTAGCCAGTGGCTAGTGCGATGCATGAAGAA
>DATHQY010000388.1:0-24362 GCA_035482215.1 Polyangiaceae bacterium | reverse complement strand
GACTACGCGGCGAACGCCAGGCGGACGCCCCGCGACGGGCCCGGGCTCGGACTCGCCATCGCGCGCGGCATCGTCGAAGCGCAGGGGGGAACGATCGCCGTCGAGAGCCGTATGGGCGAAGGCAGCGTGTTCAGCTTCACGCTGCCGGCCGGGTGACGGGCCGGGGAGCGAGGCGAGCGCGATGCCGTGACTCGTCGCCGCGGGGACGGAGCGCTACTTTTTGAACGTTCCGTTCGTCCGAAACCCGCGCTAAGAGCGAGCATCGTCATGACGACCATTCGGATCGAATCGGACAGTATGGGGCAAGTCGAAGTGCCCGCGGACAAGTACTGGGGCGCCCAGACGCAGCGCAGTCTGCAGAATTTCAAGATTGGCGGCCACCGATTCACCCGGCCTGTCATCCGCGCCTTCGGAATCGTCAAGAAGGCCGCGGCGCTCGCCAATGCGGATCTCGGCAAGCTCGAGCCGACCAAGCGCGATCTCATCGTCCGCGCCGCCGACGAAGTCATCGCCGGGACGCTCGACGTGCACTTTCCGCTGGTCGTTTGGCAGACCGGCAGTGGCACGCAGTCGAACATGAACGCGAACGAGGTCATCGCGAACCGCGCGATCGAGCTGGCCGGCGGGCCGATGGGATCGAAGAAGCTGGTTCACCCGAACGACGACGTGAACCGATCGCAGTCGTCCAACGACGTCTTCCCGACGGTCATGCACGTCGCTGCCGCGCTCGAGATCCGCGAGCGACTCATTCCGGCGGTCGGTTCGCTGAAGGCCGCGATCGACAAGAAGAGCGACGAGTTCAAGTCGATCGTCAAAGTGGGCCGAACGCATTTGATGGACGCGACCCCGCTCACTCTCGGGCAGGAGTTCAGCGGTTGGGCGGCGCAGCTCGCGTTCTGCCTCGAGGGCCTCGAGCGCGCGCTGCCCGGCCTCTACGAACTGGCTCTCGGTGGAACCGCCGTGGGCACGGGGCTCAACACGCATCCCGAGTGGGCCGTGCGCGTCGCGTCGCGGATCGCCGAGCTCGCGAACGCGCCGTTTCGAACCGCGCCGAACAAGTTCGCGGCGCTCGCCGGGCACGAGGCGCTCGTCGCCGCGAGCGGCGCCATGCGGACGCTCGCAGCCGCGTGCTTCAAGATCGCGAACGACGTGCGCTTGCTCGGCAGCGGACCGCGATGCGGCATCGGCGAGCTGCACCTGCCGGAAAACGAGCCCGGGAGCAGCATCATGCCGGGCAAGGTGAACCCGACGCAGGCCGAGGCCATGACGATGGTCTGCGTGCAGGTGATGGGCAACGACGCGGCCGTGGGGTTTGCGGGCGCGAGCGGTCACCTCGAGCTCAACGTGTTCAAGCCCGTCATCCTGCACAACGTTCTCGAGAGTGTCGCGCTCCTCGCCGATGCCTGCGCGAGCTTCGAGCACAATTGTGTCGCCGGGATCGAAGCGAACCGCGACGTCATCGCGCGCCACGTCGAGAACACGCTGATGCTCGTCACGGCGTTGAACGAAGTCATCGGCTACGACAACGCCGCGAAGGTCGCGAAGCTCGCGCACCACAAGAACATCACGCTGCGCCAGGCCGCCGCGGAGCTCGGGCTCGTGAAGGCCGAGGACTTCGACAAGTACGTCCGGCCCGAGAAGATGATCGGGCCGGAGTGATCGAGGGGCCGCGACCGCCGCGACCCCCGATGGCGAGCTATTGGAGGGGCACGCTGACGTAACCCACGTCGCGGGACGAGAACTCGGTAAACCACATGTTGCCGTCCGGTCCTTGCGTGATCCCCAGGGGCTGACCCTCGGAGGGGGGCGTGAAGACGGTAAAGAACCCCGTCGTCGTCGTGCGAACGATGGCGGCGTCTGCGCCGGACGCATACCAGAGGTTGCCGTCCGGGCCGGACGCGATGTCCACTCCCTCCACGCCGATCTGGTTGAACAGCGTGAACGTCCCGCTGGTCGAGATCCTCCCGACGCCTACGCCGGTCGTAAACCAGAGGTTGCCGTCCGGCCCCGAAGTGATGCCATAGGGCTGGGTGGTCGCCGGCAACGGGTATTCGGTAATCACCCCCGAGGTCGTGATGGCGCCTATCCCCGCGTAGCTCGAGTAGTCGTTCTCGGTGAACCACATCCGCTGATCGTTGCCGACCGCGATGCGGCCCGGGAAAGCAGACGCCGTGGGCGTGCGGTAATAGGTGATCGTTCCCAGCGTCGCGGACGCCGTACTCGCTCTGTCGATCCGGGAATCGCCGGCGCTGCCACCATAGTCGGTGAACCACATATTGCCGTCCGGCCCCTCGACCATTCCCCCGACGCCTTGCGAGTTGGAGACGGCGAACACCGGCGGATTCGGGGACATCCCTGTATAGACCCCGATGTTGGACCCGGCGGTCGTCTCCACCGTCCCGAACCATACTGCCGAACCGGGACCCATGGCCAAGGCGTTCCCTTCGCCAGTCGAATTCAACAGACTGAAAGGGGGTGAAACCGCTCCCGAAGGGAGGATCACTTCCCCAACCTCGTCGCATTGGTCGTCGAGCCAAACCCACATATCGTTGTTGACCCCCGTGATGATTTCCTGGGGCGCGCACCCGCTTATCCCCACGGGGATTTCCTTGATCGTGGGAGTACTCACGACGCTCGCCGCGAACGTCGCCATCACGGAAGCTCCGCTGAGAGAGCTCGTCACGGTCACGGCGATCGAGGGGGTCCCGGTGGTGGAGTACGTCTTGCCGGCGGTCGATACCGTGAAATTGCCCGTGGAACCCGTGACGGCGCCCACGGTGGTCGTACCGTCGCCCCAATTGATCCTCGCTTGGAGAGACGACGTCGTGTCGTTTGCGGCGTCGGTGAACGTCGCGACCGGGCCGACTCCCGGCATGCCCACCGTTGCCGTGATCTTTCCCCCCGTAATCGCGATCGGACTCACCACGGTGATCGTGCCGGTGCTCGTCAGCACTTCGCCATTCGGGGCGTACGTGAACGTGACTTTGAGCGTGAAGGTCCCCGTCGTCGTGTAGACGTGGCTGGCGCCGATGTTGAACAAGCCGGCCGTTCCCGTCGCCGTGAACGTGGCTGGCGAGGTCGCGCTCCCGTCACCCCAACTGATCGTCGCGCTGAACTTCGACACCGTATCGGTCGTGAGCACGTCCGTGAGCGTCGCGTCGGTCGATGCGAACGTCGCGCCTTGGTAGGCGCTGCCCGACGCGACGTTGAGGACGAACTGCTGCGTGCACGTCGTGCCGCTCCCCGTGTATCCGGTCTTGCAGGTGCACGAATTGGTGCCCGGTCCGGTCATCGCGCAGTTGGCATTCGGATCACATCCGCCGTTGTTGGTCGAGCAGTTGTTGATAGCCGCGCACGTCGTGCCATTTCCAGAGTACCCCGTCTTGCATGCGCAGCTGTCCGTGCCCGCACCCGTCATCGTACAATTGGCGTTCGGATCGCATCCGCCATTGCCGGTGTTGCACGGGTTGACCGGTGTGCATACGCCCCCGTCGCCGGCGTAACCTGTGTTGCACGAGCACGAGACCGTGTCCGGGCCCGTCGAGGTGCAATGCGCCGTCGTCGCGCACCCGCCGTTCGAGACGGCGCACCCGTTGACGCCGGTGCATACGCCCCCGTCGCCCGTATAGCCGGTATCGCAAGCGCACGTGCTCGTGCCCGGGCCGCTCTGCATGCACATGGCGTTCGGGTCGCAGCCCCCGTTGTTGATCGTGCACTCGTCGATTGGCGTGCAGGTCGTGCCCGAGCCGGAGTAGCCGGCGTTGCAGGCGCACGAATTGGTTCCCGGGCCGGTCACCGTGCATTTGGCGTTCGGGTCGCAACCGCTCGTGCCCGCGGTGCAATTGTTGATGGCCGTGCAGGTCTTGCCGCTGCCCGAGTAGCCGGTCTTGCAGGCGCAACTTACCGTGCCTGGCCCCGCCATCGTGCAGGTCGCGTTGGGATCGCACCCGCCGTTGCTTCCGTTGAGGCACAGATCAATCGCTGCGCAGGTCCCCCCGTCGCCCGAATAGCCGGCGTTGCACGTGCAGTTCACGGCGCCGCCGTCGGACGCCGCGCACGCGGCCGTCGACGCACACCCGCCGTTGTTCGTGGCGCATGCGCCCATGCCCGTGCACGAGCCTCCGTCGCCGACATAACCGGCATTGCACGTGCACGAATTCGTGCCAGCGTCGGTGTCCGCGCACGCGGCATTCGGATCGCAGCCCCCGTGGTCGGCGTTGCATGGGTCCATTGGAGTGCAGCTCGCGCCGTCGCCCGTATAGCCGGCGATGCAGGTGCATACGGCGCGGGAGCCGTTCGGCGCGCAGGTCGCGTGGATGTCGCAGCCGTTCGGAACCTCGAGGCACGGATTCGTGCTCGCCTCGGCTGCGTTCGTATCCGTGCTCGCGTCGTGCACGTTCTGGCCGGTCGATCCCTCGGCGGTCGATCCTTCGACGTGGCCATCCGTCAGCGACGCGTCCGTATGCGGACCCCCCTCGGCGAGGCTTGCATCGGGCTCTTCGCCGGGCTCGCTCGCATCGGGGAGATCGTCGATCCCTAGAAGCGCCGAGCAGCCGCCCGCGAAAAGGAACGAGCCGACAGCGAGGAGCGCCAGGAAAATCGGTCGAAGGGGAGAAGGGCGCATGCTCAAAACTCCCCTTGAAAGCCGAGATCCGCACCCGTGGGGCCGATCCGTGGGACGATGCGCCAGCCGGTTTGTGGGCTCGCATGGGTACCGTGTGGCGCTGTCCAGATCAGGACGCCGCCGAGAACGACCAGCGCTCCACCCGCGGCGAGGCTCACGTCGGACACCGTGGAGAACGTGAGCGCGTTGCTCCGGTCGCTCTCCGCGGAAGGACGGTTTTGAGGAAGACAAGACATCGGGTTGCACCCGTTCTTGGCGTCGTTCCACGCCGAGTTTGCGAGGAGCCCCATGGCCGCTCCCACGGCAAGCCCGGCGACGCCCACTCCACCCAGGGACCACCCCCAGATGCGTTGCGTCTGACCACTCTGCGATCCGTGATCCGTGGGTGTCGTGTCGAACGCGGCGGTTCCGGCAAGCCCGGCGCCCCTCACGGCAGGGCCGTGTCCATCGGAAACGCCGCCGTTCTGCGTTCCGATCGCGCTGGTCTCGAGGCGCCCTCGCTCGCCCTCGTGGATGACGAACTGCCGGGTAATCGGCGCGTGGCCTTGCGGCTCGAACGTGAACGAGTGCGACCCAGGATCGACCGCGATTGGCGCGCCGTCGAGCTTGTCGGCCAGCTTGCGCCCGTCGACGGACACCGTGACCGCGCTGACGTCGGCCCCGCTGGCGTCCTTCACGCTGAACACGATCGTGGGTTGCGCGCGATCGAGCTCGTCGAGCCGGCGCGTGCAATCGTCACGCACCAGGCCCGGGCACTGGCGATTGGCGCAAAGATTGAGCTGCGCGCGCGACGCCGCGATCTTTCCCTCGCGCCGGAGCTCCTGCGCCTTGGCGTTCGCGTCGATGCACGTTTCATTCGTAATGACGGGCGCTCCGTCGGCTCGGGCAGGCTGCGCATAGGTGGCTAGCAAGAAGGCGAGAGGCAGAACCCCAATCGCCATTGTCGCTTGCCGCACAAAGAAAGGCGTCCCCATCGCGCTAGGTTGGCATGAAACCCACGGGACGACAGTCGTCCCTTTGGATGACAGGGCCATTTTTTCGCAGGCCCGATCGCTCGCCCTCCGGAGAGAGGGACCGCCGCTCCAAAATGGCCCCGGATCCCCGATCCGTTCGGGCTGTACGCGAGACGAGCATCGAAGGGCCGCTCGACGCGCCGCGCGGCTCGTGTCGTGGCGGCGCTCCGAGGGCCGCTTCCGGAGCGGTCACGCCGTTTGGCTACCCGTGCCGGCGCGCAGTCGCCGGCGAAGGTCTCTGAGATTCAGGCCATCCGCGAACACTTCTTCGGTTCGGCGTTGGCGTTCCTCCCCCTGCACCCGAGCGAGGAGCAGAAGATGCGAGACGGAGATTCGATGCCCGTGGCAATCCTTCCGCTCGAAGAGCACGCGGAGCTCGGAAGCCGTCCATTGCGTACCGACGACTGCGAAGGTCTGCAGCGTCTGGCGGGTGACTCGAATGGCAGGCGACGGGTCGCGCATTTCGCGTCTCTCGGCCGGTCGTTCTCGCGCAGCGCGCGCAAGCGCGGCCATGCTGATTGCGTATTCGCTCTTCGCCGCATGAAAGCGCATTTCGGCCTCGACGGCGATCGCGACGAGCTCGCGCAACGGGCCCAAGTCGATCGGCCCGAGGCCGGGCCGCGGAGGACGTCTCTCTTCGGTTTGCATCCGTTTTTCCTTCAATCGGCTCACGGAAACCCATTCGGCCGCAGGAAGGACACGGTTGCTACCCATCGCGGAGATTCGCCGCTTGTCTCTGGCTCGCGCGAATGCGCCTACGAAGCTCATGGACTCCGAGGCCCTCGGCGAAAACCTCCTCCGTTCGGCGGCACCGCTCCGTGTGGGAAAGGCGCGAGAGAATCAAGAGATGCGACAGCGAAACGCGGCGGCCATGGCAATCTTGCCGTTCGAGAAGCGATCGAAGCTCCGCGGGGGTCCAGCGCATGCCGAGCAGCGCATAGGGCTGCAGCGTCTGCCGCGTGATCCCGAGCGCGGACGCGCACGCACGGGCCGCGCTGTTGTCGGTAGCGCCCCCGCGGCGTGCCGCGCGCGCAACCGCCGCCATTCGGAGCGCGTAGTCGGCTTCCGCCGCGTGGAGACGCGCTTCGGCCTCCGCGGCGGTGGCGACGAGGTCGCGCAGCGGAGTGGGCTCGTCCGTCCGCGCGCGCACCCGCCGAGGATGGGATTCGAGCTCCGGTTCGGGTCGCATTCGTGTCCCCTTGAAGCCGTTCACGTCCGTCCCTTCGGCCGTCCACGCGAACCAGTTGCCGACGAGGCGCCTTTTTTTCGAGCCTGTGTCTAAGCCCGGGCGAATGGAGCGGGCCTGTGAGTGGCTTCGAAGACCTCGTCCACGAATGCGTCGAAGTAGCCGAAGGCTTCGTCGGTGACCGCGAGGCATCGCGTCACTTCGTCTTGCCGTAGCACGGTGTCATCGAGCGAGTCGCGCACGCCGGGTTGCTCCAGCGTGTGCGCGCTCTCGGTGTCCACATGGTGCGCGCCGAAATAGAGGAGCTTTTGGCCCGATTTGCTCGCGAAGTCGCGGCCCGCGTGGGCGACGGAAGCGAGCGCGACCGAGCCCGTCGCTTCGATGCACTGCACCATCACGAGCTTTTCGAGCGGCGAGAGGCCCCCGCTCAACTTGCAGATCCCATACGTCAAGATGCGGGTCTTCGCCGAGGCGTCGCTCCAGATGAATCGCAGCGCCTCGCTGAAGTGCATCTCTGGGTCGAGGCCAGTGGTGCCAAGGTCCTTCAAAAACCACTTCCAGTGGTTTGCGTCCTCGGAAAGATGCGCGTTGATGAGCGCCTCGTAATGCCCCGTCGCGTTCTTCTCGACGAGAAAGAAACGATACAGGTCGGCAAAGCTCATCACGAAGTGCGCCAACGTGGGCACGAACGCGAGTCTCCGCGCCGGCTCGATCGCAGAATCGGCAAGATAAACGAACAGGGGCTTGCGCCCAAACAGGTCCGTTCTGTGCGCAATGTGCTTCCGAATACGTTTCATCGGACACCCATGACGCGGCTCGCATTGGCGCGGTGCCACGCCGCTCGGAAGGACCGCCGCAAAAAAATCCTATCGACGACGGGCTTTCGCCCTCCCGATATGACTATGCCAGAAGAGCACGCATTTCTCGAATGTTGCTGTCGGCGATGGTCCGCTCTTGCGGCGTGAGCTGCAGGTGGTCATACGCCTCACCAATTTCCGTCGCGGAAAACGACCGGTGGTCCCGATGAAAGAGCGCGATGGTCGATGCGACAAAGCGCGCCGAAATGTTGTCCGACACCACCGCAACGCGGAATCGCACCCCACCGAGTGCGTCTGCAAGTTGCTTTCGCTGTACCGGGCTAGGGCTTCCGCCCGCCGTGACGACCAAGATCTTGGTCTTCGCCAATTCGCTTTTGCGGAGAACGTCCAGAAACTCGGTCCACTCGCCATCGCTCGGCGCCAGCTCCGTTTCAACGGCCAGGACCAACGAGCCTACCTTGCGTACAATTTGGTTCCGGCTCATAGGACCCGCAAAGCGTGACGACCTCACGTTCACCACTACCGCATTACGGGCGCGCGGGGAAGATGGGGACGCTTTCGCGCCATACCGCTTTTGCCCTCTCGCGCCTTCGCCGGGCGTACGAGGGGGGCCCGCCGCTCTCGCAAGAAGCGCTCTCTAACACGCACCTCGTTCCCGATCTGACACATTGCGGTTACGACCGATCGATTGTCGATCGCGGCGTGCCTACCGGCCCCCGAACAAAGCTCGGTTTCAATTGAGCATTCGGCCTTCGGGGCAGGCCTGCCCGAGAGCAGGTATCGCGTCGTTGCTATCGGGTCGAGAGCACTTGCGCTGCCTGCCTTGCGCGCCTTGCCTGCCTTTGCCCGTCGTCGTCCGCTCGCGCTGCCCCTCCTCGTTCGCAATCCCGCGATTGTGGGCTCTCCAGGAAGCCGCTGCGCAGAAGTGCCTAAGCATAGGGAATATTGGCGCATTCTGGTGATGGCCTGCAACAAATGCAACCGCGTCGGAATCACGGCCCGCGCTGTTCAGCGCGAGCTCAGCCGCCGTATAGGTCGGCGTAGACGTCGTCGAGGAAGCGGGCGAAAACGTGCCTTGCCTTCTCGGCACCGTGCCATGCGGAAACGAGCTCCCGCGTGGTGATCGGGCCGGGCGTTGCCCGCGTGGCCACCGCGCGCGTTTTGCGGCCCGTGCTTTCGCCGCGAACTTCGCGCTCGGTCAGGTCGACGATGAACGCGCGAAGGTCGTCGGCGGCGGTTCGGACGGCAAGGTGCCCGGCATCCCGCGCGTCTGCATCCATCGAGGCGAACAGGTCTAGGAGCTGAGCACGCACGGCCGTACCCGAATCGACCCGGACGTCCTCGCTGGATCGGACGGGCTTCGAGCCGCCCCCCAGGCCTGCGGCCTCGAGGTTCGCGAGCAGGTAAGCGAGGCTGGCCGTTGAAAACGGCTCGCGTGCGAGCCTGCGGCACAAGGGATGGTCCACGACGTTTTCCGCCGGTTCGATGCGCGCCGCGTGAATGATGCCGCTTTCACCCGCAATACCGCCACCCTCGACAGTTCCGGGACGGTAGGCCTCGACCGCCAAGTAGGTCGTGAATCGGACCTCATCCCTGTAACGGCGGAACGAGACGTAGCTATGCATTCCAATCCCCGTCTCGAGAGGACGGCGGGCGAACCCCATCGCTGCTCGCGCGTAGCAATCGGTCGAGACGCCAAAGCGGTCAAAAGCCGATACGACGCGCTGCGCCACCGCAGAGTCGGTTTCGGCATAACTGTTGATGGGAAAATGCGTCGTCGCCGCGAGCGGTTGATCCGTTCCGCCGACGAACGTGTAGCAGGTGCATGGGGCCCGCCCGTCGAGCACGTCGTTGCTCGGGCGAGGGGCCACGAGGCCGAGAAATTCCCGCACGTCGCCGGGGCGATGATCGCGCGCGGCGCCGGCCACTTCCTCGAGGTCGTCGATCGTGCAGGCGAAATGCCGCGCGTACACCTTCAGCCGTGCTTCGCGCGATAGGCTGAGATCGAGCGAAAGGTAGTTTAGCTCGTCGAGGTCGGGGCCTCGCCCCAGTAGGCGGCGCGCGATGACCGGCCACGCTTTTGGAAAGCCCAGCCGCACGAGCGTCTCCTCGACCAGTGCCGGGGCGAGGCTTTGGCCTCGGCACCGCGGATTGAGATAAATCTTGAAGTCCGGAGCCTGGTCGGCGGAAAACCCCACGGCCAGCCAAATGCTGAAGGCGCCACATGGGTCCGGCGGGCAATAGAGGTCTTGGATTCGATCGAATCGCTTGAGATCGATCGCGAAGTCTCCCCTCAGGGAGCGAATGAGTGTGAGCGCGGCCTCACGGTTCGAGACCAAGGACGGGTTGCGTCCCAGAGGCTCGAGCAGGATTCGAAGCTCCGGCTTCTTTGCGAAAGTCACCGAGAATTCGACGGGCGTTTGATCATCGCCGACGTACGAAGGCCATGGCGGCCTTTCGCCTAGGGGCCTATGGCCCCATGGATCGACCAGCTTTGCGTACAGTGCCACGATCGATTCCGCGCGTTTTCGGAGGCCTGTCGCGTAAGCAAGCTGACGCAGGCGGTCCTTGGTTAGGTCGAAGAGCGTTGCAGCGGAATTGAGGGGGCTAGCGTTCATGGGGTTACTTCGGGTGGCCTTTCTCCGTGCGTACGGTCCAGCCATAGTCGTGACGATGTTTCGGCATCGAGATCCGTGCTGTCGCGCATGACGAAATCGAAGCCCGATCGCGCGCTGCATCGACGGCAGTGCACCGCACGACGTCGCGCAAACCAGGAGAGAGTTGACCTCGGATTAATGTTGCCCGGACGCCCTGCTTCGATACATCTGACACGCATCGAAAGCCCTTTTGGTGGGGGCCATGAGTACGTGCGAGCACAAGCGGCAGCGCACTCAGGTGATGCGGGGCAGTGGCTGCTCTTATTAATGGTCCACGGGCGCACGACCTTCGTTTCAAAGGGCCATTTTCCGAACACTTTCTGTTCTGCCTGAAACGATCGCATCACACTCGTGCGAGCTTTTGTTGTCGCTAAGGCCGGCACCGAGGGCCCTCCGTAAATGGCGCAAGGCGCCCGGGTATCGCCGTAGTGGCATGCAGGCCAGCCGCCGGAGCCGTGCCACGATCTGCGACGCGCGAGACTGAGCACTTACGGGCGAGCTATTGGGCCCGACGCTTTTGACGCTCTCGACGACCGCGCACGCGGGCTGTCCGAGGCCGCATGCGTTCCCGGACAAGCGCCTCTGCGTCTGCGACGTGACTCGAGCCCGGGAGTCGTCGCCGGCTTCGGCGGGGCGGGACTTTTGGCGACACGCTCACGGACAAACGGGGCGTTCATCCGACGTCAACAAGAGCGCCGGGATCAAAATACGATAAATCGTTGGCGTACCGAGGCTGTAAACGCGATACGCGAGCCTTCGAATTTCTCCTCAGGAGGGTGGCATCATTGCCGCAAGCTCCATCATGTTCATCGGATAGAACCGCGGGTCATGCTGGATCGTGACCCCTTGTTCCGTCGTGAAGGCGTCAACTGCCCATTGCCCGTTGAAACGACCCGACCCCGAGTTCTTTTCTCCACCGAACGGACTGAAAGCAAGGTCATTGATCGATTGATCGTTGACGTGGGCCATCCCGCATTCGAGGTTTTGCGCAAACCGAACTCCCCGCTCCCCGTCTCTCGTGAAGACGCAGGCCGCCAATCCGTAGGTCGTGTCGTTCGCCATGGCGAGCGCCTCTTCCTCACTGTTTGCGCGGAGAATCGGCGCCACGGGACCGAACGTCTCTTCTTGGGCGATTGCCGCCGTCGCATGGACGTCGGCAAAGATGTGCGGCGGGAGGACGAGCCCCGCGGGTGCCCCCCCGAGCAGCTCGCGGAAGCCGGCTTTGCGTGCGCCATCGATCTTTCCGAGCACGCTCTCGAGCTGCGTGTGGTTGATCAACGGACCCACGAACGTGTCGGGTAGCTTCGGATCGCCCACTTTGAGGGCGCGTGCGAGCTCCACGAAGCGATGCGTGAAGTCTTCGTAAACTGGCGCCTCGACGATGAAACGATTCGCGATCATGCAAATTTGGCCTTGATGGGCGAACTTGCCCCAAACCGCGGCTTTGGCTGCGAGGTCGAGATCGGCATCCTTCAGGACGACGAACGGGGCATTTCCGCCGAGTTCGAGGATGACCCTCTTCATCACGCTTGCCTGTGCCGCTTTGGTCGCGATCACACGCCCGGCCTGACTCGATCCCGTGAACGAGATGACCCGCGCCAGGGGATGGGTCACCACCGCGTTGCCGATGCGTGGACCGTCGCCCACGACGACGTTGAGCACGCCGGGGGGGACGCCCGCTTCTTCGAATATCTTGGCAAGCAGCAGGCCGCCCGAAACCGGTGTTTCTTCCGACGGCTTCAGAACGACGGCGTTTCCTACGGCGATCGCGGGGAATATCGAGCGTGCCGCGAGCTGAAGAGGAGCGTTGAAAGGGCTGATGACCCCGACGACGCCGACGGGCTTGCGATACGCGCGGCTTTCTTTGCCTGGTACGTCGCAGGGGAGAATTCGCCCCTCGACGCGGTAGGGGAGCATCGACGCTTCGAGAGCGACGGTTCGGACGAGAAACCACTCCAGAGCAGCTTTCAGCACCGTGCTGCCCGACTCCTGAACGAGAAGGGAGATGACCTCGTCCCGGCGGGCATCGAGAACCCCGACGATGCGCCGGAGCACCTCGGAGCGCGCGCCGGGCGGCGCCGCCGCCCAACCTCGCTGAATCCGAGCCGCACTGCGATAGGCGAGATCGACTTGCTCTTCGGACGCCTGCGCCAGCTCGAAGAGGACGTCCCACGTATACGGGTCGCGATCCTTCAGGACATCGCCCGCTCCTTGCAACCACTCACCGTTCACGTACAGGCGGTCGAACCCGGTGAAGCGCGGCGGTGCCTGGGACATGGTGGCCTGCTTTGCATTCTCTGCATTCACGACGTGCCTCCTTCTCTCGGTGACTCCAGCTCGTTTCCGGGTTGCTTCCGTCTCCGCACCCGTCGAGGAGTACGGAGGCAGGATCGCATGCACTTTTGCCGCGAGCCAGCGTGGGCCGGCGCGACTGCCTCCATTGTCGGACCGTTCGGTCCGAAAGGGAGTCGGCTCTATTCTCGGAAGATGCCGGGGCCCGGAGTCAAGATCCTATCCGGATCGAATTTGTCCTTCAGGCGGCGGAACTCCTCGAAGCGGCCGCCGTACTGGCGCACCCAGTCTTCGTGATCGAAGGTGATCGAACCGATCGGATAGCGCGTGCCGCCCACGTTGCGGGCCTTGTCGAAGAGGCGCCGGTTGCGCGCGAGCATCGTCGCCGTGAACGCGGGATCGGGCCCCGGAGCGGCGTTGGCCGTCAGGATGTCGAAGAGATATACGGTCTCGCCTTCCGGAAGCTGCAGGAACGCGGTCTCGGGACCGAGCTTCTTGTGGGGGAAGAGAAGGAGGAAGCCGCCCGCACCGACGTCGGCCGGCGTGAGAGTCGGGATGACGTCGCCCACGTAGCGTTCGACCGCGTCTGCGGGCAAAAACGCGTCGAACCATGGATGGATGACGTCGGTCCACAAGCCCGCGGCGATGAGCTGCGCGATGCCGTTGTCGACGTTCGTGACGTAGGGGATGTACGGCACGTCCGCGAACGGCGTCGTGCTTGGGTCGATACTGAGGCCGCGCAGCAAATGCGCGTTATCCGGCGGGTTCGATGGATCGAAGTACGCGACGGCGTTCAGCCCGTAGATGAATCCGCCGCTCGGGTTCGGCTGCCAGAGCGTGAAGAGGTCACGCAGCTCCTCGCGGCGGACGAGCGTCTTCAGGTCGTCGAAAAACACTCCATTGTCGGTGTAGGTCGGCTGGAAGATGCGCACGAACGGAAGCGCCGGCACGAGGTCGACGACCGCACGCGTGATGATGGCGCATTGTCCGAGGCCACCGCGGACGGCGTCGAACAACTCGCGATGCTCGTGCCGCGAGCAAGTGAGGAGGTCTCCCGCGCCCGTGACCACCTCGAGCTCCTGGACTCGATCGACTTGTGCGCCCTGAAAGTACGACGACGAAATGCCGCCGACCGACAGCGTGCCGCCGATGGACAGGCCGGTGAAGCCGGTGAGGGCGGGCGGCGTGAACCCCATCGGCACACTCTGCATGAGAAGCGTCTTCCACAAGGCGCCTGCGTCCACGTCGGCTGCCGTGGACGTAATCGAGTGAATCGTCGAGAGGCTCGACATCTCGATGACGAGGCCATTGAGGACCTGCGCTTGCCCGAAGGTCGTATGACCCTGGCCGCGCGCCGCCACGGGAATGCCGAAGCGTCGTGAGAAACGTATCATCTTTTGAATGTCGTCGACGGAACCCGGGCGAAGTACGGCGAGAGGCGTCTCGTGCACGATATTGCCCACGTCGACCGCATCGGCTGCGCGCGACGCCGTGTCGAAGAGCAGGACGCCGTCGAGGTGCGGGAGATCTTCGAAAGGCGACGACGCGTGGGCGACACTCACCCACCGACGCGTGATTGGGTTGAATCCGAGAGCCGCGGTCGCACCGACGACTCCCGCGAGAAACTGGCGTCTTGCAAGCATGGGTAAAGCCTCCGCTCGACGTGCCCGGAATTTAGGCAGCCGTCTTTACCATCTGATATTTGCGGACTCTTCGCAATAGCGATCGCGGATTGTCGCACGCTGGGGGGGGACGGCGGCCCGGCGGGATCCGCGGTCCTAGTGCGATGGCGACATACTTGCCACGCCGCTTTGCGTTGGCGCCGCCTCCGTCGGCCGCCGCACCGCCTTCCAGGATGACGGGGCGCACCCGCACCCATGCTCAATCTTCCGGCGCTTCTTCAGGACGGCGCCCGCGGCGTCGAGAACGGCGATCGTCGTCCGCGGGACTTCGACCTAGCGCCCGTCGAGCGTCTCGCGCACCTTGCGCAAGAAGGCTTCCGGCGTAATCGGCTTTTGGAAAAAATGGATCCCTGCGTCGAGCACGCCGTGATGCACGATCGAGTTGTCGGTGTATCCCGACATGAAGAGGACCTTCATCTCCGGTCGCAACGGGGCGATGCGATCGGCCAATTGCCGTCCGCTCATGCGGGGCATCACGACATCCGTCACGAGCATGTGGATCTTCGATTTGTATTGCTCGCAGATGAGGAACGCTTCGCCGCCGTTTTGCGCTTCGAGCACGTTGTACCCGTTCCGCCGAAGAATCGTGCTGGCGAGCGTGCGGACGCGCTCTTCGTCTTCCACGAGAAGGATCGTCTCGTACCCTGCGAGCGTGGCCGGCGCGATCGTGACCGGCGGTTCTCCCGACGGCGCTTGATCGGTTCGCGGCAGGTACACTTTGAATGTCGAGCCGTCGCCCGGCTCGCTGTAGACCCAAATGTGGCCGCCGCTCTGCTGGACGATTCCCAGCACCGTCGCGAGTCCGAGACCGGTGCCGCGGCCCTTTTCCTTCGTCGTGAAGAACGGATCGAAAATGCGCGCGCGCACGGCGGCGTCCATGCCGATCCCGGTATCCGTCACGGCCATCATCACGTAAGGCCCCGGCGTGACGCCCGGGTGTTCGGCTGCGTATGCGGCGTCGAGCTCCGTGTTGTTGGTCTCGATGCACAACTTGCCTCCGCCCGGCATCGCGTCGTGCGCGTTGACGGCGAGGTTCATGATCACCTGTTCGAGCTGCCCGGGGTCGGCGAGCGTCTTCCCGAGTGAGCGCGACGTGAGAAGCGAAAGCTCGACGTCTTCGCCGAGCAAACGCCGGAGCATCCGCTCCATGCCGAGGACGATCTGGTTGAGATCGAGTACGCGCGGCTGAAGCAGCTGCTGGCGGCTGAACGCGAGCAACTGGCGAGTGAGCTCGGTGGCATTCTGCGCCGCTTTCATCACCTCTTCGACGTCGGCCCGAATGGGATCGGCGGAGCTGAGCGCTTCGAGTGCGAGATGCGAATAGCTCAGAATGACCGAAAGCAGATTGTTGAAGTCATGGGCGATCCCCGCGGCAAGGCTGCCGATCGCTTCCATTTTCTGCACCTGGCGGAGGCGCTCTTCGGTCTGCCGGAGCGCGGTCTCGCCGCGAACGCGCTGGGCTGTCTCGCGAATGCCGCGCTCGATCGCCGGCACGAGGCGAGGCAGGCGGTGCTTCAGCAGAAAATCCTGCGCGCCCGAACGAAGCGCCTCGACGGCCGTCTCCTCGCCGATCGTTCCGGACACGATGATGAAAGGGATGCTGTGTCCCGAGCTCTTCAGGACTTCGAGCGCCTGCGGCGCGCTGAACGAAGGCATCGACCAGTCGCTCAGCACGATGTCCCAGGGCCCCTTCTCGAGGGCTTCGCGCATGGCGCCTTCGTTGTCGACGCGGGTGAACGAGGGCAGGTACCCGCGCCGTTGCAGCTCGCGGATCACGAGCTCCGCATCCTCCTCACGGTCCTCGACGATGAGCAAGCGAATCGGGGTCGTCACGAACGCGACGATATACTACCGAAATCGACGATGCGTAGTGGCGCATCGTCCCGCGCGGCAGGCACGTCTTCCGGCGTGCTCATGCATTTCGCAGGAGCCTGCGGAAACAAAGAATGATCGGGCGCGAGGAGGGAGGACGAGCAGCCGCGCGCGCCCGCATCCGTCGCGAAGTAGGCCGCGGCTCACGTGCGCGCGAGTCGGCCGCCCGCGATGGCCCCGAGCAGGCCGAGGACGAGCATCGCCGTTCCGTGGCCTACGAGGATGTGGCCGGCGTCTTCGCTCGCACATACGAGTGAGATGGCGGTGGCTGCGAGAGCGCCGCACGCAACGCCCATCGCTGCCGCCCGCCATCCGGCGGCTGCGACGAACGATCGACGGAGGACCCAGGCTGCGAACAAGACCGGAACGGACCCCAATACGGCGGTGGTGAGCATGCACACGAACGCATGGGTCCAGAAGCCGGGGTCGCGCAGATGCGGGAGCGCGATCCACGTCGCGAGCACGAAGAAAGTCGGCGCACCCAGCGTGAGGGCGCGTAACCGAACGGGCGATTCTCCGAGCCCTCGCTCGCCGTCGCGGACGGCGGCGCCGAACGCGAGCAAAGCGCCGGCTGCCGGAACCAAAAAGCCCAGCGCGAGCTGCCACGGCGGAAGCGACGCCATATCGGGCCGCGGCTTGTAAATGGCGATGGCGGCCGCTTCGTAAGCGATGGCCACGACGAACGCCACGACGCGCAGCGAACGCACGCGGCCGCGGGCGGGCGACGGCCCCATCGCCGCGCGGACCTCGGCCGACGGCCCGTCAGGCGCAGGCCTCGCCGACGCCGTCGCAAACGGGTCCGGTATCTCACCGAGTCGCTGCCAGTCGAAGTCGCTTTTCATGAGCGCTCTACTGCCGCCTCCCGTTTGCGCCGCCGAGCGCCTCGCGAAGGGCCTCGTAAGCACGAAAGGCGCGGACTTTGACGGCGCCTTCGGTGGCCCCGAGGACCGCCGCCGCTTCATTCACGCTGAGGCCTTCGAACCGGAGGAGGACGAACGCCTCCCGATGCAGGGAGGGCATCGCCGCCAGCGTGCGCTCGACGATGCCGAGCATCTCGCGTGCGGCGAGCACTTCGTCACCCCGTTCGTCCGGCGGCGACTCGCCCGTCGGGGCCTCGTCGTCCGGCGCGTTGGCGCGCAGCTTGGGACGAGCCTGCGCGCGGCGAGCGCTGTCGCGAAGAGCGTTGCGCGCGATGGCAAGAATCCACGGGACCGCGGCCGCGCCAGCCGCGAAAGCGCCTCGTGCGCGATGCACCCGCAGAAATGTCTCCTGCGTCAGATCGTCTGCGAGCGCCATGTCGCCGGACAGGCGCACGAGAAAACCGCGAATCCGAGGCGAGGCGAGGCGATAGAGCTCGTCGAACGCGGCGTCGTCCCCCTGCGCGTATCGATCCATCACCGCGGAGATCGCGCGGTTGACGTCCCCGCCCGCCGCGTTCGAACGCACCGCGTCTTCGCGGTCCGCGTCCTTCGCGACCGAGGCCGCGGGGCGCAGGGCATTTTCGTGCGGCTCGACCATCGAGGCGGATCCCGAGAAACTCTCGGCACTCTCTCCGATGCGTCCCCACAACGTCAACTCCGGCGCGTAACGCGGCATGGCGACGCGAGGGGGTTCAGGAAACACGGCATCTGGACTACGCGCGCCGCGAGGCCCGGTTACCGCCGTGCATCCCGCCCGCTCGGGCGACTCCCTCTTCGAAGCGCCCCTCGAGGCGCCCCCGAGACGACCCCTAGACGGGCGGCGCCTCGACATCGCAAAACAGGCCGCTGCTCACCCAATCGCGAAACCACCCCATGACACGTGCGCCGGCGACTTCCTCGGGCACATCCGTGAGTGCGGCGGCCGCGCGCTCGAGCGACACCCCCAGCGGCTCCCCGAGAGCGGTCGCTTCGAGCAGCGCCAGCATCGGATCCGTGAGTGGCATGCGCCACACGGTTGGGCCGCTGCGGTACACGAGAAGGGACGACTCCGAGGGTGCCGGAACGAGCGGCGTCGTTCCTTGACGGAAGCTCTGGAAATAGGCGTTCACCGGATAGGCAAAGCGAAGCAGGCGGAACGCAGGCGTCGGGATGAGCCGCGCGTTCGCCCACCGATCGATCGGGATGGCGTGCAGCGCTTCGATCGTGACCGCCGGCGCGCTCCGCGCGTGAATCACTTCGACGATCGCCCACTCGAGCGTCGCGAGATCCGCGGAGAATGCGCTCTCCGGGCACGCCCCTTCCCCCGAGCGACAGAACGCGGGCACGTGCTGCCCGAAGGCGTTCAGATTCGGCCCCGTCGACGGGTGGCGCTCGATGTACGCGCGGCAGAGTGCGTCGAACGCCTCGGCCCCGAGCGCGCTCTCGAGCGCGGGGTAGTCGTCGGCCAAGCACTCGATGAGCCGGGCGTGGTACGCCCTGCGATACACCTCGAGCCGGTCCCCCGCAGAGAGGCGCGGTCCCGCGGTCAGCACGCGTTCGGCAGCGGTCGCGCCGTCGGGCAGGGGATGCGCTTCGGGCGTCATCACGGCGGCGGCAAACCACCGCTGCTGGTCCTGGAGCGAGAGGGCGGCCCCGGCCGCGAGAGCGCGTCCGCCGTTCGAAGCGGCCGCCGCTTCGGAGGACGGCGTCGCGCCCGATCGGGCGTTTTCATGCGCCGGTCCGCCGGCGCGGGGCGCTCGCGCGTGGCCCTCTGGAGTTGCGCTGGCGCGCTCGCGCGTCGCGGCAGTCTCGGCGACGGCGTCGCTCTTGCCGGGGATCAGCACGCTGGGGCCTGCAGGAATTCTTTGGCTCGGAGCGCTTCGGCATGGGTTTCTTCGAGCGAGGGAATCTCCGCGTCCCACTCGAGAAGCACCGACGCGCCGCCGCCGCGCGCGTGCGCCTCGCCGAAGAGCCGCCACACCCCGTCGATCACCGGACCGATGTGCGAATCGATGATGTGCGTCCCGTGATTCGTATGTCCGGCGACGTGGATCTGCACGACGCGATCGAAGGGAATCGCGCGCAAATACTCTTTCGGGTCGAAGCCGTGATTGTAGGCCGACACGTAGATGTTGTTCACGTCGAGCAAGATCGCGGCGTCGGCCGCCTCGCAGAGGCGCCCGAGAAACTCCCATTCGGGCATCGCGTTCCCCCCGAATTCTACGTACGTCGACGGATTCTCGAGCGCGAGGGGCGCTCCGAGAATGTCCTGCACTTCCTTCACGCGCCCCGCGACGTGAGCCAGCGCCTCTTCCGTGTACGGAAGCGGCAGGAGATCGTGCGTATTTCTGCCCGACACCCCGGTCCAGCACAGGTGGTCCGAGATCCATCGGGCGCCCGTCCGGTCGCGGAGCGCGCGCAAGCTCTCCACATACGCGCGGTCCAGAGGGTCGGTCGAGCCTATCGACAGCGACACGCCGTGCATCACGACGGGATAGCGATCGGCGATGGCGTCGAGATAGTCGAGCGGACGGCCCTTTGTCTCGAGGTAGTTGTCGCTCAGGATTTCGAACCAGTCGACGGCGGGATTCGTTTCGAGAATCCGGCTGTAGTGGACCGTTCGCAGCCCGAGGCCGACGCCGAGGTCAGGCAAACCGAACCGATTGGACAAGGCGATTCTCGCTTTCGATCGTCGCCCCGTCCCCAACGGTCAATCGTCGATCAGCCCTTGCAGCCGCCCTGGCCCTTGCAGTCGTTCTGGCCCTTGCACGCGTGCTTGTCGGTCTTGCAGTTGCCCTGGCCCTTGCAGGCGTTTTGGCCCTTGCAATCGTGCTTGGCCGGCGCGGCCGCCGTGTCGGTCGATGCAGCGCTCGGTGCAGCCGCGGTCGTGGACGACGGGTCCGCCGCCGGCGGTGTCGAACCGCCACAGGCCGCCGCGGCGCCGCCGAGAATTCCACCCACTGCCGCTGCAATCAACGAATTCGACAATTTCATGATGACCTCGCGAAGATGACGTTGAACACGTGCCCGCTTTCCTGGGCTGCCATCCCAATACGCAGCCGGAGGTGGTTCAGTTTCAAAACATGTGGAGCGACAGCGAGCGGCGCGGAGGGTAGCGCCTCTCGCCCCGGGCGCGTCAATCGTTTGCTTTCGGGTCGGTGATGGCTCGTCGCGTCGCAGCCAGTGGGGCGTCGTCGTCGAACGTGACGTGATCGCCCTGGGCACGGACGCCGAGCTCGGACCAGAGGGCTCCGAGGTCCGTTTGCACCGGCGCGAAGCCGAGCGTCCGGTGCAGATCAGCGAGCGCGGCGGTTCCTGTTGCGCGGTCGCCGGTTTCGAGGAAGCGCTCGATCTTCCAGTGCGATTCGACGTTCGCACCCGTTGCGGCGATACCGCGAAGCGCGTCGTCGAGCGACCGGCGACCGTGGGTGAGCGCGCGGATCCGCAGATCGGCGAGAAAACAAAAGAGAGCCCCGCCCCAATACGTGCGTCCCCACGTATGCGTTCGTTCGAGGCCCTGGTCGCCCGCCTCGGGCAAGCCTTGCGGCAAGCCTTTCACCAGATCGCCCCAGTATCGCTCGGGCGTGACGAGGCCGGCCCGTGCGCGCACGACCGGTTCGACGTAGGTCGCCAGGCCCTCCGAAAGCCAAGCGTGATCCCGCGTGAGTGAGGGCAATGTGACGTGAATCAGCTCGTGCGTGGCCACCCAGTCGTCCGGGGCAGAGGCCGCCGTGAGGCGGGGGCCCGCGCGGAGCACGACGGCGGGACCTCCGTCGCCGAGCGTGACCCCCTCCACCGTTCCGCGTGCCCCGGGCACGACGATGACGAGCGCGTGCGGTGTCGGAAAGCCGCGGTAGTAGCTCGCGAGGCCGCGCACGGCGCGGTCGATCCACGCGAGGGCGCCGTCGCCGTCGATCGCGAGGCCGCTCTGCGCGAGGACGACCTCGACGCTTGCCTGGCCGCTTCTTACGGTGTCGTCGCGAAAGACGCCGAACGCGGAGAAGCTCGCGGCGTCGAGCTCCTCTACGTCGCCGCCGAATGTACCGGTCGCAACGCCCGGAAAAGGCAGAACGCCCGAGGCGAACCGCGCGCCGTCTTCGGTGCGAACACGAAAGCGAAATCGCCCGATGGCTCCCCCGGCGTCCGCCGGGCGGAGCAGCCAGGTGGAAGGTGGGGCGACGGAGACGCCTCCCGCGGCGAGCGCGGTGTCCGGATCGGCGACTTGCGCGGCGGCTTCGCCCAGCGCGAACGTGTACTCGACGCGGCAGCCGCGGGCGCGGCAGGGCACGGTCCACGTGCCGCCGACTGCCGCGACGGGTACGAACCCGGCCGGCGTCTCCACGCGAACGTCGCGCACGAACGGCGCCGCATCGTCGTCCGTTTCGAGCGAGTCCGAGGATCCCGGCGAAAGTTCGGCGACGACCTGTAGGGTCCCCGCCTGCGGGCCGATGGCATGCACGTCGTAGCTCCAGAGGACGCTCGGAAGAGAAGGGGGCCCGCTCGTCTCCGCTCGTGGGGGTCCAGGAGCTGCGGAGCGCGTGCACGCGCAAAACGAAAGCGGAGCGACGAGAACGGTTAGGATGCGCCGCGCCGAGGCACGCGCAGCGCGGCCCACGCGCGCCGGCGCCGGCCTGGAGCGTAACCAGTGCGCCCGCGGCCCGTAGGGGTGGATGAACGGCACGAACAAGCCACGAGAGGCTCTGGAAGGAACACGCCAATGATCGATAGGACCGACCGTCCACGTCCCGTTCTCGACCGTATCGAGCCGCTCCGCGAGGCGGCCGTTCGCACCGTCGAACGCGCTCATTGGATCGCGCTCTTGCTCGCGCGCTTCTCGGTCGGCTTCCTCTTCATGTCGACGGGTTGGGGCAAAGTTCACGACCTGGCCAAGGTCACGTCTTTCTTCGTGCACCTCGGGATTCCGGCGCCCGCGTTCAATGCGGTCCTCGTCGGCTACAGCGAGCTGATTGGAGGGAGCCTGCTCGTGATCGGGCTTCTGACGCGTCTCGCCACGATTCCACTGATGGTGAGCATGGTCGTCGCCATCCTGACGGCCAAGTGGAGCGAGCTTCACTGGGCGACGCTACCGTTCGATCTGGCCGGGTTCGACGAGTTTACGTACCTCTGCATGCTCATCGTCCTCGCTGTTTTCGGGCCTGGTCTCGCTTCGCTCGATGCCGTCCTGTTGTCTTTTTTGGGCGTGGCGCCACATAAAACAATTGCAGCATGACCCCAATTTCACTACCGTGTCTTAACGTCAAGCGAAGGCCAGCCGTACGGCTGGCATACGTACCTGAAGACGCAGTCCCTTCGCGCTCGGAGGCTCGCTATGTCGGCCACGCGGTTCTTCTCGTCTTTGGTGTCGTCGAATGAATCGTCGAGCGATCTTTTGAGCGAAATGAAAAACGAGTCCGAACCTCTCTCCGTGCAGAGCGCCATCGTCCGAACGCTCGCCGATGCGATCAAGCATCACGAGGCGCAGGGCGATGCGGCGGATGGTCTTCGCGAGCAGCTCGTCGAAGAGATGGATCGCCTCGGTTCGTGCCGAATTCAGGCGGCAACGCCTCGCTAGCGCGGTGAGCGCTCCTCGCGCTCCGAAGGCAGCGGCCTCACCGGTCGTCCCGCGGTACGACCGTCTCGTCGGAAACCGGGCCTCTGGTCACGTCGTGCGCGCGCAGACGCCCTAAGGTCTCGGGCGACGATGGCGGGGGGCGCGCATATCGCGGTGCTCGAGGAGAGCGAGGACAACCGCTCGCTCATCGTGGAGCTGCTTCGGACCGACGGGTTCGACGTCGTGGCATTTCCGCAGATGGACGATTTCCTCGCGCAGGAGGACGGCACACCGTGTTTTGCCGTGGCTGACGCATGGACGGCATGGCGGCGCGAGAACGAGCTTTGTGCGTTCGTCCCGACGGAGCGCCTCCTCGTGATGACGACGGCAGACGTTCATGCGGGCGTATGGCAAGCCCTCGGCGCAGCCCGCATCGTACGTAAGCCTTTTTTCACGAGAGACTTTTTGCGCAGCGTCCGCGAGCTCACGCGTGAAGCGTACGGAACATGAGGGCTGCCTCGGTCTTCGTAAGCAAGCAACGATGATCGCGAACGAGGATGCCGTCGCGCCCGCGGCCTCGGCCCGGGCGCGACGCACGGCTTTTCGACCAGCTTCGACGGGCGGTGTTCTCTACGCCACGACGCGGACGTTGTCCGCCTGAAGCCCCTTCGGTCCCTGCTTCACGTCGAACTCAACGCGCTGGCCCTCGGCGAGCGACCGAAAGCCGGTCACCTGGATCACCGACTGATGGCAGAACACGTCTTCCCCTCCGCCGTCCTGCTTGATGAAGCCAAAGCCTTTTGAATCGTTGAACCACTTCACGGTGCCAGTTGCCATTACTCTGCTCTACTTTCACACTCGGGGGCACTTTGCCCGCCGGGGCCACGCCGCTTGCGCGAGCCTCGAACGTCCTATCGGAAGATCGCCCCTCTGTCCTGCACATTCCTTCACGTCGGCGCACCGTGACACGCGATCCTGGATGGGCCGGGCCCCCGAGGATCTGTTCGGAGCGGATATTCGCGCGCGATCGCATACGCGCCGCCTCCTTCGCCCGGCGGGTTCTTGGCGAGCACTTGCGCGAAGCGTGGACGTCGCACGTTGTCGGCCGAGGTGCAGCGCGCGCGTGCATCGCCAAGTTTCCGCGGGATCGATGACGATTGTTTGCCCGGATCGTCGCGACGTCAGTAACCATGCCGCGGGTAAACCGGAGGTATTTGACATGGCAAAGGCAAAGACGGCGAAGAAAGCGGGCAGCAAGTCGATCTCGAAGAGCGCGATCCTTCAGGCGGTGACGGACGCGATCGGCGAGGAAATCTCACGCAAGCACGTAAAGCTCGTCGTCGAAACACTCGTGGAAGTCGGGCATCGCGAATTGAAGAAGAACGGCATCTTCACGCTTCCCGGGTTCGCGAAGTTCGTCGTCGTGAAAAAGCCGGCGCGCCCCGCGCGCGAAGGCATCAACCCGTTCACGAAGGAAAAGCAGAAGTTCGCCGCCAAGCCGGCCAGCAAGGGCGTCCGTGCGCGCCCGGTCAAGGCGATCAAGGACGCGGTGACCTGAGGGTCGCTAGTTGTAGCTACGCAAGTGCTCATCGTCGTGGGCCGAGCCTCGGCCCGCGACGGCACTGCGTGTGGGCGTGGGTCGTCGGCTGGCTTTTCTTCTTCGCGCCGCTGGGCACCGCCCACGCGAAGACGATTGCCCTCTACGTGGACGGCCCGGACGCCGTTCGCGTCCGTGGAGCGTTGGTCTCCGCGTTGGGAAGCGGCGTCG
>DATHQY010000387.1:0-6820 GCA_035482215.1 Polyangiaceae bacterium | reverse complement strand
GCTCCACTCGGCGCTCGAGCCCGACCATTGGCATAGCGAGTGGCGAACCCATGTCGCAGTCTCGCGTGCCGAAGAGTTCCTCCGCTTGATTCGTGTCGGATTCGGCGACCGCGCTTCGCTCGTCGTCTACGCCAACACGCTACGCGACGACCAACTCCCGCGCGCCACGACCCTCGTCTCCAGTTGGGTGAGCTCGCCGTGATTCATCCGCGTCGATCGGCCCGTGGCTTCGCGGCTACCGCGTGAGGTAAACGGTCACCCCTTTGTGCCAGCCGTTCGGCGCGCCGACGAAGCCGCGCGGGTGATAGTGCCATTCGAGCACGAACAAATAGTCGGTGTCGTCCACGCGAACGCGTCGCTCCGCCCCGAGCGGCAAGTCGAGGAACGTCTGCGCGACGTGGACTACGTCGGTCGGGATCGGGCCTCGCAATGGAATGCGTTCGGTGGTGGGGGTGTCGTCGTCCGCGTCGGCGTCGGCGTGAAGGGCCGGACTCTTCGCTTGCACCGGCCGCGCGGGCGGCGCCGCGGATGCCCATTGCGAGCCGCTTTGCAGCGCGACGGCGGGCAGAGACTTCATCGGGAGGGCGACGAGCCACCAGGCGAATGCGATTGCGGGCACGAACATGAGCACCTCTTTCGTTCTCGGGAGCGCCTTTGCCGCGGTCGGCAGTACGCAGGCGAGAAGGCAACCCTATGGTCGAACTGTGCCAGGTCGCGTCAATGCAACGGAACTGTTGCGAGATCAGGGGGTTACTTGGCTTACGCATCGGTCGGGGAGAGGTGCGTAAGGCGAGGGTGAGGACAAAAGGTATCAGTCTTCAGACCTCAACCGATTCTGCTGGTTTTGGCTATTTCCTTGTTCAGCGTTCGGCGCCCTCAGCGGATCCGCCGTTCAGTGGTGAGCGCACCCCAGCGCTCAGCTCGGCTCAATGGACCCGCACCGTGACGTGGATCGCGGGGCCGGGAGGAGCGCTTCCGAACGGGCGCTTCAGCGTCATTTCGACGACGGTCGTGCCGGTGTTCTTCGCGAGGAATCGGAGCACGTCGCGCTTCGGGGCGCCGGGGACGTCCGACTCGATCTCGCTCCGGCGCATGCCGTCCGGCGCGAGAATGCTCTCATCGACGTGTGTGGGCATCCAGAGGAAGCCCGTGCCCGCATGGTTTGCGAGGGCGAACACGATCCGGCTACCGACGGCGAGATCGAAAGTCTTGCCGTCGTCGTCGGCATGAACGACCACGCGAGCCGCCCCGCCGTCCGGCGGTAGTTCGACACCGGTTGTGACAGTTGCCATGCCGGCCGCGCCGTCTGACGCCCCGACGGGGACCGCCCCCGCCGCGTCGTTGGTGTCCGCCGGTGCGGAAACGCTCGAAGCGTTCGGCGCGACGGCTCCTGCGCCGCCCGAGGGCGACGCGCCGTCATGGCAGGCCGACGAATACGCGATCAGAGCGAGCGTCGCGAAACCGACGCATGAACGAAGGCAAGATTGAAGCAATCGGCCGAAGCAAGGGCGAAGCATCCCTTTGGCACGCTATCGGGTTGGGGCGGAGGCGCAACCGGTCTCTCCGCGACGTCATCGGAGGCAATCATGGCGAACACGCGATCGCGACGGGGATGGCGAGTCGGCGTTTCGCGACGGCACGGCTCGCGCTAAGGGCCGATATGGTCGAATCCTATAGCGGGCTGGTCGATACACGGTTCCAGATCACGAGCCGCGACCCGAAGGTGGATCGGCGGGCCGTCATGGCCCGCGAAATTCGCGAAGGTCTGCAGGGGGCGCCTCGCTCCATCCCACCGAAGTACTTCTACGACGACGCCGGCTCCCGCTTGTTCGATGCGATCTGTGAGCTCCCCGAATATTACCTGACGAGGGCCGAGCGCGCGCTCCTCCTCGCCCATTCCGACGCGATCGTGGCAAACGCGCGCTGTACCTCGTTCATCGAGATCGGGAGCGGCATGGCGCGCAAGACGGCGCCTCTGCTCCGCGCGATGGCGCTTCGCACGGCAGCGCCGCTCTACGTTCCGTTCGACATCGCGTCCGAGCCGATTCGTGAATCCGCGGCGACGCTCCTCGCGGCATTCCCGACGCTGCGCGTTCGCGGTGTCGTCGGCGACTTCATGCGCGGCTCGGACGGCCTCGGCAAGGCGGCGCCGCCGGGCGGACCGCGGCTCTTCGCATTTCTGGGCAGCACGATCGGCAATCTCGACGACGCGCAGTCGTCGTTCCTGCTCCAGTCGATCGCACGGCAAATGACTCCGGCCGACCGGTTCTTGCTCGGTGTCGATCTGGTCAAGGATCCGCAGGTCTTGCATGCGGCCTACAACGATTCGCGCGGCGTCACGGCGGCGTTCAACAAGAACGTCTTGCGCGTGATCGCCCGCGAGCTCGATGGGGACATCGACGTCGAAGCGTTCGATCACCTCGCGTTCTACGAGCCCGAGCTCCAGCGCATCGAGATGCACCTCGTTTCGCGTCGCGCGCAGACGCTCGTTCTTCGCGAGGCCGGGCTGTCCGTGCGAGTCGAGGCCGGGGAACGCGTGCGAACCGAGATCAGCCGAAAGTTCACGCGCGCGCGAGCCGAGCACATGCTGCTCCAGGGCGGAATGCGACTCGACCAGTGGATCGTCGACGGCGGAACCCACGCGCCCCACTTTGCACTGGCCGTCGCCCGGGCGGTCTGACGCGATCGACCCAAACTGGCAAGCCGTATGCACTCCAATGATGGGATGGACTCCCCGGCATCTGGATCGGGCCGCAGCGAGCAGCTGGTGGATGAAGCCGGCTCCGAATCGTTTCCCGCGAGCGACGCGCCCGCATGGAACCCGACGCACGCTGGTTTTCCGCGAAGGCCGCCGGGACCGGCTGCGCATCACGAGAGCCAGCAGGCCCATATTCTAACGAACCTCGAACGGCTCGGCCGGCAATTCGATCGCGACGATCGCGTGCTCGCCCGGCAGGACCGCGTCGCGCAAGGGCTACTCGAGGCGGGTGGCGCCGTGGGCCGCGAAACGCTCGGGCGGGCTGCCAACGGCCTCGGGGTGCGAAACCTCGAGTGCGAAGTGCCGGGCACCGACCGGAACGCGCCCTGCGTCGTCGTCGGCGCTCGTTACGACGCGGATGACGTGAGCCGCACGGCCACGCTGCTCGCCGTTGCGCGGTCGATCCTCGCGGGGGGGCCCGGGCGAAAGACGGTCCGGTTCGTAGCCTTCGCCGACTCGCCGTCCGCATCGGGAGCTCTTCGCTATGCCGAGCAGCTCCGGGCCGAAGGGGCGCGCGTCCAGGCGGTTCTCGCGATTGGGACGATGGGGTCTCCGCAGGAGCGGACGCCGGTGGCCTTTTCGTATGGATGGCGCCAGGCGCGCCTCGGCGCGGCGGCCGCCAAGACGTTCCGCAGTGCATGCCGGGCCCGCGCGCGGTCCTTTCCGTTCGCGTTCTGGACCGGTATGCGCGCGTCGGACGCCACGACGCTCGCGCACGCGGGGTGGTCGGTGGTGAACGTCAGGGATCTTCCTGTCGGTCTCCTGGGCCGCCGCTCGGGACCGCCGAACCTCGATCGGATGGCTGAGGTTGCGACCGGGCTGGCTGCGGTGATTCGGCAATGGTCCGAATAATCGGCGCGCGCGCTTTTCGCCGGACTGGCTTTTTGCGCGGGCAATAGAAAAGTCGACAAACCGTCGACGTAAGCTCGCCCGGTCGACAAGCGCATTTTACAGTAGCTGCGCTCTATGCGATTGGCCGTCGTTGTCGCGCCTTCGGATCCGAAGTCAGGTGATGCAGTGGCGCGGCGGGAGGCGCTCGCCCGCCTGCGCGGCCAGCTGGCCCGGACCGGCTTCGACGTCATCATCGCCGGGGGCGGGCAAGATCCCGCGTCCGCGCTGGAGAAGGCGGCCACCCGTGTGAGCCCGGGCGACTCGCTCCTCGTGCACTTGAGCGGTCGCCTTCTCGAGGGGGAGTTGCTCGCGTTCGGCGGAGGACGCTCGCTCGCGCTGCGAGAGGTCGCCCAGGCCTTGGCAGCGCGCGCACCGGCGGACCTGGCCTTCGTCGCGGAGCTGATGCACGACGACGCCGCGGCGGGGCCCGGCGTTGCAACGGCGGCCGTCGTGGCGCTTTCGCGCCCATGGGGTGATTCTGCGTCCGGGGCGAGCTATTCGGTGCTGGCGGCCGTGCGTCCGCTCGCGTCTGGGCTGCCGCGGCTCGCCTTCACGGAGCGGGTGCTTGCCGCGCGAGAATCGGGCGCGCCATCGCCGCCGCCGGATGCGCTGATCGCGGGAATGCACGAGCGCGCACGGGCGGACGCGGAGACCATGGCCATGGCCCCCTGGTTCGCGTTTGCCGCGGCGGGCGAATCGGTGTCTCCGGGGGCGGGCGCGGCCCAGGAGCTGGACGAGGCCGAGGTTGCGAGCGACGGGATCGAGCCCGGCGAGGACGAGGCCGAGCCGATGGAGGTCGAGCCCGCAGACCTCGAGGCCGCAGACCTCGAGGCCGCGGAGCCGGAGCCCCGCGCGGGACCCGTGTTGCCGCCGCTCCCCCCGTCCGCCGTCGAGAGCGGCACGGCGCTCGCGGGGTCCGCTTCGTACGCAAATTGGCTCGACTCGCCGTCGCTCATCCCGCCTCTCGTGGCGCCCTCCGCGGCAAGCATCGGGTCGGGCGATGACGCTCTGCACGCGGAGGACACGGCGGAGGTCGACGCGAAGATCGCAAACGCCACCGCCGCCGAGGACTGGAAGCTCGTGCTCGACCTTCGCCTGGCGAAGCTCGCCGTGCTCGAAGACTCGGGCCTTCAGGTCAAAGAGCTCATCGCGATGGCGCGCCTACTTCAGACGCATCTCGCCGACCCGGAAGGGGCCATCAAGTCGCTCGAGCAGGCCCGCGAGATCGAGCCCGAGCGGGCGAGCATTCTGCGGGCCCTACGCAGGGGCTACGAGACGATGGGGCGCTGGGCGAGCGCGATGGAGGTCATCGGCGTTCTGGCCGAGATGGCGAGCGGGCCGGCCGAGCGCGCCGAGCTGCGTGCCGCGCAGGCGACGATCGCGTTCGATCGCCTCGGGGACGAGGGCGGGGCGGAAACGTGGGTGCGCGCGGCGCTCGAGGACGACGCCTCGAACGAGGCCGCCCTCGCCTTGCATCGGCGCATGCACGCCGCCGCTGATCCGGAGCCGATCCGTGCCCCCGAGCCTTCCGCGATTGACCTGCCGATTGACGATGTGGAAGAGGACGCCCCGGATGCGAGCCACATCCCCGGTGCCTGGAATGCGCCGGCTGCCGGTCCGGATTACGGCGCGGGCTTCGGCGCGGCGGAAGTCGGCGCGGAGGCCCTGAGCGGCTTGCCCACTTTTGCCGAACTCGAAGCTGCCGCCGAGCGGGACCCGTTCAACCCGACCACGTACCGGCAGATGCACGCGCGCTACCTGCAGGACGGAAACACGGACGCCGCGTACCTCGCGGCGATGTCGCTCGAAGAGCTGAAAGCCGCCGATCTGAATCAGCAGGGCCTCGTGGACCACTTCCGGTCGGTGAGCCCCGTGCGCGCGCGTGCCTCTCTGGACGCTGCAGCATGGGAACTCTTGTGGGCTCCGGGGTACGACGACGTGCTCGCCGCGATCTTCGTCGCCGTCGGGCGTGCGGCGATCGAAGTGCGGCTCGAGGATCTCTACGAGCAGCGGCGCGCGTCGCCTCCGGATCGCGAGCGGCGCCTTGGCGAGGCCAGTACCGCGTCGATCGTGCGCGGCTTCCAGTGGGCGGCTCGTTTCCTCGGGATGACATGCCCGGATCTCTACGTGATCGAGCAGGCCAGCGGGTGTACGGCGCTGCCGGCGATCACCCCATCTACGGGGCTCGGGCCCGACGTGCTCTCGGGCCAATCCGCGAAGGACCTCGCGTTTCTCGCCGGGTACCACTTGGCGCGCTATCGCCCCGAGTACCGGGTGCTGTCCTTCTATCCGACGCGAGAGGACCTCACGATGCTCCTCTTCGCGGCGGCCCAACTCGGCATGCCGTCGGGCCCTCCCGGCGCGGCGGGATCCGTCGGCTCGCTCCGCGCTCGGCTCGCCCGCCAGATGATCGAGCGTGAACGCGTAGCGTTGGCCGCTGCGGTGAGCCGGCTCGATGCGCGGGGCGGGCAGGCGACGATCGGTGCGTGGATGCGAAGCCTGGAGCTCACGGCGGTGCGTGTCGGCCTCCTCCTCTGCGGCGACCTGGCGACGGCATCGGCGCTCGTCGCGTCTCCTTTGTGCGTCGCCCAGGAGCCGCCGCTCGATGCACGGCGAGGCGACGCGATCGCCTTCTGCGCTAGCCCGGGCCACGCCGAGCTTCGTGCTCGCTTCATCACGAGCGCCGGCTCCAGCGTACGAAGCACGGACAACCTCTCGAGCTTCTCGCACGGCGCGTGAACCCGTAACGCCGTTCCCCGTGCCATGGGTCGCGCACAGCGGCCGGCGCGAATTTGAGGTCACCCCTGTCCGGAGGACACCCGCGGCCGGCCGGGACAGGCAACCGCGCCTCCCGGGGGGCCCCCCGGCCGGATAGCCCGGCTATAGGCCTTCCATTGCCTTGGCAATGAAGTGCCTATAGCGAGGCCATTTTCGCGCGGGGTCGGGGGATCTTGGGGGACCAGGGGGGAGTTCGACGGACGCTTCTGCGTTGTTGGCACGCGGCGTGTTCTTTGGGTTGCGCATGCACCCCGTGTTTTTCGGTTTGAAGCGCGCGTACTACGCGACGCTCGGGCTCACGCGACGGATGCTCCGCAAGATGGGGCTGACCGCGGCTCGGATGGACATGCTCTACGTGATCCACAAGAGAGGCCGATACCCGACCCAACAAGG
>DATHQY010000386.1:0-5835 GCA_035482215.1 Polyangiaceae bacterium | reverse complement strand
GCTCCACTCGGCGCTCGAGCCCGACCATTGGCATAGCGAGTGGCGAACCCATGTCGCAGTCTCGCGTGCCGAAGAGTTCCTCCGCTTGATTCGTGTCGGATTCGGCGACCGCGCTTCGCTCGTCGTCTACGCCAACACGCTGCGCGACGACCAACTCCCGCGCGCCACGACCCTCGTCTCCAGTTGGGTGAGTTAGCGGTACGTGAGTGCCGCGCGTTCCGCCCGCACCTTCGCTCCACGAGGAGCGTCACAGCGAGCTGGGAGGCACGAGCTTCAACGGAACGGTGACCCAGGCGGCGCCACCGCGATTGTCGTGCACGACAATCCAGATGAGACCCGTCGTGACATTGTTCGGCGGTGGCGCGGGCGGCTGGTACTTCGTGTCCGGGTCGACGATCGCGCCCGCAGTAGGGTCGTAAAGCAAGCGGCTCGAGCTGCTGAAGCCGCCGAGCGTCGTGAAATACTCGGCCCAGATTTGCTCGCCGACACCATTGGCGGCGCGCTCCCAGCTCGATGGAGGGACGATGGCGCCGATCTTCGGATTGTCGCAGCTCCCTGCGTCGGGCAAGCACAGTGGAGCGAAGAACGGCGTCGCAGCCGTGAGATTCGGCGGTCCGTCCCCCCCGTCGACCGCGATCGTTTCGGGCGGCGACAGTGGCAGCGCACCGTCGGGTTCCAGCGACTGGGGTGTGTCGAGCGCCGCAATGACCGGGTTATGGTTCATCGTCGCCGGGCCGCCAGGGTTGTAGACGTAGATTCGGGTGACGCCGATCACGTAGCTCTCGGGGCCGAGTTGGATGCCGTTCTTATCGAAACAACCTATCGGCAGCGCTTGCGGATTCGGACCCGGCGCCAAGAGCTGCAGATGTCCCGCGCACGCGATGTTGAACTTGAAGAGCAGCCCGTAGGGCGTCGCGCCCGTGCGCGGAATGATGATCCCCGTCGGCACGGAGACTCCGACGCTCGATACCAGAGGGACCGCGCCGTCGAAGGAGAGCGCCGCACCGCCGTCTCCGGAGCCGCCCTCCATCGTGGGCGAAGCCGCGTCGTCCGTGTCGCCGTCCGGCGTCCCCGCGTCCGCCACGACGGCGCCCGGCGTCCCCGCGTCCGCCACGACGGCGGCCGGCGTCCCCGCGTCCGATTCGAACGGCGCGAACTCCGACACGACTTGCGGAAAGCACGCGTAATAGGCGTCCTGCGGCGGATTCACGCAGAGCGTCGTGAGCCAATACAGATGCATCGACTCGGGGTTGTCGTTGAACTGGTCGGTCGTGCGTCCGTCGACCGCGAGCACCGAGATGGTGACCTGATCGCCCGGCGCGGCGTACGGTTCGGTCGTGCTCGACGCGAGAATGCGCACGCCGTTCTGCACGAGAGACGCGTCCTGGAAGCCGCTGGGCGCGCATGACCACGCGCCGGCCACGCATGCGGCCAACGCGAGCAATGCGATGAGTACGGCCGCCATCCGGCGGAGGAGCTTCGCGGAGATCGACGTTCTCACGGCTCACAAATCCAAGCGAAGGCCGAGGCTCGGCAGAATGGGGAGATCGTTCGTATACGCGGTGTGGGTCGAGTTGAAATCGTAGCTGATCCCGTCGACGTTGCCGTTGTTGTAGATGTTGGTGATGTCGAGGTAGGCGCTGAGCGTGCCCCACGGAAGCCGCCAGGTCTTGTCGACGCGAATGTCGAGGGCGTGGAAGAGCGGCAGGCGCGAGCTGTTCGCCGGGTATTGCTGGAGCGGCAAGTATTGCCCGACGTTCTCGTCGTAAAAACCGTATTGGTCGGGCGTGTACATGTAGCCGCTCGTCAGCCGGAACCGCGCGCCGAGCTCCCAGCCGCGCCCGAGTCGGTAGCTGCCGAGCACCGTGAGCACGTGCGTCTCGTCGTAGAGCGACAGCTCGAGGGGCATGCCCGGCGCGTCCCTCCTGAGACTGCGCGACAACGTGTAGGCGATCCAGCCGAAGAAGTGCTCGTCCGGTTTGTACCGAAGAAGCGTCTCCATTCCGTAAATGAGGCCGGTGCCGGTGTTGCCGTATCCCTGCGTCACGAGGTGATCGAGCTGCTTGTAGAAGCCGTCGATGGACGCGTCGACGTGCGCGTTGAATTCGTATTCCACGCCGACGTCGTACTGGTACGCGCGATTGCTCGTCAGGCCCTGCATGCCGAAGACGGCGTTCGTCTCCTGCGGCTGCGGCGGCTGCGAAAAGAGGCCCGCGCCGGCCTTGATGGTGGTGCGCGGCGAATCGATGACGTCTTGCCGGAACGTGACGCGCGGATCGAAGTCCCACGCGCCGGTGTCCTGCGCGTAGTCGAGGCGAAGCCCGGGGACGAAGCGGCCGCCGTGCCACGGCGTCGCTTCCCACTCCGTGTAGAAGCCGGGCCGAAAGAGGTACGAGTTCGTGTGCGTGCTGAGCGGCTGCTGCGTCAGGAAAGGCCCGGGGGGCGGCTGGCCCGGACGCGGGAGCGGCGGAAGGACCGCGGAGAGCGTGTACGGCGTGTACTCGCCGTCGTACCCGATGTTCACCGTGAGGTTCCGCGCGAGCTTCTGCGAGAGCTCCGCGCGCGAGCTCACGGGGTAGTCGACGAGGTGGAATCCGAGGCCGCCGAACGCGAGATCCACGATGTCCTGCCCAAAGGCGCCGACGACGCGAAACTCCGTCTGGTCGCCGAGCTTGTCGACGTAGCGGACCTGCCCGCGCCAGAAGCCCGTGTGCGTCGACAGGCTCCCCGCGAGGCCCGGATTCGAGCTCGACCCGCTCGGGAGCAGAATCGCGAGTTGATCGTCCGACCCGAAGGCCGCGAAGCGCAGGCTCGAGTGCTTGCTCAGGCTCTTCTCGGCGACGGCCTGGAAGTCGTAATACACGGGCGCCACGCTGACGCCGGCGCCCGCCGCAATGAGCACGGGGCCGAGCCACGTATCGACGTACGAGCGGCGCCCGGCGACGGCGAAGTGCCAGCCCGTGTCGAGGATCGGGCCCTGGGCTACGACGCGCGCGTCGATCAGGTTCACTTCCGCGAGCGCGTGGTACTTGTCGCTCTTCGGATCGATGAGGCCCACGTCGACGACCGCCCCCATCGCGCGCCCGTACTGGGTGCTGAAGTTGCCCGGGTAGAAGTCGATCTTGTCGATCATCTCCGTGGGCAACACCGCGTAGAGGCCGCCGAAGTGGTAGACGATCGGGATCGGCGTCCCGTCGACGAAGTAGACCGAGTCCTGCGGCGCCGCGCCGCGCACGATGAGAAGCCCGGAAAGGGCGGGCGGACGCGCGACGCCCGGAAGGTTCTGGAGCGACTTGAGCGCGTCGCCGCCGGTGCCGGGGATGCGGTTGATCTCGCGCTGCTCGAGCGTTCGCTTCACGACTTCGCGGGGCGGCTTCTGCCCGCGCACGTCGACCTCGACGACGGGTTCTTCGGTCCCCGCGTCACCGGCGGGCAGGGCGACGGGCGTAACGGCTTGCAGGGGCGAGAGTCGATCGATCGCGTTCTCGCTCTCGCCAGGCGCGACGTCCTCGTCGGCTTCGTGCGGGGTCCTGCCTTCGGCGGCGACGCGAATGTGGTACCGCCCCGCGCGAAGGCCGTCGATGCGCCAATGCCCTTCGGCGTCGGTCGTCGTCGAGTGCTCCTGCCCGGCCGCGTCGCGGAGCGTGACGGTCGCCCCGGGGATCGGGCGATCGGCCACGTCGCGCAGAACGTGCCCTTCGAGCACGGCGAGCGGCGGGACGAACTTGAACGCGATGCGCGTTCGTGCGGCGACCGGCTTCCCGTTACGCGTCGCGGGGTCGAACTCCATCGCGCGCGCTGCCGCGACGGCCGCTTCGTCGAATCCGTGGCCTATCGGGTTGTCGACGACGGCGTCCGTGACGGCGCCCGTCGTGCTGACGGTGACGGTGACGCTGACCTCGGCGGGCTCCGCGTAGCCTTCGTCGAGCGCCTGTTTCGGATACGCCGCCCCCTCGTTCTTTTTGGGGACGGGCATCGTGATGACCGGGGCGGCGGCGGCCGAAGCCTCGGGCGACGGCATCCGCCCGGCCGCCTGGTCGAGCGCATTGGGAGGCGTCGGCGGCGCGGTCTGGGCAAAGGCCGGAGCTGCGACGGCAAGGACCGCCAGCAGCGCCCCTAGCCGGACGAACGAACGAAAAAGCCATCGAAGGCGCGGCGGTCGCATCGCGCAGCTCACGGCGATTACTCGAGTACGGTCTTTCCGCCAAGCGGCAAGAGCGGCATGCGGTTCGCCGCGCGGGGCGTCGCACCCCGCTTGCCAGGAGGCCCGGGTCTCCGCCCCGCCTCCGTGTCACCGACAGCGCGACGGACGGTTGACGGCGCGGAAATGTCGGTGATATCGGTACTTTCGGATGCCGGCCGCAAACGCCTCCTCCCGGGGGCTGGGCGGGAACGAAGCGAGAAGAAGCGAGAACGAGCGGCCATGACGAAGAGCGAACTCATCGACGCCCTGGCGGCGCGACGGACGGACCTCACGAAGGCGCGAGCGGAGCTCGTGGTCAATTGCGTATTCGACGCGATGACGGAGGCCCTCCAAAAGGGCGACGGCATCGAGATACGCGGCTTCGGTAGCTTCACCGTCCGCCCTTACAAGCCTTACTCTGGGCGCAATCCGCGCACGGGAGAGCCGGTCGACGTGCCGGCCAAGCGCCTTCCCTTCTTCAAAGTCGGCAAGGAGCTGAAGGAGATCGTCAACGGCAGCCGCCATCTCCCCATCACGGGCGGCCGTGACGACGACGGCGACCTCGACGGAGACGGTCACAAGTAGACTCGCCGCAGGCGCCTTCGTAAGTAGACTCGGCGCCGATGGCTTCTTTTGCTCCAGCGACAGAGCAGCTAGCTCTCGTCGAACGTGGCGTCGTCGATCTGCACGTCCGAGCGGAGCTCCTCACGCGCCTCGACGAGTCGCACAAGACGGGCCGTCCGCTCCGCGTCAAGGCGGGCTTCGATCCGACGCGCCCCGACCTGCACGTCGGTCACTGCGTGGTGCTGCAGAAGATGCGCCAGTTTCAGGACCTAGGGCACACGGCCATTTTTCTCATCGGCGACTTCACGGCGATGGTCGGCGACCCGACGGGCAAGAACGAGAGCCGCCCGCGCCTCACGCGCGAAGAAGTCGCGCGGGCCGCAGAGACCTATCTCGCGCAGGCGTTCAAAGTGCTCGAGGCCTCGCGCGTGGAGCTACGGCGCAACAGCGAGTGGCTCGACAGGATGACGCTGGTCGAGACCGTGGAGCTGATGGCGAAGGCCACCGTCTCGCGGATGCTCGAACGCAACGACTTCCACCAGCGGTTCCAAGAGCAGAGGCCGATTCACCAGCACGAGTTTCTGTACCCGCTTTTGCAAGGCTACGACTCGGTCGCCCTCGACTGCGACGTGGAGCTCGGGGGAACCGACCAGCTTTTCAACCTGCTCATGGGCCGCGATCTCATGGGCAAGTACGGCAAGCGCCCGCAGATCGTGATGACGACGCCCCTCCTCGAGGGCACCGACGCGCGCAGCGAGAACGGCGTCATCACGGGCAAAAAGATGAGCAAGAGCGCCGACAATTACATCGGCCTGACGGAGGAGCCGCTCGCGATGTACCGCAAGGCGATGCAGATCGACGATTCGGTGATCTTCCGGTTCTTCGATTTGCTTTCGCAGCGCGATACCGCGGCGATCGCAGAGCTTCGGCGCCAGAAAGAAGCGGGCCGCAGCCCGCTCGAGATCAAAGCGCTGTTCGCGCGCGAGATCGTCGGGCGGTTCCATGGCACCGAGGCCGCCAATCACGCGGCACGCGAGTTCGAAACGGCATACGGAAAGAACGCCGTTCCGGACGACGTGCCGAGCATC
>DATHQY010000385.1:0-4237 GCA_035482215.1 Polyangiaceae bacterium | reverse complement strand
GAAGGGCCTCTCGACGGCGCCGGGGCCGCCGGCGGACCGACGATGTCGGCGTCCGCCCACCTCGAACGGCTCGAGCGAATGCTGGCCCAATATTTCCCGGCGACGGCCGCGCACGCTCTCATGCACCGCTGCCTCGAGACTGCGGGGATCGCTGATGCCGAGCGCGTCACTGTGCTTCAGTGGACCGAGCTCACGACCGCCGTGGAGCGTTCGCTCGCTGGCGCGATCGGCGCGGCGTCAGCCCATACGGCCGTTCGCGAGTTGCGCGTCGACGGCGGTACGTCGAAAGCACTCGAGAAGGCCTATGCGCGAATGCTGGCGCGCATGCAAATCTCGCCCGCCGAATTGCGGCGGCGGGTCGACTACCATCAGGAGCGCGAGACCTTGCTCCAGGAGCAGGCCGGGGAGCTCGAAGCCCGCGTCAAAGAGAGGACCATCGAGCTGACCCGGGTCAACGAGACGTTGCGGGGCGAGATCGGCGAGCGCAAAAAAGCGCAGGCCGCCGTCGTCGAGATGAGCGAGCAGCTCGCGAATGCCGCGCACCGCGCAGGCAAGGCCGAGATCGCGACCAACGTGCTGCACAACGTCGGCAACGTGCTCAACAGCATCATGGTCTCTGTCCGCTTGACCATCGACCGCCTGCGCGAATCGCGCGTCGACAACGTACGCCGCGCCGCCGAGCTTCTCGCGGCCCAGGACGAGGTCCTCGCGGGGCAGGACGAAGGAGGCTCGATCCGCCGTCTACCCGGCTACCTCGCGAAGCTCGCCACCCATTTGTCGAACGAACGGGACGAGATGCTCGCCGAACTCGACGGCGTATTCGGGAATGCGGAGCACATCAAACACGTGATTGGCGTACAGCAAGAATTCGCCGGGACGAGCAACTTCGTTCAAGCGACGGACGTGCCGGGGCTCGTCGCGGATGCGCTGCGCATCACGTCCCTGGAGAACGAGGGGGTCGAGATCGTCCGCGATCTGCCGGCGCTCCCTCTCCTCATGCTCAACAAGCACAAGGTCCTCCAGGTTCTCATCAATCTCGTGAGCAATGCCAAAAATGCGATCGTCGAGGCCGACGGAGGCGGACCGAAACGGATTACCCTCCGGGTGACCATGCCGTCCGACGATTGCGTGAGCATCGCCGTCGTCGACACCGGCAAAGGCATATCCAGCGACGATTTGCAGCGCGTATTCCAGCACGGATTCACGACTCGAAAGAACGGTCACGGATTCGGCTTGCACGGCTCGGTGAACGCCGCGACGGAAATGGGCGGGCGACTCAGCGCCCACAGCGAGGGTCTCGGCCGCGGCGCAACGTTCACGCTGGAGATCCCCTGCACACGAGCGGCCGCCGTCGCGTAGGGCTCCCGCGCTCCGTTGCGTGAAGGTATCCGTTCGACGAATCGCGTCGGGGAAGGCTGTGCGTGATCTTCACCTTGTACGGCGAAACCGCTCCAGGGCGCGGCGTTCATCGCTGAACGCCACGACGGAGCTGGAGGAGCCGCTCTTCGGCGCGGCCCGCCTTGGCGATGCGCTCCCCCGCGCACTGCAGCGATTCGCGAGCGAGATCCCGGCACGCGTCGGGACGGTGTTCGTAGATCGTGCACACGAAGATGCCCGCTTCCGCGTCGATCCGAAGGGCCGCGCAGTGCGGGCCTTCGAGCCGCATGTACGCTCGGTTCCCGACGAAGTGCACGTACCGTTCGACGAGGTCGCCGAGGCGCTCGTAGTCGTCGCCCGTCACGCGAACGGACGTCTCGAGATACGAAAAGCAGCACGTACCGCACGATAGGCACGGGGGCGCGGGCTCGAGGGGCGCGGACGCGTCGGTCAATCGCAGCGATGCTAGCGTCCCTCCGTCGATATGCGAATCTTCGTCGTTGGTGCATCGGGCGTCCTCGGACGCGCCCTCCTCGGTCGCCTCCGACACCACGAAGTCTTCGGCACGACGCGCTCCCCCGAGCGCGCCGCAGCCATCACTGCGCTCGGGGCGCATGCCTTCGTGTGCGACGTGTACGACCCCGGTACGTTGCGGGCGGCCGTCGGCGAGGCGCGCCCGGACATCGTCGTCAACGCGCTCACCGACCTGTCCGCCGGTCCCGGTCCCGCCAATGCGCGCATCCGGCAGGAGGGCGGCCCGGTCGTCGTCGAGGCCGCACGAGCCGCCGGGGCGCGAAGGCTGGTCATCGAGAGCATCGCGTTTCCTTCCTCGCCCGCATCACAGTCCGCCGTCGAAGCGCTGGAGCGCGGCGCGCTCGAATCCGGTCTCGAAGCGGTGATCCTGCGCTTCGGGCGATTCTGGGGACCGGGCACCTGGAGCAAAACGCCCGCAGAACCGCCCGCGGTGCACATCGACCAAGCCGCACGGCAAACCGTGGAGCTGCTGACGGCGCTGCCGGGCCGGTATGACGTCGTCGGGCCTCCCGTCGACGAGCGCAATCCGCACTAGCTCCGCCGATGGCGCGCGCCCGGGTCAGCGGCGCGAAAGAAGACGCCGGTCGGCGAGCCAATCGCCGAGCCGCGCCGGCCAATCCCGGACAGCGCGCGAGGAGGAGCGCGCCCCCATGTTGAACGCGTGCTGGCCCTCGGCGAAGAGATGCACCTCCGCCGGGACACCGGCGCGACGGTACTTCTCCCAGAGGGAAACGATCGTGCTCGCGGGGCGGTCGTCGTCGCTCGCGGCCACGAAGAACGCTTGCGGGGCGTCGGCGGGCACTTCGTCAGGCATGGCATAGTCGCCCGGGTACACGAGAACGAGGAAATCCGGACGTGCGCTCGCGCGCTCGATGGGATCGAACGAGCGCGCATCCCCCACTCCCGAGCGAAACGCAGCCATCGCGGCGAGCTCGCCGCCCGCGGACCATCCCATCACGCCAATGCGCGATCGGTCGAGCCCCCATTCCTCCGCACGGGTTCGTACGAGGCGCACCGCCCGCCGGATATCCGCGCCCGCGTCTTTCTCGAGGTCGTACGTCGAGCCTTCCTCGTGGGCCAATCTGTATTTCAACGCAAACGCGGTCACGCCGAGCTGCGCAAGAAATCGCGCGGGCGCGACCCCCTCCGCATCGAACACGAGCTCGCGGTGGCCCCCGCCCGGCGCGACGATCACGGCCGCACCATTTGCCGTGCCGCGCGCCGGAAGAAATACGGTCAGCGACGGATTGTGGATGTTCTTCACCCACCAATCCCTCGCCCGCTCCGGCTCGTTCCGACGCGCCTCGGACCCCGGTGCGCCCTCGCGCCACAAGGGAATGACCTGCGCGGAAGGATCCCCCCGCGGCGCGCCTCCCTGCGCTCCGAACGCGAACCGCCTGAGTGCGTGCGACGCGTCACGAAGCTTGGCTCGGATCATTCCATCGCAAACTCTAGTCGCCGGCGGCGGTGCTGTCCGCCGCCTCGCCGGCGTCGGGTTCGCCGGCGTCGACAGTGGCGGCGGCCGGGCATCCCATCCCGTTGCAATAAGGATTGCTGCTCGTCGACGGATCGGGCGGGCAGCAATACGCTTCGGCGCACGTCGACGGGATGGTGCAGATGAGCCCGGAGTTGCAGTCGTTGTGACTGAGCTCGGGAATGCATCGATCGCCTTCGCGGCCGCCGTCGCAAGCGATGACCAGAAGGAACAGGGCGACCGACGCCAGCGCGAAGAGGCGAGCAGGGGCGAAGAGAGACATCGGATTCTCCAGCAGTGAGAGCTTCAAGGGCATGGGGGTGAGCTTGCGGGCCGAGCGCCCGCGCGTGCGAAGGCGTATTTTCATGGTCGCCCTCTCTTTCAGAACCGCACCAGGACGGCGAAAATGACGCGCGTGTCGCCCTTCACCAGGTCCGGCCGCCAGCCCGAGGGAATCGGCGTGGTGATGTACCCGTCGGGCGAGGTCACGCCGCCATGGCCGGCGAAATACGGGACGCTCGCCTCTCGATGGTTGAACTCGAGGTCGTACGTGACCTGTTCGACCGGCATGTATTGAATGCCCGTTTCGTAGTCGAACGCATCGAAGTTCGTGCCGGGGTTCTGGTCGAAAGGCTGACTCGCCGGCGCCACGTTGAGAGGCTGGAGCACGGACGACGCGACCCCCGTCGGCGCAAGCACGAGATACCGACCGGGGTTGTGCATCATGCCGCCTCCCACCGTGAATCCGAGCTTGTCGTCGAAGAACCAGAGCCGGTGATACGCCATCCAGCTGAGGAATTGCTGCGTGCACGGCGTGCTCGTCGTGCAACCGCCCTCCTTGCCGCTGCCGCC
>DATHQY010000384.1:0-4703 GCA_035482215.1 Polyangiaceae bacterium | reverse complement strand
GAAGTGTTTGTCCCCTATCCCATGCGCCATGTCGCGCGCGCTCTCGAGTCGACCGCGCGCAGCATCAAGGTGACCTTGCCCATCGTCGAGGCCAGAAATCGAATAAAGCGTCGACGCTTCGCCCGCGGTGTATCCGGTCGTCTTGAAGTTCGCGAGCGCACCGGCATAGAGCTCGCGCGCCGCGTCCACGCGGCCCTCGCGGGACTCGATCTGGCCGAGGTACATCATTGAGGCGGCTTCTCCCTCGAGATTCCCCGTGCTCTGCTCGAGAGCCCGCGACTTGCCCAAATTCGAGCGCGCCGAATCGACGTCGCCTTGCAGCCATCGGGCAACACCCAGTCCGCGAAACACCGCCGCGAGGTCTACTTTTTCGATCCTGTCCTGAAGCGCAAGGCACTGTTCGTAGTGCGTCTGCGCTTCCGCGAAGCGGCCTTGCTGCAGATCGAAATCCCCGATGAGGATCAGAACGCGCGCCTGTGCCGACTTGTTTTCGATGGCTTTGGCCAACTCGAGCGCCACCTGGTAATGGGTCTGCGCGTCGTCGATCTTTCCCTCCCGCACTTCGAACGAGGCGAGGGTCGTGAGCATTGCGCTCTGCGCGGCGCGATTGCCGAGGCGTTGCAAAATATCCAGCGCGTTGCCAAGGCGCTTTCTTGCGGCGTCGAAATGCCCTTCCGTGGCATCGAGATCAGCTAGGGCCCCCAATGCAGTGGCCTCGTCCGACTCGCCACCGATGCTCTTGGCGACCTCCCGCGACGCCTCGAGATGTTGCCGCGCAACGTCGTTTTTTCCCTCCCGCGCGTCGAGCTCTCCGAGGGAGCCGAGGATTTCGAATTCTGCGGACTTGTCTCCTGTGACGGCTACCATCTGGCGCGCCTGCTCGAACCGAGACCGTGCGGCTTCGAGATGGCCCGCGCGCGCGTCGATGCCGCCGAGATCGTAGAGCGCACCGCTCTCGATCTCCTTGTCCCCGATGCTCTTCGCGATGTCCACGGCGTCCTGGTAACGCTTGCGCGCCATATCGAGGTCGCCGCTTCGCGAGTCCCACCAGGCAAGTTGGTAGGACGCGTGAGCTTGGCCGCGCTTGTCGCCGCTTCGGGTGGCCAGTTCGAGCGCCTGCCGATCATCGGCGCGCGCGAGATCCGCGTGGCCCTCCCCTGCCTCGAGCTCTCCGAGCGAGATCATCGCCTCCACGCGCTGCTTGTCGTCGCCCGTCCGCGTGACGGTTTCGACCTCCTCGCGCGCTTTCTGCGTGTCGCCCCGGTCCTCGTCGCCGCGCGCGAGCGCGAGGAGGCCCTCGAGCTCGAAGTGGAGATTCTTCGCCCGTCGCGCTCCATTGCGGAGCAGGGTGGCCCAGCGCGTGGATGCGTCCACCTGGCCGCGGACGTACTCGGCGTAGGCAAGGTTCGCCAATCGTTGGAAATCGTCCGCGGGATCGAGGACCCCGGACTTGACGCGACCCAGGTAATACGCGGCGTCGCCGAACCGTTGCGCCCTAAAAGCAACGTTGCCGAGAATGAGGGATGCCAGGGCGACAGGATCGCTCGGGGGCGCTCCGCTCCACCGCTCGCCGCCGCTCGCGTCGCGACTGAACCAGATGTCCGCGCCGCGGTAGCTCCCATGCGTTAGGGCATTTTCCGTCACCACGGTGAATCGGGGCTGGGCGCACGAGGTCGTCCCGCATCGCATGGCTCCCCAGACGACCACGTCGGCGGCATGGTGCTTCCCAATGGCGCGTGCCTGTTCCTGCGCCGAGGCCTCCCCCGCGTCGAGAGTGACGCGCTCGTTGGGCTCGTAGCGGACTCGCACGCGCGAAAGCTCTTGCTTGCCCGCCGCGTCGGCGAGGGAGCCGGCAAAATCCTTGGCAAAGCCACGGCCGGTCTTGGCTTCGTCCCCATCCTCTGCGTCGTGGGGATCGAAATTGACCACGAGGATGCTCACGGTCTCGTCCTGCGCATCGGACGCTGCGTGCTCGAGAAAGGTGGCCGTCTCGTCGTCCGCCAGCTCGGCGCAGGGCCCGTCGACGAGCTCCCCTGTCGCCTCCATCTCGCTGACCTCGCGAATGCGGAAGCGACCGACGCTCCGGTCAGACTTGCCCAGTATTTCGTACACGTCGTCGACGGCGGTTCCGTCGCTGCTGCCCACGTCGACGTGCGCCACGCACGATTCGATCTGGCTGACGCGCCCGATGTTCTTGCCCATTCGAATCCGCTCGTCGCGCGGAATCAATTCGGCGCGCGCGCCCATCAGCGAATGCGCCTCCCCCTCGCGCTGCGATCGGATCACCATTCTCACGCAGTAGGTTCCACCTCGAACGTGCGGGCACGGCTCGCGGACCTCGCCAATCGCCACGGTGAACGCGCCGCCTGGCCCGAACGGAACGCTAAGGCGAACGAGGGCACCGACTTCCCAGGTTTCGGGCAACGCCAAGGCGTACCACTCGTCCGTGCCGTCCCGGCCCGTCGGCGCGGTGCACGCGTAGCTCGCGCCGTCGCGCGGAGGCGCGCAGTCCGATGCCGGCGGACCGCCAGCGCGTGGACTCGGCGGGAGCGGCGCGGCGGCCCCCTGGCTATGCAGGGCCACAAAGCCGGATCCCGAGCCGCAGCCGAGAACCAGGAGACCCGCCAACAACGTCTTCCCGACACGCGTCGCCGATACCATTCGCACGACCTCGCGCGCCATTATACCAGCAACGGCCCCGGGTCCGTCTAAGGCCCGCGCGAACCCTGCGGATCCTCGGCGAGGAGGACGAATCCTCCGCGTAGGAACTCTTCGCGTGTCATGCGAAAGGACTTGGCGCCTCGATCGACGCGGCAGATGGCAGACGTGGTCTGCAAGTCGTCCTCTTGCACCATGCAGGCTCCGTCTTTGCGGAATTCGCTGACGACGCGGTTGACCGCATCCACCCGCGCTGCGCCGAGGACTTCATACCGGTCACCCGCGTGAAGGCCGTCGCCTTTTCCCAAATCGATCTCGAGATCGAGCCAATCCCGGTGCGAATTCCAATCGGAGTCGCTGCCGGCTCGGTACGTGGTGATGCAGCGCGACACGCGGACGAGCGTGTCCTGGGGGATCGGCGAGACGGGCAGACCCGCCGAATGGAGGGCGGATTCGAGGTCGATGGATGCGTCCGGCCGGCAATACCAGGAGACTTCGAGAAGACCGTCGTGCGCGTTCGTGGCCTTCGCAATGGCGATCGGAGGAAACACGGAGGTGTGCGGCAACGGCTTGTTCGAATGCACATAAAGCAACGCCCCACGCACCGCCGCGGCCGGCGCGTCTGCCACGTAGAGGAGGTCGCCTTCCTGCAGGAGCCTGGGGCCCGCGATAGCATGTCCGGCGCTCGCGACCGCGTTGCCGTCGAGCGGAGCTGGTTTCGGGGCCTCGGCCTGGGGTCTCGTTTGCGGAAGGGTCTGCGCGCTCGACGGCGCTGGAGCGACGGCTGGCGCACACCCGCAAAGCAACATCGCGGGCCCCATCGCAACGGCTGCGTGAACGTGTTGGTATCCGAAGGAACCCATCGACCCATCAGCCTAGATGAGCGAGGGCGGATCGGGGTCGCTCATTTTCTTGTCGGGTTCCGTCAGCGCCGGTGTGCATCGAATGGCTCTCCTGGAGCTCGACGTTGTCTTGTAGGATCCCACCAGTGCCATGCCTGCCCCCTCGTCTCCCCCGTCTCGGTCCGGGAAGGCTCACGGGACGTCAACCGCGTCGATTGCGTTTGCGGTCATCGGGGCGTTCACGATCGTCGCGCTCGTCGTCGTTTGTTTCGTCTTCCGGCCCGAAAAGGTACCGACGTGCAGCGACCCGGAAGTATTCGTCGGCGGTCTCGGGTGTACCGACAAATTCTTGCGTTGCGTGCACTCGATCGGCCTTTCGAAGCTTACGGACGACCTGAAACAAGGGGCAAAGGCCACCGCCGAGCGTGGGTTATCGGTCGATGGCCAGCGAGCGCGGAGCATCATCGAGGAATACCGGTTTCCCGACGATACGCTGCGGAGGCTGGCGGAGGATTGCGAACGTTTTCTGCCGCCTCAAACGTTACCGGCGACGACTTCGTCACCGTCGCCCGACGCCTCGGCGGTCGCTCCTGCCCCGGTCGTCACTGCGACCGTTCCTTCCGCTTTGCACAGGGGAGCTGAAACGAGGTCGCGTGAGTCAGGCTGCACAGAGGGCTCGTCCGATTGCTCGGGCGGGTCGTGCACCCTTCGGTGCGGCGCGAACGGCGCCTTCGGAAACGACTATCGTGCGGCTTGCGTCCGCGTGGGCGATCGGCGTGTCCGCTGCCTGATCCAAGGCGCGCCCGGCGGTGATGCGACTGCGAAATGCAATCCGGAGGTCTCCATTCAAGGTCAATTCGCGTGGGGTGCCTGTCCGCGCTGAGAGCGTACGTTCAGTCGCGAAGCGGCAGCAGCTCCGGCTTCCCATCGAGCCGCGCCGCAGGCACCCGAGGTGCTCGCACCACGGCCTCGATGGACCACCCCGCGACGTCTACTCGCGCGTTCCGGTCCAAACGCCCGTGTACGTACCGGCATATGCCACGCCTTCCGGGGTCGTACCGGTGTACGTCCCCGAATTCGGCTGGGTGAAGCCGTTTGCCGTGAACGACACCGTGCAGTCGGTGCAGCAGTTGGTCTGTGTATTCCCGTTGACGATGCCGGTGAAGCACGAGCCGCCGATGCCGGTTCCGGTGGTGCTCGCTG
>DATHQY010000383.1:0-3034 GCA_035482215.1 Polyangiaceae bacterium | reverse complement strand
ACGGCAATTCATCGGATGGGGCTATGCCGAGCTGGCGCTTCGTTCGGCGCTCGAGCCCCATCGTTGGCATAGCGAGTGGCACGCGCACGTGGCCCTATCGCAACTCCAAGAGTATCTGCATTTGATCCGGGTCGCCTTCGGTGATCGCGCCTCGCACGTCGTCTACACGAGCGGACTACGCGACGATCAACTGCCTCGGGCGACGAGCCTGAGCTTGCGATGGGTGAGCTAGGGCCGCCCCGATGCGGCGGCCGCTCCGTCAACCCTACGAAAAGCGCGTCTATCGGCCGGACAGGAACGACAACCGTTGGAAGAGGCGCTCCGGAGTGTTCTTGACGATGGGCATGATGAACCCCCAAATCGAGGGCACATACGCCTCCGCGACGCCGCGGTCCATCGCCCGCACGTTGTCGCGCGCGACGGCTTCGGGCTTGCCGAAGAGGACGTTCTTCGGATGGTCGCGCGTCATCGGCGTGTCGACCGGCCCGAGCTTGAGCGTCGTCACCCGCACCCCGGCGGCATAGAGGCGCGTTCGCAGGCCCTGCAGAAAGATGTTCAGCGCCCCTTTGGCCGAACCGTACGTGTAATTGCGCGGCCGTCCGCGATCGCCGGCGACCGACGTGATGACGCCGATGCACCCCGCTCGCGTCGATTCCATCTGGTTGGCGAGAGGAATGAGCAGCGACACGACGCTCGTGAAGTTCGTGCGCAAGATCGCCTCCGCGTGATCGAAGTCCTCTTCGCTGGCGATCTGGTCGCCCAAAGCGCCGTGCGCGATGAGCGCCGTGTCGATCCGGCCCATCGCCGCGATCGCTCGTGCGATGACGTCGCCGTTCGCGCCGAGAGCGTCGAAATCGGCGACCTCCGTCGTCACATGGGTGACGTGGGTCCCGTCGGTCACGTGGGTCCCGTCGGTCACGTGGGTCCCGTCGGTCACGTGGGTCCCGTCGGTCACGTGGGTCCCGTTGCCTGGTCGGGTCACGCTGGCGCTGCCGCAGCGCCGCGCTACGTCGGCGAGCTTCGACTCGGTGCGGCCGACGAGGTGAATGCGGTCGCCGCGCCCTGCATGGATCTCGGCCACGTGCGCAGCGATGGCGGAGGTGGCTCCCAGAATGAGGACGCGTTTCATCGGCCGCGCAGTATACGAAACGGTCAACGCACTTCGAGCTTCGCGCGCGCCGTTTTGACGCCGAACAGCTCGCGCGCGCGGCCATCGAGGATCGGGCCGAGGAGGATGCTCGCCAGGATGGCCGCGAGGAGGAGGGCCGAGCGGTCACCGCGATCAGCGGCACGAGCACCGGATCCGCCTCCCCCTGCGAGCGCTCCCTCGGTCACGGGTTCTTCCGCCGGTTCCGCCGCTTCGTCCTCGCGTTCGACGAGCCACACCATGCCGCAGCGACGGGCGAGCCGCGCAAGACCGCTCCCCGCGCCGGCTTCCACCGTTTCGGCGAGCGCGTAATCGGCCTCCTGCGCGGGACGCGCGAAAGCCCGGCGGACGGCGGGCCGCCCGTCGGCGGGCGCGACGATGAAGCCGACCACGTCGAGCGCCGTGGCCGGGCCGCGCCGTTCTTCGGTGAGACCGACGCGGGTCGCGAAGAATCGCTCGGCGTGGCGGTTCCACGCGTCGATGTCCACGCTCGCGTCACGGGCCTGTGCGAATACGCAGAACGACGCTTCGAGCGGCGCGAGCGCGGGGCCGCGGCCTGGCCTAGGATCCATGGGACATGATGGCTCTCGCCGACGCGCACTGCCACTTCGACGCGCATCACTTTCCCGAGGGGCCCCAAGCCGTGATGACCCGCGCCATGGCGGCCGGCGTCGTGGGCTTCGTCGTCGTCGGCCTCGCGCGCGACGTGAACGTACCGCGCGGCAAGGCCGGCGAGGACTCGGCGAGCGACGCGGACCCGCTCGAGCCGGCGCTCGCCGCGGCGCTCCTTGCGAAGCGCATCCCTGATCACGTCGCGGCGTGTGTGGGCCTCCATCCGCACGACGCACGGATCGCGACGGACGCGATCGTGGAGGGCCTCCGCGAGCTCGCGCGATCACCCGAGGTGGTTGCCGTGGGCGAGATCGGCCTCGATTACCACTACGATCATTCGCCGCGCGAACGGCAGCGCGAAGTCTTTGCCCAGCTCATCGCGGTCGCGCGCGACGTCCGCAAGCCCATCGTCGTGCACACACGTTCGGCGCCGGCCGACACCCTTGCCGTGCTCGAAGCGGAAGGGGCGCGCGAGGTCGGCGGCATCATCCATTGTTTCAGCGAAGACCGCGCGTTCGCCGAGCGCGCGCTCGAGATGAACTTCGATATCTCTCTTTCGGGCGTCGTCACCTTCAAGAACTCGCGCGCAGTGCAAGAGGTCGCCGCGTGGGCGCCGCTCGATCGCATCCTGGTCGAGACCGACAGCCCGTATCTGGCGCCGGTCCCGCTGCGCGGGAAAAAATGCGAGCCCGCGTACGTCGTGCACACGGCCGCGCACGTGGCGGGGCTCCGCGGGCTTCCGGCGGAGGACCTCGCGCGCGCCACGCTCGGCAACACCGAGCGTCGCTTCGCCAAAGTCTTTGCGCGAACGAGCCGTTTCTCCTGAAAGCGCCGGGGGCTGGCGATCGGCTCCCGCCCGCGTCACCATCCGTACAGCGGTCGCCGCATCGCGTAGCCGCCTGTAGGCGCGAGAACGAAGGACATCGCCGAAGTGGGACTTGCAACGGCCAAGACGCATGGGCTCACGGTGGCCCTTTCGGTGGCCGTCCATGCCGTTCTCACCGCCGGAGTGTCCTTTCTCGCGTATCGCTCGCTCTCCGCGGCGAGCCCTGCCGCGGTGCCGGCGCAGATGGCCCCGCCGCAGGAGACCGGCGGATCCGTCGCGGTCGATCTGCCGCAGGTCGGGGAAGGGATCGTCATCGACGAAGAGCCCGTCGATCCGGTCGGGGAGCCCCCGCGCGAGACGGCGGGCGCGACGGCCGCCCATCCCGATACGGGGAGAGCAGGGCAGGGCGGCGCAGCGACGGCCCTCGTTGCGGCGCAGAATCTGTCGGA
>DATHQY010000382.1:0-5991 GCA_035482215.1 Polyangiaceae bacterium | reverse complement strand
CGGTGGTCACAATGCGCCTCCCACCCCGCGACCTCGAAGACCGGGATGCACGTGAAGGACATAGATCTCCACTTCGGCGGCCGGCTCTGGGTGCCGCGCGGGACCGCCGCCTACGAAACCGATGATCCCTCCCGTGCCATCCTCGGCGACCATGACGAGCTCGGGGCCTTCCTTTGCGAGGATCGTTGCCCAGCGCGCTGTCCGCGCCTCGATGTTGGCGCGCGACCACTCGGCCGCCAGAGGCGCGTAGGCTTCGTCGCTGGAGGCGATGTGCACCGCGGCGATCCCCGCCGCGTCGCCCATAACGGCCCTGCGCAACCGATAATTCGTCACGGAGGTGAGGGTACGAGCCAACGCAGGGAGCGCACACGCTTCGTTGACCCGTGCGCCGTCGGCGCTCCCCCTTGCGCGGCGCCCGCGGTCGCTTATGCTAGCGGACCCTGTTTTCCCATGAGCGCGCACGAGTTTTCGATCCCTGTGCATGACCTCGACGCGGCGGGCAAAGAGCTCCACCTGCCCATTCGAGCGGCTTGGATCCGTGGCGCACTCGAAGAGACCGGGATCGCCCCCGGTGGAGAGGACGGGGGCCTCGAAATTCGCGTGTCGAAGAGCGGCAACGACGTCGTCGTGCATGGAAGATTGCACGCCGAACTGGCCGTACCGTGCGCACGCTGTCTCGAGCCAACCCACGTCTCCATCCAAGAGGAGGTGAGCGCCCTCGCTGTCCAAGGCGCTCCGCCCCAGCGTTCGAGCCATTCCGGCGACGAGGACGACGCGGATGACCTGTCCCCCGACGAAGCGGACGTGATCGCGTACGATGGGCAAACGGTCGTGTTGGACGATCTCGTGCGTGACGAGCTCCTTCTGAATATTCCGATGATCCCCTTGTGCTCGGACTCATGCCCGGGTATCAGCCCCCCGCCTGCCGCTGAAAGCGCGGCCCGGGAAGAAGACGATATCGACCCGCGACTGTCGCCTCTGTTGAGGCTGAAGAAGAAATAGGAGAGTTCCCGTGGCCGTCCCCAAGCGACGCACAAGCCGTTCGAAACGAAATATGCGACGCGCGAATCACGACAAGGTCGCCGCGCCGAACCTTTCGCCGTGCCCCAACTGCGGCGAGCCGTTCGTGCCGCATCGCGCCTGCGCGTCGTGCGGCCACTACAACGGTCGCGCCGTCAAGCCGGGTACCGAGTCGACGCCCACCTGAAAACCCGACCTGAGCCGATGCTCTCTCGGCAACATTTCCGTGACGAGTTCGCCAAGACGGGCTAAACGCGCGCGCCGATGAGTATCGCATGGCTTTTCCCCGGGCAGGGCTCGCAGGCGGTCGGCATGGGCAAGGACTTGCTCGCCGCGTCGCCCGCCGCCAGGGCGGTTTTCGAACGCGCAGACGCAGTCCTGGGTGAGCCCCTCTCGCAGACGATCCTCGAGGGGCCGGAAGAGATGCTCACGCTGACGGCCAACGCGCAGCCCGCGCTCCTCACGATGAGCCAGGCGCTCTTGGCCGCGCTGCGGGAACAGTTCCCCGCGCTACCGCCTCCGGTCCTCGCCGCGGGGCACTCGCTCGGCGAGTACTCCGCGCTCGTCGCGGCGGGAGCGCTCTCGTTCGAAGACGCGCTCCGCCTCGTGCGCGCCCGCGGCGCGGCGATGCAAAACGCCGTCGCGGCCGGGGTCGGGGCGATGAGCGCCGTCCTCGGCGTCACCCCGGATCGCCTCGAGGCGATCTGCGCCGACGTCGCCGAGGGCGAAATCGTCGCGCCGGCGAATTTCAATGCCCCGGGGCAGATCGTCATCTCGGGCCACACCGCCGCCGTCGCGCGCGCGGCGGCGCAGATCGTGGCGGAGAAGGGCCGCGTCATCCCGCTCAAGGTGAGCGCGCCGTTTCATTGCGCGCTCATGAAGCCCGCGGCGATCGCGCTCGCCGGCAAACTCGAGACGTGCGAAGTCCGCGCGCTGCAGTTTCCGGTCGTCGCCAACTTCGACGCGGTGCCCAACGCCGACGCGTCGCGCGTCAAAGGACTCCTCGTCGCCCAAGTCGCTGGCCCGGTGCGTTGGGAAGCCAGCGTGCTGCAGATGGCTGCGCAAGGGGTGACGCACGTCATCGAGATCGGCCCTGGAAAAGTGCTGACCGGCCTCGTTCGCCGAATCGCAAGGGATCTGAAGACGCTCAACGTCAGCGACGCGCAGTCGCTCGCGCTCGCCTCCGCCTTCGTGGCCGAAGCCGCCGCGTGACGCAAAGCGCCAACACCGCAGCCTCGCAAAAGCGCGACGACGTGCCGACGAGCAGAGTTGAACAGCCGCCGCGCGACGTCTATAAGGCGGCGCTCGCATCGCTGAGGGCCATGTATGTTCCGACTTGACGGCAAGATCGCACTCGTGACGGGCGGCTCCCGCGGAATCGGTCGCGCGTGCTGCGAACTCCTCGGCGAGCAAGGGGCGACGGTCATCGTCAACTACGTCAAAGGCGAAGACGCCGCCCGGAGTGTCGCCGAGGCCATCATCGGTCGCGGAGGCAAGGCCGACGTGTGCGGGTTCGACGTGAGCGATTCGGCCGCCGTCGATGCGGGCGTCGACTCGATCGTCAAGCGTCACGGCAAGATCGACATCCTCATTGCGAACGCCGGCATCGCGATCGACGGCCTCCTGATGCGCATGAAGGACGACGACTTCGACGCGCTCTGGCGTACGAACGTCCGCGGCGCCATCGCATGCGCCCGCGCCGCGAGCCGCAGCATGATGCGCGGCCGCTGGGGGCGCATCGTGTTCATGTCGAGCGTCGTGGCGGACGCGGGGAACGTCGGGCAGACGGCCTACGCAACCACGAAGTCGGCCGTGCTCGGCGCCGCACGATCCATCGCACGCGAGTTTGCGACCCGCGGGATCACGGCCAACGTCGTCGCGCCGGGCTACATCGACACCGACATGACCGCGGCCATGTCGCCCGAGCACAAAGAAGCCTTGCTCAAGACGATTCCGCTCGGTAGGACCGGCGCCGCGCGCGACATCGCGGCGGCGTGCGCCTATCTCGTGAGCGACGAAGCCGGGTATGTCACCGGCCAGGTGCTCCGCGTGAACGGCGGTCTCTACGTGTGATTCAGGCGTCCCCGCGCCGCCCGTCCCGCGGCTCGGCCTCGACGACTTCAACCTAAGCGCTCGACTCCAAGCAATTTTTCCTATACGAGGCGAATCTACCCATGGCTACCGACATCCCCAGCGAGGTCAAGCGCATCATCAAAGAGCAGCTTGACGTCGACGAGAAGGACATCAAACCCGAGTCCAGCTTCATCGACGACCTCGGCGCCGACTCGCTCGGCTTGGTCGAGCTCGTGCTCGCGTTCGAGGAAGCGTTCGAGATCGACATCCCGGACGAGGACACCGAGAAGATCCGCACCGTGCAGGACGCGATCGACTACATCGAGAAGCACGCTAAAAAGTAAGGGAAAGGTGGCGGCCCGAGGCTTCTTTCCCTCGGGCCGGTGAAAAAGTCCGGAATGCAACGAGTCGTCATCACCGGAGTCGGGCTCGTGACGCCCGTCGGTATCGGAACGCGCGAGTCTTGGAACGCGCTTCTCGCGGGCCAAAGCGGCATCGACGCGATCACCCAGTTCGATTGTTCGGCCTTCCGCGTACGCATCGCGGGCGAAGTCAAAAACTGGGAGCCGACGCGCTGGATCGAAAAAAAGAAGCTCAAGGAAATGGATCGTTTCATGGAGTTCGCGTGCGGCGCGGCCTCGATGGCGATCGAAGACGCGAAGCTCGAGCTCTCGGAAGAGGAGCGGTTTCGCGCGGGCTGCATCATCGGCAACGGCGTCGGAGGCCTCTTTTCGCTCGAAAAGACGAAAGAGACCGTCATGACGAAGGGGCCTACGAAGGTGAGCCCTTATGCCATTCCGACGATCATCGGGAACTTGGCGGCCGGCCAGGTCTCGATCGCGCACGGCCTCAAGGGCCCGAGCTTCGCGACGACGAGCGCGTGCTCGAGCGGCGCGCACGCCATCGGCGAGGCCACCGAGTGGATCCGCCGCGGCAAGGTCGACGTGATGGTCAGCGGCGGTACGGAGGCGACGATCACGCCGGTCGGCATCGCGGGGTTCGAAGCGATGCTCGCCCTGAGCAAGCGCAACGACGACCCGAAGGCCGCGAGCCGCCCGTTCGACAAGGGACGCGACGGCTTCGTGTGCGGCGAAGGCGGCGGCATCCTCGTGCTCGAGTCGCTCGACCGCGCAAAGAGGCGCGGCGCGAAGATCTACGCCGAGGTGACGGGGTACGGCGCTTCGAGCGACGCGTACCACCTCACGCAGCCCGCGCCGCAACACGAGGGCGCCCAGCGCGCGATGCGCATGGCGCTCGACGACGCGCGGATCACGTCCGACGCAATCGATTACGTGAACGCGCACGGCACGTCGACGCCGCCCGGCGACCGCGAAGAGGCGCGCGCCATCGTCGCGCTCTTCGGCGCGCACGCCTCGAACGCGAAGCCGAGCGACCGCCTTTGGGTGAGCTCCACAAAGTCGATGATGGGCCACTTGCTCGGCGCGGCGGGCGCGGTGGAGACGGCGATCTGCGCCCTGGCGATCGCGGAGAGCCGCATTCCGCCGACCATCAACCTCGTCGATCAAGACCCGGACTGCGCCATCGATTGCGTGCCGAACGTGGCGCGCGAGCGGCGCGTCCGCCATGTCATGAACAATTCGTTCGGGTTCGGCGGAACGAACTGCGCGCTCGTTCTCTCTCGCTATGAGTGAATGGCCATGAGCGCATCTCCGCCAGAAGCCGGGGAAGCCGAGCGTTCCCGCGCGGGAACGCCATGAAGTGCCCGTTCTGCGCCCGGCTCGACAGCAAAGTCATCGACTCGCGTACGGCGAGCGCCGGGGACGTCATCCGCCGGCGCCGCGAGTGCGAAGGCTGCGGCCGGCGCTTCACGAGCCGCGAGCGCGTGGAGGACGTGCTCCCGGTCGTCGTGAAAAAAGACGGCGCGCGGACACCGTTCGATCGCGAAAAGATCCTCCGGGGTGTGCGCCTCGCTTGCAACAAGAGGCCTGTCGCGATGCAGCGCATCGAGCGGTTCATCGACGAGCTCGAACGGCAGCTCATCGAGAGCGAAGCGAAAGAAGTGGAAAGCCGCGCGATCGGGGAGCGCGTGATGACCGTCCTCCGCGAGCTCGACGAAGTCGCGTACGTGCGTTTTGCGAGCGTGTACCGGAGCTTTCGCGATATCGACGAATTCCGCTCGGAGCTCGACAAGATGGCTCGGGCGCGATCGGACGGGGACGCGGAGTCATGAGCGAAACCGAGAAAGAAAAGCGCGCGCCAGCCCATCTCACCTCCGCGGAGTTCGCACCGGCGGACCAGTCGTGGATGGGCGCTGCACTCGAGCAGGGTGCGCTGGGGACGCCCTCGCCCAACCCGCACGTGGGCGCCGTCGTCGTCGCCGACGGCGAGATCGTCGGCGCAGGCCACCACGAGCGCGCCGGCGAAGAGCACGCGGAAGTCGCGGCGCTCACCGAAGCGGGATCCCGCGCGCGCGGGGCGACCCTCTATGTGACCCTCGAGCCGTGCAACCATGTCGGGCGCACGCCGCCCTGCGCGGACGCGATCCTCGCGGCAAAGGTGGCGCGTGTCGTCATCGGATGCCGCGACCCGAACCCGAACGTCGTGGGCCGCGGCGCCGAACGGCTCGCCGCCGCAGGCATACAGGTCGACATCGGATGCCGCGAGGACGAGGCGCGGGCGCTCATCGCGCCGTGGGCCAAATTCGTCACGACGGGCATGCCCTACGTCACGCTCAAGCTGGCCCTCTCGCTCGACGGCCGCATCGCGTCGCGCACCGGCGCGTCCAAATGGGTGACCGGACCGGAAGCGCGCGCGCGCGTGCACCTGCTCCGCGCGCAGCACGACGCGGTCGTCATCGGCGTCGGCACCGCGCTCGCCGACGATCCGCGGCTCACCGTCCGCGACGCGCCCGGCCACAGCCCGCTCCGCGTCATCTTC
>DATHQY010000381.1:0-4428 GCA_035482215.1 Polyangiaceae bacterium | reverse complement strand
CTGCGCGCGATACGGCAATTCATCGGATGGGGCTATGCGGAGCTGGCGCTTCGTTCGGCGCTCGAGCCCGAGCACTGGCACAGCGAATGGCGTGCGCATGTCGCCGTGTCGCGAGCCGAAGAGTTTCTCCGATTGATCCGGGTTGCCTTCGGCGACCGCGCTTCGTTCGTCGTCTACACGAGTGGGCTACGCGACGACCAACTGCCGCGGGCGACGACTCTTGTCTCCCAGTGGGTGAGTTGAGCGCCCGCTCCCCCCTTGCGGTGCGGCCAAGCGTCTCTAACTTGCCACGGTGAACCAGAACCGGACTTCGTGGGGCGACGACTATCGTCCCCGCGTGCGAAGGACTGCGGCCGTCGTCGCTGCGCGCGAACGGCTTGCCGCGATCGAACCGGGCGGATCGAGTGCACGACCGATTGACGTACGTTGGGCATCACAGGTCGAGCCGCGCGCGCTCGGCATGCCGTGCCTCACGTGCGACGGGCCCTATCGCCTCGACGAGCATACCGCCGAGCGCATCGACGGGGAGACGCTCCGCGTGCTCGCGCTCCACTGCGGTTACTGCGGTGCGCCTCGGACGATGTACTTCCGCGTCGCGCCGGGAGAAAACTAGCTCGAGGGTTCGCGAACCGCCATCACTCGAACTCGTGTTCGCGGGTGAGCGTCCTTTCGAGCTCCGCGAGACCCTTGCTGACGTCGAGCTTTACGCCGAAATGGCCGAAGCTCATGCCCGTCGCGTAGAGCACTTTGAAGAGATTGTGCGATCGGCACTGCTCGCCCATCTGGCCGATCCTCACGACGTCGAGACCGAAGGCGCCCGAGATCTCCACGCGGAATTTACGCGACATGTACGAGAGGACGTTCGGCGCCGACACGTCGCCCGGAATGCGAATCGCGATCACGGAGTTGAGCCGATAGGCCAGAGGGACGAAGAGCGAGAGGCCCATGGCTTCGAGCCCGGCTTGCAGCGATTGTGAGCTCACACGGTGGCGCTCGTGCCGCGTCGTGAGGCCCTCTTCGCAGACGAGGCGAAGCGCTTCGTAGAGGGCGAGGATGCCGGGTACCGGCGCGGTGTAATGGTACTGGTGGTCCCCCCAGAAGCGCTGTGCGCGAATGGCGTCGAGGCACCAGTGCGGCATCGGCTCGCGGCGGTTCCGGATGACGTCCCAGGCACGCTCCGAAAACGCGATGAGGGACACGCCCGGGATCGACGAGAGGCCCTTTTGCCCGCCGGTGACGACGGCGTCGAGGCCCCACGCGTCCATTTCCAGGGGCATCGTGCTCAGGGTTACGACAGCGTCGACCACCATGAGTGCCCCGTGCGATCGGGCGAGGGCCGCGATCTGAGGAAGATCGCCGTTCAAGACGCCGCACGAGGTCTCGCCCTGGGCGATGGTGACGACGTCGTACCGGCCGCGCGCCAAGGCCCTCTCGACCATTTCGGCGGTGACGGGACGGCCGGTCTCGGGCTCGACGAACGTGACGTCGGCGCCGACGGCGACGGCCATCTCGCCGAGGCGGTTGCTGAACGTGCCGGTCTTCAAGCAAAGGCACTTTCGCCCGCGCCACAAGAGGTTCGTGATCGCCATTTCCATGGCGGCGGACGCCGGCCCGGCGACGCCCATGATCTTGTCGCTCTTCGTCTGGAACGCGTACCCCGCCATCTCTTTGAGATTGCGAATGACGTGTTCCATCGTCGCACCGAGGTGGTTGATGACGACGCCGTTCGCACGCGCGACGGCGTGCGGAATCGGTACCGGCCCGGCGCCCATCAGGAGCAGCGGCTCGGAGGGCAGAATCGAGTCGAGGGGCTCGAGCGGTGGCACGGGCATGCGTTCGTTCGGGCGGCCGTTCGGTTCGTGGATGCCGGGCGGAAGCGTCCGCGGTTTCAGGGTCTCGGTCATGGTCTCGTGCTTTCGTTCCGCACTTTCGGCTTATCGTGCTTTCGTTCCGCACTTTCGGCTCATCGTGCTTTCGTTACCGGCGTGGCTTCTGGACGGCGCTCTGTTCGTCGAGGAACGCCGCGACCCATGCGAGGGGGGCGTTCCAGTTGATGGCCTCTTCGTTGGCGGACCAGGCCTCGATGTTGTCGGCAAAGCACTTCATGGGCGCGCAGCCTTCGAGGCCGAGCGCTTTGACGTAGGGATCCTGCAGCCCGGAGTTCGGGCCGCCCGACAGGACCCCCGGCGGCGGTTCGGGAAACGCGGCGTTGGCCTGGTGTGCCCAGAACCGGTGGTGCGGGTGCTCGAGCGGTCGAAAGCCGTACCCGGTCACGTAGGACTGGTCGTTGGGATTGCGGCCGAGCACGTAGTCCATCGCGTCGACCACACCCGCGAGGTATTTCTTGTCGTGCGTGAAGTCGAATGCGAGGGCCATCACGAGCGCGTTGTTCAGGACGAACGAGTTCGAGCCCCAGGGAAAGCTCGGCGGCGACGGCTCGAAGCCCGTGCGGTACCCCGCGTGCGCGCTCATCGCGAGGAAGGCATCCGCCGCCTTCACGAGGCCGTTGCGGCGCGCCGCGACTTCCGCCGCGGGCAGCCCGTTCGGCACCACGGCGAGCGAAATCGTGCCCAAGGTCGCAGTGTGCTGCCACGTCATGAGCGACGGCTGCGCGGGGTCGATCGCGTCGCCGTCCCGGTGCGGCGAGCTCGCCAGAAAGTCGCGGTAGGCGCTCTTTTTCGTCGTCACGTAGAGCTCGGCCGCCGCCCAGTAGAACTCGTCCGACACGTCGGTGTCGTCGTACGGACCTCCGCCGATCGAGTCGGACGCGGGCGCGTAGAGGGTGGGGTTGGCGACGGCCGCCGCCCATGCACGCTCGGCCCTGTCGAGGCACGTCTTCGCGAACGATGGGTCGAGCTCTCGCCAGATGCGCGCGCCCTGCGCGGCCGTCGCCGCGACGTTGAGCGTCGCCGCGGTGCTCACGGGATGCAGATAGCGCGCGACCGGATCTTGGTCCGGGCGCGTTCCGAGCGCCGTCCATTCCTTGTCGTGAATCTTGTGATGCACCATTCCGGCCATCGGGTGGCCTTCGGGAACCTGCATCTTCATCATGAATTCGAGCTCGTTGCGCGCTTCGTCGATCAAGTCCGGCACGCCGTTGTGGCTCTCCGGAATGCCCAACTTGCCGTCGCCGAAATCAGCGACCGACGAGCCGAGGAACTTGGTTCGCTCGTATTGATCGAGCAGCGTCCAGGCCGCGATGCCGCCGTTGACGACGTACTTGCCGTGATCGCCCGCGTCGTACCAGCCGTCCGCCACGTTGAGCGTGTCGTCGCAATGGCGGTCGCTCGAGGGGTCATACGAGGGGTCGCGCGGCGCGTCCGGCGAGGGGGCCGGCGCGCAGGAGACGCTCTGATCGCCCGGGTGGCCCGCGGGTCGCGTCCACTTCTCGGCGCGCGCATAGGGCATCGCGATCGGGAGTCCGCTCCGCGATTGGTAGAAGTAGTTCAGCGCGTCGTATTTGAGCTTGCGGTACACCGCCGGTCCGACTTCGAACGGATGGCTCGCGTCGTCGCCGACGTGAAGGACGAGCCCCTTGCCGGTTTTCGTGAAAGCCGAGAAATCGACCCAGTGCACGCGATCGCCCGAGCTCGGATCCGCGCCGCGCACGATCGTGTCTCCGCCGGCCAGGACGTCGCCCTTTTCGCCGAGGAGCTTCCACGCGAGCGGCGCGGTGGCGTCGGTCTTGATCACGGCCCATTTCGTCAGGCCAGGCAGGTACCCGACCTGGTTGACGAGGACATTCGGCACCGGCGGGGGCGCCGCGTCGGGCTTCGGCGTGAACTGCGGATCTTCGAGAACGACATCGTCGACGCACACGGAGAACGGCGTCGCCTTGTTGGCCGCCGAGCCCCCGACGTGGAACGCGAACTCCGCCGTGGGATCGTCATCGAGCGGCATCGTGAAATCGGACGTCACGACCTGCGGGACCGGCCCGATGTCGATCGAGCGCGACCAGTACCCCTTGTACGGCGGGCCGGACATGGCCACCCGAACGGCGAGGTGCGTCGGTTCGGTGGCCGCCACCTTGAAGCGAATCGCGTACGCGTGACCCTTCTGGATGGTCATCTCGCGATGACGGAACTGCGCGTCCCAGGGCTTCGCGCCGGCGTTCGTCACTTCGAGGCAATAAGCACCCGCCGTGACGCCTCCCGAGCCGGCGGCCGGTGCTGTGAAGGACGCCGTCCACGGGAGGCTCTTCGCCGTGTCGAACGACGCGTTCTTGACCAGATTGTGATCGCCGGGGGCCAGGGAGGGCAACGCCGCGAAGGCGGTCCCGAGCTCGCGCGGAGTCCGCGCCGCGGGAGCCGGTTCGGCTCGCGCGGATGAGGGGGCCGGGGCCGGCTTCGCCGGTGCGGGCGCCGCCGCGCCGCAAGCGCTGCAGGCGAGAACGAGAACGGAACTTCGTGCGATTGCGCGGGGACGGAC
>DATHQY010000380.1:0-8239 GCA_035482215.1 Polyangiaceae bacterium | reverse complement strand
CCGCGACTTGAGCCCCGCGCTCGACGTCGCGGACCTCATCGCGCACGCCTACCACCTCGAAGTCGGCTCGCCCGGCGTCGAACGACCGCTCCGCCGCGAGGGCGATTTCGACCGCTTTGCCGGCGAGAAGGTCAAGATCAAGCTGCATCGGGACGCCGCTCCTACGACCGCCCCTTCCGCGCCTCCCGACGGCGCCGCCGACGAAGCCCGTCCGACCCGTGTGGTCATCGGCACGTTGGTCGGGATGGTCGACGGAAAGGTTCGCATCGCGGACGGCGCCCGCACGCACGACGTGCCGCTCGCCAGCATCGAGAGCGCCCGGCTCGTTTTCGAATTCGGCCCTCGCGGCAAGCCCAACGGCAAGCCCCGCGGGCAGGGCACCCAGCAGAGGAAGCACTGAGGACACGCACCATGGCGATTCAACAGCAACAAACCGGCTCGGACGTGACCCTCCTGCAGGCGATCGAGATGGTCGCCAAAGACAAGGGGATCGACAAGACCCGCCTGATCAAGACCGTCGAAGAGGCGATCCTGAAAGCCGCGCAGAGCGTCTTCGGCGCCAATCGCGAGCTCGAGGCGCGGTTCAACGAGGACACGGGCCAGGTCGATCTCTTTCAGTACATGACGGTCGTCGAGGACGTGGCGGACGACGATCGCGAGATCGCGATCGAGGACGCGCAGAAGCTCGGCCTCGAGGCGGAGATGGGCGAGGAGCTCGGCTTCCAGATCTTCTGGCACCCGTCCGATGCGAAGAAGGCCGCCGACCAGGACAAGGACTACGGCGACATCCTGCGGGTGAAACAGGCGCGCCAGGCGTTCGGCCGCATCGCCGCGCAGACGGCCAAGCAGGTGCTCATCCAGCGCGTTCGCGACGAAGAGCGCGACCTGATTTTCAACGAGTTCAAGGACCGCAAGGGAGAGCTCATCAAGGGCGTCGTCCGGCGCTTCGAGAAGGGCAACAACCTCATCGTCGATCTCGGGCGCACGGAAGGCATCTTGCCGTTTCGCGAGCAGACGCCCCGCGAGACGTACCGGCCGGGCGACCGCGTCGTCGCCTACGTGAAGGACATCGATCGCGAAGCGCGCGGCCCGCAGGTCATCTTGTCGCGTAGCGATCCACGCCTCGTCGAGAAGCTGTTCGAAGCGGAGGTGCCCGAGATTTACGAGGGCATCGTGAAGATCGTGGCGTGTGCGCGCGAGCCCGGCGCAAGGTCCAAGATTGCGGTGACGAGCCGCGACGCGGACGTCGATCCGGTGGGCGCGTGCGTCGGCATGAAGGGCGCGCGCGTGCAGGCGGTCGTCCAGGAGCTTCGCGGCGAGAAGATCGACATCGTGCCGTTCGATCGCGATCCGGCGCGGTTCGTGTGCGCCGCGATTCAGCCCGCGGAGGTGAGCAAAGTCATCGTCGACGAGGCCGACGGACGCATGGAGCTCGTCGTGCCGGACGAGAAGCTCTCGCTGGCCATCGGCCGTAAAGGCCAGAACGTGCGCCTCGCGGCGCAGCTCTCGGGCTGGAAGCTCGACATCATCAGCGAGAGCAAGTTCAAGCAGATGGAAGAAGAGGCGGTCGCCCAGCTCCAGCAGATCGAAGGCGTATCCGAGGCGATCGCGCGCAGCATGTACCGGCTCGGTTTCCGCACGCTCGAAGAGCTCGCCGAGGCGAGCGAACAGGAGCTCGCGTCCATCCCGGGCATCGGCGGCGCCGACATCGCCGCGCGCATCCGGACGAGCGCCGAGACGACGATGGAGCGGCTCCGTCAGGACCGCATCGGCGCGGCGTCGTCGCGCACCGAGCCGTTCACCGAGCGCGAGCGCCTGCTCTTCATCCGCGGCGTCGGCGAACGCACGGTGCAGCTGCTCGAAGACGCGGGGTACCGGACGGTGGAAGACATCCTGCGCGAAGAAGAAGACAAGCTGGCCATCAAGACGGGCCTCGGGATCAAGAAGGCGCGCGCCATCAAGCAGGGCGCCGACCACTTCTTGACGAGCGAGGCGAAGGTCATCGAAGCCGCGCGGCGCGAGGCGATCGCGCGATCGCGCGAATCGCACGCACCCACGGCGTGACGGCACGAAGGCGGCAGACGGTCCAAACGCGGCGGAACGGAAATAGCGAACGAGGCGAGGATAGAAGAGCGTGCAAGCAACGATGGACGACCGAACGAAAAGCGTGAAGACCGGCACGGCAGGCGAGCCAGGCAGGCAAGCCAAGCCGGGCAAGGTCCGCACCTGCGCGGGCTGCGGCGCCACCGAGGCGGTGGCGGCGGCGCGCTCGGAAATGCTGCGCCTCGTGGTCGCGGAGAACGAGGTGGTCTTCGACCTCGCCGGCGGTGCGTTCGGAAGGGGGGCGTATGTCCACGCGCAGGCCGAGTGCCTGTCTCGCGCTCCCCGCGGGCTCGCGCGCATGCGAGCGGGTCGCGGGGGCCGCGCGAACGCCGCGCCGGCCAGCGCGGTGGACGGCGCGGAACTGGGCGCGCGCCTCGTTTCGGCGTGCAGTCAGCGAATCGGGGGTCTGCTGCTCGCCGCCCGGCGGCTCGGAGCGGTGGCGGTCGGATCGGACGCGGCTCGCGAAGCGATCGCGCGCGGAATGCGCGAAATCGAAGCGAGGGCTCCGGTCCGCGAACCGGCGGCGCCGCTCGCCATCGTGGCCACGGACGCGGGCTCCGTCGCCCAATCCATCGAGGTCTCACGGGCAATCGCCGCCGGGCGCGCTATCGCCTGGAGCACAAAAATCGAGTTGGGGGCCTTGCTCGGAGAACAAGCGGTTGCAATTTGTACCGTTCGCCACGAATCCATCGCGGCGGAGCTCAAGAGAATGCACGCCGCGGCAGGCGCGGGCGCGGCGGTGACGAGATGACGAGAGGTGCACGATGCAGATGTCCGGAGGCCCGATGAGCGGCAAAGTTCGCGTCTACGAGGTGGCGAAGCAGCTAAACCTCGACCCACGACAGGTCGTGGGCCTGTTTCAGGCCATCGGCATCGCCGACGTGCGTAACCATATGAGCTCGGTCGAGCCCGACGCGGTCGAGCGCATCAAGCGCCATCTCGAGAAGCAGCGCACGCACGACGTGGTCGAAGAGCGAATTCGTCCGACCGTCGTCAAGCGCCGCGCCGTGGCGAAGCCCGGTTCGCCGACGAGCGCCCCTCCGGACGTTCCGTCGAGCCCTTCGTTGCCGCCGATGGCGCCTCCCGCGCCCCCGTCGATGCGCATGCTGGACGATGTCGCCTCCGTGTCGCACGAACCCAACGGGCATGCCTCGATGGACCCGGTAACTGCACGCGAACGCGAACAAGAAACGAGCAGTCGGATCTCTCAAGTGGCACCTCCGGAACCCGTCGTCGAAGAGCGAGTGAGCGTGCGGCCTGCGGAGCCGGCCATCGAGCGTGATTTGCACGTCGAGCGCGACGCGCGCGATCGCGAAGAAGCGCCGATCCCCGCCGCCTCTGCCCACGAGCCCGCGGCGCCGTTCGCACCGTCGGCGCATCCGCCGTTCGTCCATCCGGTCGAGCGCGCCGAGCGCGCGACGGACGACGCCGTCGCGGCAGCCGCGCCGGCGCCTTCGGTCGTCGTCGAAGAGCCGCCGCCGCCTCCGCCTCCGGTGGTCGTTGCAGCGCCGCCGCCTCCACCGCCCCCCCCTCCGCCCCCGCCTCCCGTTGTGGCGCCCGAGCCCCCGGTGGTGGTCACACGCCCGGCTGCAGGGCCGAAGACCGGCGTCGAATACTGGTCGGGTCGCCCCGGTGTTCCGATGCCGGCGCCCGGCTCGGCGGCCCGCACGGCCTCCACGCAGCCGAACATGCCGCGGCGCGCGGTTTACGATCCGCGCGCCAACACGGCGGGCGGTCCCGGCGCGCGACGCGACGTTCGCGCTCCCGGCCAGCAGCCCGGCCGGCCCATGATGGGCCGCACGCCGGGCGGTGCGGGCGGCCGCCGCCCGATGGGGCCGATGGCTCCGCGCCGGCCTCCGATGATCTCCACGCAGGAGATGAGCGCGCACAAGAAGGTCATCCGGATCGACAGCGACGTCACGCTGCAGACCATGGCCCAGCGCATGAGTCTCAAGGCGACGGAGCTCTTGATGAAGCTCCTGTCGATGGGGATGAGCAACATCCACATCAACACGACGCTCGACGCCGACACCGCGAAGATCCTCGCGAGCGAGTTCGGGTGGGAAGTCGAGGACGTCGGCAAGAGCGAAGAGCAGACGATTGCCGAAGCGCGCGGCGAAGAGCAGGTCGCTCCGGCCGCCGAAGCCGACGGTTCGCGTCTCCGCCCGCCGGTCGTCACGGTCATGGGCCACGTCGACCACGGCAAGACGAGCCTCCTCGACCGGATCCGCAAGGCCAACGTGGCCGGCGGGGAAGCGGGCGGCATCACGCAGCACATCGGCGCTTACAAGGTCGAAACGAAGCACGGCACGGTCGTCTTCCTCGACACGCCCGGCCACGAAGCCTTCACCCAGATGCGCGCGCGCGGCGCGAGCGTGACGGATATCGTCGTGCTGGTCGTCGCGGCGGACGACGGCGTCATGCCGCAGACGCGGGAAGCGATTGCGCACGCCAAGGCGGCGAAGGTCCCGATCATCGTGGCCGTCAACAAGATCGACAAGCCGGGCGCCGATCCCGAGCGCGTCAAGCGCGAGCTCGGCGAGTTGGCTCTCGTTCCGGAAGAGTGGGGCGGCGACACGATCTTCGTGAACGTGAGCGCGCTCACGGGCGAAGGGGTCGAGTCGCTGCTCGAGTCGATCTCGCTGCAGAGCGAGATTCTCGAGCTCAAGGCGAACCCGCGCCGCTCGGCGAGCGGCACGGTGCTCGAGGCGTTGCTCGACCGCGGCCGCGGTCCGGTCGCGCGCGTTCTCGTGCAAGACGGGACGTTGCGCGTCGGCGACTTCGTTCTCGCGGGCGCCGGCTTCGGCAAGGTCCGCGCGATGACGAACGAGCACGGCAAGCAGGTGCAAGAAGCCGAACCGGCGACGCCGGTCGAGATCCTCGGCCTGAGCGAAGTGCCGAACGCCGGTGACCGCATGGACGCCGTGAAGGACCCGAAGAAGGCGCAGGAAATCGCCGAAAGCCGCAAGGGCAAGATGGCGAAGAGCCTCGTGCCGGCCACGGCCAAGGTCTCGCTCGAAGAGCTGTCCAAGCGCATCGCCGAGAGCGGGCAGCAGGAGCTCCGCGCGATCGTCAAAGGCGACGTGCAGGGATCCGTCGAGGCACTGGCGGACGCGCTCACCAAGCTGTCGACCGAGAAGGTCCGCCTCTCGATCATCAACGCGGCGGTCGGCGCAATCACGGAAGGCGACATCAACCTCGCCATCGCGTCCAAGGCGATCGTCATCGGCTTCAACGTGCGTCCGGCCGGCAAGGCCGCGAGCCTCGCGGAAGAGAACAAGGTCGAGATCCGCCTCTACTCGATCATCTACAACGCGCTCGAGGACGTGAAGGGCGCGATGGAAGGGCTCCTTCCGCCGACGCTCGTCGAGCGCCAGAACGGCAAGGCCGAGGTGCGCGCGATCTTCAAGGTCAAGGGCGTCGCTGTCGCGGGTTGCTACGTCACCGAAGGCAAGATCGTTCGAAGCGGCAAGATCCGGCTGGTCCGCGACGGCGCGTTCATCTGGGAAGGCAAAGTGCTGAGCCTCAAGCGATTCAAGGACGACGTCCGCGACATCGCCGAAGGCTTCGAATGCGGCATCAGCCTCGACGGGTACAACGACCTCAAGGAGAAGGACATTCTCGAGTCGTTCGAGGTCGAAGAGATCAAGCAGAGGCTCTGACGGCCGCGGTGTTCGTCGGAGTCTTGCGTCTCACGTTCCACATTCCGAGCGCCCGGTCGCTCAAGGACAAGCGTCGCGTGGTCCTGAAGTTTCGTGACCGGGTGCGCGCGAGGTTCGACGTTTCGATCGCCGAGGTCGGCGCGCAGGACCTGCACCTGCGCGCCGTGTTCGGCGTCAGCGTCGTCTCGGGCGACGCTTCCGTCTGCGACTCCGTCCTCGAGCAAGTCGCTCACGTCGCGGGGACGGCGGCCGATGCCGTGCTGACCGACCGCGCGACCGAGATCGTCACCATCGGAGACGAAATGTACGAGCACCGCGATGGCGGCTGAAACGGGAACGCGCGCTCTCCGCGTGAGCGAGGGCGTACGCAAGGAGCTGGCGGCGCTTCTCGCGACCGAAGTGAAAGATCCGCGCGCCGCTGGCGCCGTCGTCACGCGCGTCGAGATGACGAGCGATCTGCGCAGCGTACGCGTCTTCGTGCGCGTGCTCGAAGGCGGCGAGGACGAGACCCGTCGACGCGACGTCGTGAACGCGCTCCGCCGCGCGTCGGGCATGCTGCGGCGCGAGATCTCGCGGCGCCTGGGCCTGCGGTACGCGCCCGAGTTCAAGTTCGCGTACGACGAGGGGACCGACCACAGGACGAACGTGGAGCGCATCCTCGCGGAGATCGAGGCCGAGAAGCGCTCGCGTTAGGCCTACGACGCGGTGCGCTCTACCGCAATCGCGTCACGTACCAGGCACCTCGCCACGCGGCCATCTCGCGGATCGGCAGCGTGTGCGTTCGGCCCTCGACGACGAACGTGATGCGCGACTCGTGCACCGTCCACAGCGCTTTCGTCCAACCGTGCTTCTTCGGCGTCGTCTGCTGGGCGGAGTGGCCGATCTCGATCGACACGAGCTCGGCGTGGCTGACCTCTTTGTGCCGCTTCGAGAGCCCGTGCACCGCGTTGCGAAACGGACGGGCGACGTGCTTTTCCCAGTCTTTCCCCGGGTCAGCGGCGTCGTGCGTGGCGAGCCACCCGTCGCGCGGGAACTCGATGTCCGTCGCGAGCTCCGGATCGTCGTTCGCGATCGCTTCGAGCAGGTGCTTCACGCGCAGCGTGAGCTCGGCGCTCGTGCCTTCGGGCATGGTGTCGTCGGGCGGAGGTGCGGCGTCGATTCCGGTGGCCGCGTCCTCGGCGGCCCCGTCCGCGAGAAGCGCGCCCCCGTCGCGGTCGGCGCCGTGCGATCCGCGGCATGCGACGAGCGCCGCGGCGATCGCGACCGCGGCGAGCGCCGCGAAAAGCTCCCGCATCTAGGCCAGCATCGGAAGAGTGACGAGATCCACGTGCAGTACTTCGTCGAATGCCTTGATCTCGGCGAGGCACGATTCGGTCGGACGCAAAAGGAGCCGGAGCTTCGCGCACGCGGCGACCCCGCCTTCGAACACGGTGTTGGTCACTTCCTCGACGTTGATGCCGTGCCTCTTCAGGACCGCCAGCACGTGCGCGAACGTCCCCACCTTGTCCATCATGCGAATCACGAGCTGAAAGCGCGCCGCCGTCGAGGACGACACGTTGACCACGTTCGGCACCCGCGCCTCGAGCAGGAATGAGCGAACGACCCGCACGGTCTCCGCCGCGATCGCGAGCTGGGCCTGATCGGTCGCCGCGGCGATGTGCGGCGTCCCGTAGACGAGACCCCCGGACGGATACGAGCGGATTGTGTCCGCCGCCGGAAAGCTGCGGTTCATCCGCGGCTCGTCCGGGTACACGTCGAGGCCGACGCGAAACGCCCGCTTCTCGACGGCCGCCAGCATCGCTTCCTGATCGACGAGGTCCGCGCGGGCCGTGTTGATCAGCATCGACCGATCGGGCATGACCTCGAGGACGCGCCGGCTGACGATCTGGCGCGTGCGATCGTTCAGCGCGAGATGCAGCGTCAAAATCTGGCTGCGCGACGCGAGCTCCTCGATCGATGAGGCGTGCCCTACGCCGAGCTCCGCCGCCCGCGCGGCCGTGAGCGAGCGGCTCCAGGCGATCGGCGTCAGCCCGAAGGCCCGCGCGCGGTGCGCGACGTCACGCCCGATCGCGCCCATCCCGGCGATTCCGAGCGTCTTGCCGTGCAGTCCCTCGGCCTTGCCGTACTCCTTGCGCTCCCATTTGCCGCCCCGAAGCGAGTTGACCGCGTCGGGGATCCGGCGGTCGAGAGCGAGCATCAGGCCATACACGAGCTCCCCGACGGCCGACGCGTTTTTCCCCGGGCAGTTGGCGACGTAAATCCCGCGCTTGCTCGCCGCTCGGACGTCGATCGTGGCGTACTCCGCCCCGGCGCGGACGATGAGATTGAGCTGCTTGGCCTTGTCGATGGCCGCTCCGCTCACCTCGGTCGAGCGGACCACGAGTATACCCACCCCCCCGAGGCGTTCTTCGAGGCTTTCCCTCGTGAGCTCGGGCTCGTAGACGACGTCGACAGGCAGGGCGCGAAGTTCTTCG
>DATHQY010000379.1:0-21526 GCA_035482215.1 Polyangiaceae bacterium | reverse complement strand
CTCTTCGGGTCGGCGGGCGCGGGGCTGGGCGTGCCGATCGTCTCGGGCTTGGCGATCGTCGCCGAAGCGCGCGCGGCGTGGGCGTGGCCGCCCACGATCGTGCGTATCGGCAGCTCGGAGGTGGGCGATTTCGGCGATCCGGCGCTGATGGCGTCGGCGAGCGTGCTCGGAGCCATCCCGTGAATCGCGCGGGTCGGCTCGCGGGCATCGCGGCGGGAGCCCTGGCCGTCGTGATGTGCGAAGCGTGCGCGGCGCGCATCGTCGACGCCGTCGACGTTTACGCGACGGGCCCGGACGGGGGAGGCGGCGCGTCCGGGGCGGAGGCCGGCACGTCGCTCGACGGAGGCGACGCGTCCACGCAACCGCCGACGTCGGTCTGGCCGAACCCGGCCAGCTACACGAACTCGGACTCGTGGATCGCGATCCACCACACGCAGATCGCCGAGATGCAGCCCAACGTGCTCGTGCTCGACTTCGCGAACCGATTTCGTGACGAGAACGGCGACCTCGTGGACGCGGGGTACGACATGAACGCGACGCTCCGCCCCATCCTTCAGGAGCACGTCGACGCGTTCAAGGCCGCGAGCGCGTACCTCGGATACAAGGACCCGAGCGCCCGCCCGTTCCTGCAATACCAGCTCGCGTACGTCATCGACCTGCGCGACACGAGCGGCGCGGTCAACAGCGCCCTCTTGCCCGTATCGAACGGCGCCGTGGACTACGGGGCGCTCGGGAGCACGGCCTTCGCCGACGAGATGGGGATTCCGGACCCGGACCAACCGGGCACGAACCTCACGCTCTGCGGGCTCTTCGAAAAAGGGATCATCAACGAGGTCTGGGGGGTCGCGGCGGATCCGCCGACGGCGGCGGACGGCCCGACGATCAAGTTTGCCGAGGTCGCCGAGACCAAGCAAGCCTACGACGCCGATGACCACGCCATCGCCGGCAATCTGCAGTGCACCAGCGCGCAGTGCATCGATCAGGCCCTCGCGTGCAAGGTGACGACCCGCTTGCACGACTTCAACCCCGGCCGCGGCGCGGGCTGCCACCTCTACGTGAACGGCCTCGTGTGGGAGGGCTATCTCTCGAACGACGTCCTGCCGGAATTCACGCGAAGCGCCGCCACCTTCTTCAACTTCGATTTCGAGAAGCGCTTCGGCGCGTCCTTCCCGAGCTTCTATACCGCGTGCCCTCCGGTCGCCGCGGACGCCGGCGCCTGCATCGACTGGCCTTCCTCGAGCCACGCGGTCGCAGGCCCCGCATCGGCCTATCCGTTCGATTTTTCGCCGATGTCCGCGGGCTGCGGAAACGCGGGCTTCCCGCCCAACGCGATCGGCGCCGGAGACCTCGACGACAATCTGGTCGTCCTGACCTCGTGCGAGAACTATGGATTGCACAACGGTCCCGGCGGCGCCGACATGACGACCCCGTACTCCGGCAAAACGGCCCCGATGGACTACGCCTCCAATCCGCAAGTCGCCTCGGCCGATTGCAGCGGCCCGGCGAATACATATCTGCTCGCGAGCATGCCCGGCCTCGCCACGACGGCGACCGACAGCAGCGGCAATGCGTTGAAGAACTGGTGGGTGTATCTCTTTTATTGATCGCGCGGCCTGCGTGCATGGAGGGAGATCTTCGTCCCATGACCCCGAAGACAGCCATCGCACGGTTTCCGGAATGGGTCCCGCCCGCTCGACGTTGGGACCGCGTGAGCGATTGGGCGCGCCCATGGGTCTCGTTCATGCGGGCTGCTTCATCACGCATGTGGGCGCGCAGTCCCGATCGCGGCGTCGAGCGAGCTGTCTCGCCCCGGGACGCGAGAAGTCCGATTCGCGCGTCCCGCTGTTCTCGCGCGTCCTAGCAAGTCGGGCTTAGCGGCACGCCCATTGCTCAGCACCGCGCCTCGCGCCAGGCGCCCAATCCATGATTCAACGAATCGTCTCGGCGGCTCTCCGGATGCCGCTCATCGTCTTCTCGGTCGCAGTCCTTCTCGTGCTGGTGGGGTATGTCGCCTATCGGGAGCTCGACATCGAGGCGTATCCGAACCCCTGCCCGCCCCTCGTCGAAGTCCTCACGCAGCCGCCCGGCTGGAGCGCGGAAGAAACGGAACGCTATGTCACGATCCCGCTCGAAATCGGGCTGGCCGGCATGCCCGGGCTCGACCACGTGCGGAGTTTCTCGCTGTTCGGCCTGAGCGACGTGAAATGCTACTTCGGCTGGTCGACGCCGTACCAGGAGGCGAGACAAGAAGTCATCAATCGCCTCCAGTTCGTGCAGCTGCCGGCCGGCCTCCAGGGGCAGCTCTCGCCGTGGAACGCGATCGGCGAAGTCTTCCGCTATCGCGTCGTCGGCAAGGGCTATTCGCTGAAAGACTTGAAGACCGCCGAGGACTGGCTGCTCGAGCGGCAGTTCAAACAGGTGCAGGGCGTCATCGACGTCACGAGCTTCGGGGGCGAGACGAAGGAATACCACGTCGAAGTGGACCCGTATCGCCTCCGCGGTCACGGAGCCACGCTGAGCCAGATCACGGGCGCCATCCAGAACGCGAACCAGAACGTGGGCGGGCAGCGGCTGTCCCTCGGCGAGCAGAGCTACGACATCCGCGGCATCGGCTTGCTCGGCTCACGATCGCCCCAGGCCCACGACGTGGAAGACGTCGTCGTCACCGAACAAAAAGGCACCCCCGTCCGCGTCCGCGACGTGGCCGACGTGAACGTGGGCTATGCGCCCCGGCTCGGCATCGTCGGCTATGACGACGATCCGGACGTCGTCCAGGGCATCGTCCTCATGCGCTACGGCGGCGAGACGCCGAGTACGCTCGACGGGATCTACAAGCGCGTCCAGTACATTCGCGACAACCATATCCTACCGCCGGGGATGGATATCCAGCCCTATTACGATCGAGGTTCGCTCGTCAAAGTGACGACGCACACCGTCCTCGAGAACCTCGTGGTCGGGATGGCGCTCGTCACGGTCGTCCTCCTCGTATTTCTCGGAAACTGGCGCGCGGCGCTCATCACGGCCGCGAACATCCCCCTGGCGCTGATGATCGCTTTCTGCGGGCTCGTGGCGACCCATACGTCGGCCAATCTGATCTCGCTCGGGGCGGTGGACTTCGGAATCGTGGTCGACTCCACCGTGATCATGATGGAGAACATCTTCCGCCACCTCGGGCCCCACGGAAAAGGCACGATGGTCGAGCGGATCCAGCAGAGCGCGCGCGAGGTCGCGACGCCGATGACCTTCTCCACGCTCATCATCGGCACCGCCTTCTTGCCGCTCTTCACGATGACCGGCGTCTCGGGTGTCATCTTCGCGCCCATGGCGCGGACGTACGCGTTCGCCATCGGAGGGGCGATCTGCCTGGCGCTGACGCTCACGCCGGTTCTCGCATCGAAGGCGTTGCCTGCGCTCACCGAAGAAAAGGAGAGCGCCGTCATGCGCGTTCTCCATCGGATCTACAATCCGGCGTTCGATCTCGCGATGCGCTTTCCGCGCATGGCCGTCGCGCTGAGCATCGTCCCCATGCTCCTCTGCGTCGCGCTCTTTCCCGTCCTCGGGCGTGAATTCATGCCCAAGCTCGAGGAAGGCAACTTCTGGATCCGTGCGACCCTCCCGATGTCCATTTCGCTCGAGCAGAGCGCCAAATACGTCGGCCGGATGCGGTCGATCCTGCGCGGATGCCCCACCGACGAAAACGTGGCCTGCGACGACGCCCATCGCAAACACCCCGAAGTCGTCAATGTGGTCTCGCAGCTCGGGCGGCCGGACGACGGCACCGACGTGTCGGGGTTCTACAACATCGAGTTCTTCGCGCCGCTCAAGCCGTTCGACGAATGGCCGCGAGGCGTGACGAAGGAGAAGCTCACCGACGAGATCAATGCGGAGCTCTCCGAGGCGTTTCCCGGAATCGTCTTCAATTTCTCGCAATACATCAGCGACAACGTCGAAGAGGCGCTGAGCGGCGTCAAAGGCGAGAACTCGGTCAAGATCTTCGGGCAAGACATCGAGCGGAACGAAGCGCTCGCGGCCGGGATCGTGGACGTCATGAGCACCGTGCCCGGCGTCGCGGACCTCGGCATGTTTCGATCGCTCGGGCAGCCGAACATCAAGATCACTCCCCGCCGCAAGGAGTGCGCGCGTTATGGGCTGAATACGGGCGACGTGGAGGCCGTCGTCCAGGCGGCGATCGGGGGACAGGCGGTCACGCAGGTCTACGAGGGCGAGAAGTTCTTCGACCTGACCGTGCGCTGGAAACCCGAGTACCGCATGAGCCTCGAGGCGATACGCGAGATCACCGTCGCCGCGCCGGACGGGTCGTTCATTCCCCTCGGCGAGCTCGCCGACATCCAGACGTCCGAAGGGCCCGCGATGATCTACCGCGAAGACGGGGTGCGCTACAGCCCCGTGAAGTTCAGCGTGCGGGGCCGCGACCTCGGGAGCACGATCGCCGAAGCGCAAGCGCGCATCGAGACGAGGATGCCGCGGTGCGAGAGCGAAGGAGCGGTCGGCAAGCTCTGTCGCCCCTACGACACGCGCCTCGAGTGGGGCGGCGAGATCAACGAGCTCCACGAGGCGGAGGTCCGCCTCCAGGTCATCATTCCGCTGACCGTCCTCCTCATTGCGTTCTTGACATACAGCGCCGTCAAGACCTGGATCGACACGATCCTCGTCATCGTCAGCATTCCCGTCGCGTGCACCGGCGGAGTCCTCGCGTTGCTCCTGACGGGGCAAAATTTCTCGGTCTCGGCCGCGATGGGGTTCATTTCGATCTTCGGCATCGCCATTCAGGACGCGATTCTCGTCGTGACTTATTTCCAACGATTGCGCGAGACCGAAGGCCACTCGATCGAGAACGCCGCGCGCGAAGCCGCCGAGAAGCGCTTCCGGCCGGTGCTCATGACGACGCTCGTCGCGACGCTCGGGCTGATGCCGGCGGCCTTGTCCCACGGGATCGGGTCGCAAACGCAACGCCCGCTGGCGATCGTCGTTATCGGAGGGTCCTTGATTCTCGCGATATTGACTCGCGTCGTCCAGCCGCCGCTCCTCGTGGTCGCCCACGGCTGGCTCGAACGAAGGCGCGCGTCGCGGTCGCTCGCGACAATCGAGTTCTGAATCGTCGTCTGAAGTTCTGAATCGTCGAACCCTCGCCCGAGCGCCGGTGTCCTTCCGGCGCTGGGCGCATCTCGAGACCCGCGCCCAGTGCGGCGCGAAATGGCGACCTTGTGCAGCGACCGGGGCGACTCGGCCCGCCCCTGAGCGCAGTGCCGAGAACGAGCCGGCATATCTGCGATTGGCACGGTTCCTTCAATGCGCGTTCGCATGCTCCGCGCGTTCTTCCCGATTGGCCTGTGCCTCGTCGTGCTCAATCCCTATACGCGCTGTACGTGTGCGAAGAGCCAAGGGCTCAGCCCCGCGCCAACCCCGCTGCCTGCCAGCGGCGCCACCGGCCTCCCGCCCGAGGACGACGGCGGCGCGTGCTGGGACGAACCAGGGACAGTCCTTTGCGTCGTCCAGCTCTGCTCCGACAGCTTTTCCGTCTGCCTGCCCAGCGCCGAGTGCTACGAGGGGATGACGACGCCGTGCGGGACCCGAGCGGACGCCTCGGCGGGCAGGGACGCGGGCGGCGCCGAATACGGCGCGGATGCCTCCGACGGTGCATCCTCCGATGCGTCCGATGCGTCCGATGCCGCCGACGCCGAATCCGAGGCCAATGATTCCGAGGCCTCCGCGCCCGCCGACGCCGAGAGTGACACCGATTCCGCGGTCGTGAGCGACGCGGCCGATACCGACACAGCCGACTGAATTCATTTCATGACCGCGACCGAAGCCGACGAGGGCCGGAACAGGTCTTGTTGGGCCTGCCGGGCCTCTTCCAGCCCCGCGTGCCCCTCGTGCGTGAGGAGCCACCGCTTGCGCGGAAGGCCCCCGCCGAAGCCCGTGAGCGACCCGTCGGCGCCGATGACCCGATGGCACGGCACGATGATCGCGATCGGGTTCTGCCCGTTGGCGGCGCCGACCGCGCGGGCTCCCGGCCAATTGGGCTCGCTGATTCTCCGCGCGAGTTCGCCGTAGCTCGTCGTTTCCCCGAAAGGTATCTCGTAGAGAGCGCGCCACACGCGCTCCTGGAACGGTGTCCCTTCGAAGTCGAGCGGAAGATCGAACGACGTCCGCTCGCCGCGGAAGTACTCGCTCAGTTGGTCGCGCACGGGCGCGAGGCGATCGTCGTCGCGCGTCCACTCGCCACGCCGCGCGAGGATCGACGCGTTGTCGAAGTGCATCCCGACGAGCGCATCGCCGGACCACCGGAGCGTGAGCGGCCCGATCGGGCTCTGCATGTCGCTGTAGTAGCTGGGGTAGGAGCGTTTCATGCGGTATTCGATACCGCAGCGCGCGAAGCCGGCTCGCCGTTTTCGGACGTCTCCGTGTCGGCGAGCGGCCCCGCCCGGCCGGCGATGCCGCGCCGGGCCCCTGCGCCCCGGGGCATGGGTGAGCCCCGCCTTTCGTCGGCGTCCGAAAATGGCGAGCGTGAGCCGGTGCCGGGTGCCACGCTGGGGTCGCCATGGAATCGATTCTCCTCGATCGGGAGCTCTGCTACCGCAGCCTGTGCGCGCGCGATGCCCGTTTCGACGGGCGCCTCTTCGTCGCTGTCCGCACGACGGGGATCTACTGCCGGCCCATCTGCCCGGCGCGCACGCCCAAACTCGAGAACATCACGTTCTACGCGAGCGCCGCCGCCGCTCAGGAGGCGGGGTACCGGCCGTGCTTGCGGTGCCGGCCCGAGTCCTCCCCCGAGCTCGCCGCATGGCGGGGAACGTCGAACACCGTCTCGCGCGCCATGATGCTCATCGCCGAAGGCGCGCTGGACGGCGACGAGGCCGAGGTGGAGGCGCTCGCGCAACGGCTCGGCGTCGGGGCGCGCCAATTGCGCCGGCTCTTCCAGAAGCACCTCGGCACCTCGCCGATCGCCGTGGCGCAGACGCGCAGGTTTCTTTTCGCCAAGAAGCTGGTGCACGAGACCGCGATGCCGATGGCCGAAGTCTCCGATGCCGCGGGATTCGGGAGCCTGCGTCGCTTCAACGACACGTTCCGGCGCCTCTACGGGCGGCCGCCCTCCGAGCTCCGCCGCCGGCGAGGCCCTGCCCAATCCGCAAGCGAAGGCGCGATTGCCCTCTCGCTCAGCTACGTGCCCCCGTACGACTGGGACGCGATGCTGGGCTTCTTCGCTGCGCGCGCCATTCCCGGCGTCGAAGCGACCTCCGGCAGTCGGTACGCGCGCGCCATCGAACTCGACGGGGCGCGCGGCACGATCGCGGTTTCGCCTTCGACGGCCAAGGCCAACGCGCTGACCGTCACGATCCGCTTCCCGCTCGTGACCGCACTTCCCACGATCGTGGCGCGCGTCCGGCGCATGTTCGATCTCGATGCCGACGTGCGCGTGATCCACGGCTCCCTGGGGCAGGACCCATGGATGGCGCGCCTCATCGCGGAGCGCCCGGGTCTGCGCGTCCCCGGCGCGTGGGATCCGTTCGAGCTCGCCATGCGCGCGATCCTCGGGCAGCAGATCACCGTCGTCGCCGCGCGCGGACTCGCCGCCAAGCTCGTCGCCGCGCACGGCGGCGCGATGGGCGCGGACACGGCGACGGAAGGCCTGACTCATGTCTTCCCGAGCGCCGCGGATCTGATGGATGCAGACCTCGGCCGCCTCGGAATGCCGCGCGCTCGAGCGGCGGCGCTGAGCGCCTGCGCGCGCGTCTTCGCGGACGAGCCGCGCCTCTTCGATTCGACGCGATCGCACGCGGAAACCCTCGCCGCGCTGCGGGCTGTGCCGGGGATCGGCGAATGGACCGCGCAGTACATCGCGCTCCGCGCGCTCCGCGATCCCGACGCATTCCCGGCAACCGACGTCGGGATTCTGCGCGGCGCTTCGGAAAACGGCGTCCGGCCCACGGCCGCCGCCCTCCTGGTCCGCGCGGAAGCGTGGCGTCCGTGGCGCGCCTACGCGGCCCAACATCTCTGGTGGGCCTGTGCGGAGGCTGCCTGATGCCCCTACTACGGATGGCAGCCACGTGCGGCGGCCGTGGCCGCGCGCCTACTTCAGCTTGCGGCCGAAGCCCGACATGCCGTGCCCGCTCGGACAGCCCGGCGGGAAGACCGGCGGCAGGCCACGCGGGCGGCCGAAGCGAACGGGTTGCGGGGAGACGGATTGCACGCTCGCCGCGCTGCAGATCGCCGATGCGTCGTTGGCCGGTCCGGGGACGTCGGCGCTCGTCGGAATCGCACCGGAGCGAACGGAGCGGCGCGACCCGCGCTCGAGCACCTCGCCGAGATTGCGCGCTCACTGCAACATCGGGGCAAACCGAGAGTTACGACCTCGCGGATCGGCAAGATGCTCGCACGTGCCCACCGTCACGAGCCATGGCTCCACGAGCGGAGACAATGAACCCATTCCACCGCCGCGCTCCCTTGCGCCGCCAATTTCGCTCGCCTAGCGTCTGCGCCCAAGGAGATGCACCCATGAGCGCGAGCGGACTCGAAATCGGCAAGAAGTACGTCGCCCTGGTAAAGGAAGGCAAAGGCGAGGAGTGCCTCAATACGCTCTTCTCGAAAGACGCCGTGAGCGTCGAAGCCGGCGGTCCGCCCGGAATGGACCGGACGGCGAAAGGCCTCGACGCGATTCACGGAAAGAGCAAATGGTGGCGCGAGAACCATACGGTCCACAGCGCCGAGGTTGCGGGGCCGTATCCGCACGACGATCGCTTCGCGGTCCGTTTCCTCTATGACGTGACGAACAAGCCGAGCGGGCAACGCATCAAGATGGATGAAGTCGGCCTCTTCACCGTGCAGGGCGGGAAGATCGTCAAAGAAGAATTTTTCTACACGATGGGTTGAAGAGCCGCGCGATCGCGCGCGGACGGGCGGATCGCCCGCGACGAGACAAACGCGCTCGCCTGGCGCAGGTGCCAGCGGCGGACGGGCGCGCTCAGTCCTTCCACGTGGAGCGCCCGCGGAGGCGTTCTCGCCAGGCATGAATCCGCGGATAATCGTTCAAGTGAATGCCGCGCGCTTCGGCCCCTTCGAAGCCGCATCCGAGAGCGATGTCCGCAACGGTGTAACGGCGCACGAGGTAATCGCGCTGCCCGAGGCAGTCATCCAGGATCGGTAGAAACCGCGCGAGCTCGCGCTCGGCCATCACGACGATGCCGTGGTCGGTGGGCTGGCCGCTGCGCGGCTTGAGGAGTCGCTCCTGCCCGAGGAGGCTAATCCACGGCTGGATGTGCGTCGCCCCGAAGAAGAGCCAGCGAAACACTTCGGCGCGCAGATGCGGCTCGGTCGGCAGCAAGAGGTGGAGCGGGTCGCGCTCGGCGAGGTGCACGAGGATCGCGCCCGACTCCCACATGACCGAGCCGTCGTCGTCGATGAGCGCAGGGACTTTGCCGGTAGGGTTCTGCGCGAGGTAGTCCGGCCGCTTCGTCTGCTCGAGGTCGACGGGCACGATCTCGAGCTTGATCCCGAGCTCACGGGCGGCGACGCGCACCTTCATGCAATTCGGCGAAGCGTGGAAGTCGTAGAGTTTCACGAGCGGTTGCAAACGCTACCACGCCGGTTCGAAGCCCGCCTTTTCGGGCGCGGGCGACGGCAACGGCGGGGCGCCGACGACCGGCGTCACCGTGCTCCGGTCCCGTGTTCGCAGCGAATGGATTCGCTTCGCAGATACCGACCACACGATCGGGCGGCGGTTGCTCGAGCATCCATCCGGTGCGTACATGAACCACTCCGGCGGGTCGGCGGTTGCGTCCCCGGTGGACCGCCTTGTCCGCTTAAGTCATCTTCTGTAGACTCCTGCCGTGCGCGGGGGATTGTTGCGAGCGCGCTTGGCGTTGGCTGCAGCCGTTGCCGTGGGCTGCGGCAATTCGCATGCGCTCGTGGACACCCTGGGGTCGGAGGCTCGGTCCGGCCCCATCCCTGTGCGCCCGAGCCCGTCGCTCCCCAGCGACGAGGCGCCTCCCGTAGCGGACGGCGAGGCGTCCCCGGGTGCGCCAGCCGGGGACGCATGGACTCCCGGTACGACCATCACGCGCTCCGTCTTGCGCGACGATGCCTTCCTGCAGATGACCAACATCCCACCCGCATGGTTCGTTGACATCGGGGCGCAGTATACGGCCTCGCTCTATGTTCCCAGGGGACTCATGCTGGGAGACGGGCTGTCCTTCTTGCTCGTGTTCGGCGCAGTCGGGGCCAATACCGAGTCCCTTCCGGCTTATGGTCCGGTTGCCGATACATGCAACTTGCTGGTGATGGCGGTCGACGGTGACCAACCATCCGACAACACGGACGGCCGAAACTTCGAGGCCTATTACTGTGCCCTCAAGCTGCGGAGCGAGCTCGAGGCGGACGGAACCTTGGGTCCCGCCAGCGCGTTTTTGGTCGCGGGGTTCTCGGGAGGAGGCAAGGACGCGATGGCCGTCGGCGAGTGCGGAGGAACCGCCACGTTCCGAGGGGCCATTTCCGCGGGCGTCAATGAGGATTTCGCGACGTACGAGATTGGCCTCATCGACAATCCCACGTCGCGGGCGCTGCCCTTCGTCATCGTCAATGCCACCGACGATTCGGTGGTCAACACGTACACGACCGGAGTGCTCACGTCGATGCAGCAATCCGGATTCACGGACGTGTCACTCATCTCGTATACCGGCGGGCACGTGTTTCCTCCGCTCGCCACCATGCAGCAGGCCGTCGACTCGATCCTGGGCGAGCAGTGACGCGCTCGGCGCGTGCTCCCGCTTCATCCTTCTCCGCCTTCGCCGCGGAGGGCTCCCCTCGCCTCGCCTTCGGTCTGACGGATTTGATTGGACTATCGACCCACGCATCAGCCGTGCGTCAAGTGGAGGACACTGGGATGGAAACGCGGTGCGGCCAATACACCATCAGCACGCACAAATTAAAGCTCGATGTGTCGATGGTTCACGAGTTCTTGTCCCAGGAGGCCTATTGGGCCCTCGGGCGATCGCGGGACGCGGTTGAACGGAGCATCGCCAGCTCGATCTGCTTCGGCGTCTACGATCCAAACGATCGACAAGTCGGGTTCGCGCGGGCCATCACCGATCAAGCCACCTTCGCTTGGATTGCCGACCTGTTCATCCTGCCGGAGGCGCGCGGTCGCGGGCTTGCCAAAGGGCTCATGGGGGCCATTAGCGGTCACCCCGACCTTCGGGATGTGCGCCGGTGGCTGCTCGCCACGCGCGACGCGCACGCCCTCTACACGGGATTCGGCTTCGAGCCACTTCCAGAGCCCGGCCTGTACATGGTGCGCGTCCCCGCCGGCCCCCTTTCTCCCTCGCCCGCCGGCCACGCCGGTCCATCCTCGGGCCGAAAATAAGCAGATCGCCGAGCATCCGCGTCGAGGGCGCGCGAACCGCGTCCCCGCAAATCGCTATGCCAGAAGCGCTCGCAACTCTCGAATGTGGGTGTCCGCGAGAGCGCGCTCGTGCGGCGTCAGCTGCAAGTGATCGTAAGCCTCGGTGATTTCGGTCGCCGAGAAGGATCGGTGGTCGCGATGGAACAGGGCAATCGTCGAAGCGACGAAGCGAGCCGAGATGTTGTCAGACACGACCGCCACCCCAAACCGCGCGCTGCCAAGAGCTTCGGCAAGATGTTTGCGTTGCGCGGGGCTAGGCGACCCACCCGCTGTAACGACCAAGATTTTCAGCTTGGCCATTTCGCTCTTGTGCCGGCGAAGGATGTCCAGAAACTCGTTCCATTCGTAGTCGCTGGGCGGCTGCTCCGTTTGGACCGCGAAGATCAGAGTGCCAACTTTGCGAACGATCTGGTTACGGCTCATAGGACCCGCAAAGATTGACGAGGTCATGAGCCTCAGTACCGTAGAAATAGCGCCGAGGGAAGCGTCCGACACACACCTTACCGGGCGCGCTTTCTTGTCCGCGCCCTGCCCTCCGCTGCACATCTCCATGCGACGCGGCGGCCGACACCAGCCGGACACACGAGAAGACCCCATTCGTCAACGACGTCCGCAAAGCGCCCGCCGACCTTCTCATTGAAGCACCGTCGATTCGAGCGAGTGAAGCCGTCATGTTTGCTGTTGGTTTCGGGAATGGCGCCGCAGTTCGTCAGGCGTTCGGCGTCGGGGTTATCCCCTCCGAACGTCCGGTAGGATGCTTCAACTGGCTCCTGCGTCGCGCTCCGATTCCTCGGCCGCTTCCGGCAACTTCCGACCCGGTGGGCGCTTGGCATTGGCTTCCCGCTCGTCGGCGATGGCGGAAACAGAGCGGTAGCGGGCTCTTTTCCCAGCGCGACCTTGCGGCCCGCGACACATGCGCGGCCCAGGGAGAAAAGGCAGGCGAATACGATTCGATTGGGTGCTGCCGGGGCAAGCCGCCTGGGGGCGATCGGACCGCCGCCGCGCCACACCGCACACGACGTTTTTGTATCCACGGCGAGGTCACTTGCGCGCAAGAAGCGCGTTCTCCCTCTCCGTGGAGCGGATCACACGGGTCGAGCCCTTTTCACGCCGATGACGGCCCAGTCGGGCCCGTCCAAGTGTTCGACTCGCGTCTCGGTAAAGCCGGCTTCGGCGAGCCACTCCCGGCCCTGGGCTCCGGTAAAGACAAAGCCGCCGGGGGTGACGAGCAACATGTGCAAGCTCATGAGAAGCCCGAACGAATGGCGGCGTCGATCGTCATCGATGAGCGCCTCGTAAATGACCAGCATTCCCCCTTCGTTCAGGGCTTCATAGGCCTTGCGGATCAAGAGTTTCTTCTGTTCCAGACTCCAATTGTGGAGCACATGGCCCATGATGAGGACGTCCGCCGGAGGCAGCGGATCGACGAGGAAGTCCCCGGCGTAAAATCGGAGACGGTGCGTCAGCCCGTGCGCCGATACGTTCTCCTCGAAAAAGGGACCGACCGGGGGCAGATCGAACGACCCACCGCTCAAGTGCGCATGCGCCTCCGCCAGCTGCATCGCAAGAACGCCTTGGGCTCCCCCCACGTCGACGAAGGTCTCGTAATTCGTCCAGGGAAGCTTCGCCGCAATGGCGGCGGAGGCAGACATGCTGAGCCCCGTCATTCCCCGCAGAAAGGCACGCAAGCGCTCTTTGTCGCGATTGAGATTGCCGTAGTAATCCTGCTTTGCGGGCGGCTCGTTCTGCGGATGCCCAGTCCGCAATGCCTCCGTCAGCTTTCCCCAAAGTGGGTATGTGCGCGCGTTCGCCATTTCGAGCGCGCCGCCGATATACGACGGCCCGTCCGGAACGAGAAACGCGGCAACCGCGGTGGTGTTCGCATAGGTATGGTCCCGGCGCTCCAGGAGCCCGAGAGAGACGAGAGCGTCGAAGAAGTCCTCCGCTCCGCGTCCCTGGAGTTTCAAGGCGGACGTCAACTCCTCCAGAGTTCGCGGCCCTTCGGCGAGCGCCGCGAACACACCGAGTTCAACCGCGCAGAGCAGTGCTTTCGCCGACCAGAAGCTCAGGCCGAGCGCGAGGAGAGGAGCCGAGGAGGGACCGTCCGGGATCTTCATGCCGCACCCGCGCCGCGCAGCGACTGGGAAAGGAGACGGCGGACTTCGGGCCGATCGACGCTCCGTTCGATGCCCTCAATCAGCACAATCTCGTCGATGGCGGCACTCTGGAGCTGGGAGATCCGGAGGGCCTCCGCATACGGGCGGGAGGTGAAGCTAACCATCGAATACAGCGGCTGATAGAGATCTGGATACACTTCTTCAAGCCGGCGCTCGACCTCACGGCGTCGCAAGAACTTCGGATCGGCCACGTGCTCCGTCAGCTCGACGAAGTGCTCGACGCAAAGGTCGGCGAGCACGTTCAGACTCGGGCGGCGACGCTGTTCGAATTCGCGAAATACCGCGCGCCAATCGCCTCCGCACTCGTCGATGCACTGGTCGAGGATGCGACAATCTTCGAACGCGGCGTTGGCCCCCTGCCCGTACGAGGGCAAGAGCGCGTGCGCGGCGTCTCCGACGAGGAGCACCTTGTCTCCGTACGACCATGGATTGCAGCGTATGGTCACCAGCGAATTCGGCGGCCGGGCGAAGAACTGCTCGACCAAACCGGGAACCAGGCTGACGGCATCGGGAAAGAGCTCCTGGAAGAATTGAAGGACGTTCTCTTCGGTGCGGAGCGTCTCGAACGAATGAGCCCCGCGATACGGGAGCAGAAGCGAGCAGTTGAAGGTGCCTTCGCGATCGGGAAAGCCAATGAACATGCGTTGCCCGCGCGGCCAGATGTGGATCGCCCCCGCGTCGAGCACCGGTCGGCCGTCGGCGAGCGGCGGAATCTTCATCGTCGTGTAGCCTTGATCCAGATATTGCTGCGAATAGTTGAACCGTTCCGTCTTCTGAAGGTGCTGCCTGACGCTCGAATACGCACCGTCCGCGCCGAAGATGCGCTCTGCTTGCACGACGTTCGTGGCTCCGGTGGTCGTGTCTTCGAAGTGCGCGACGCCGGCGGCGAGGTCGACTTGAGCACATCTTCGATTGAAGTGGATTCGAATGCCCGGCTGTGCTTCAGCGTAAGAGACGAGGACGTCGTTCAACGCGGCTCGTGAGATTGAAAAGAGCGCGTCGCCCGTATTGCTGTACGGTTGATAGGCGACGGCGCCGTCGAGGGCGTGAACTTTTCGGCCGTAGGCGATGGCGGCGGCACGGAGAACGATCTCTTGCGCGCCGATCCGCTCCAGCGCCGAAATCCCGCGCTTGCAGAGCGTAATGTTCAGGCTCGGGCGCGTGGCAAGGTGTGCGTCCCGCGGGTCTCCGTGTCGTTCGAAGACCTCCACCGGGTACCCCCGGCGGGCCAAATAGGTGGCGAGCACGCAGCCAGCCAGTCCCGCACCGACGATGACGAGAGGATCGCGCTTCGACATGAGTCTTTGCCCCTACGTTTGACCAGCCGACTCGAGGGGAGCGCAAGGCGCGTCGCGACAACCCGATGCAACCCCGCAGGACCACTCGTTTCGCACCGCGGATGTTAGCACAGGATCGCGTTGGCTCTCGCTGGTACATGGCGAGAGTCCCGCGAGGCCCCGGGTGGCGAAAGGGCTGGCGATGACGCCGACCCGCGACGTGCGCAAGGCGACATGGACCACCGGTCGACAGCGCACATCCGCGAGCGGCGGCGACCACCCGGACCATTTGGCCAACTGCAATTCAGCGGGCAATGCCCTCTTGCTCGGCACGCGCGAACGCTGCTCGAACACCCGGCGGGACCCGGATTGCCCCGAAGACATTTGTGGACCTCGATATCGACAATTGCGGGGCGTGCGGTGTTCCATGCAATTAGGGCGGCTTCGCGTGGGCGAACGGAAGCTGCGACCCCCTGCAGGTCGAGGAAATGACCGCGGGACCGCGCGGGCGAGGCACGAAGTCCCCATGTTACCGCCGCCTCAAAAAATTCGCGGCGGGGGTCGCGCGACGCCGCTTCGTGAGTCACACTGGCCCCCAACCCGTGAAAGGGGTCTTCTCGATGCAACGCTTGTCTGGGTTCGCGTCTCGGCTCGCGTCCGCGCTTTGGATCGCGCCGCTTCTGGGAGCCAGCACCGCCGCGTGTTCCTCTTCTCCGTCCTCGCCGTCGATGTCCGCGTCGACGGCTTCGGCGCAAGTGACCTATCACGCGGACGTCGAACCGATCGTCCAAGAGAAGTGCCAGGGTTGCCACGTCGCCGGCGGAATCGCGCCGTTCCCGCTCACGACGTATGCGGACGCAAAGCCGTATGCGACCCTCATCGCCTCCGAGACGGCATCGGGCGCGATGCCGCCGTGGGGCGCCGTCCCCACGTCCGATTGCACGCCGCGGTTCGGTTTCTTGAACGACCCGCGCCTCACGAGCGCGCAGATCGCCACAATCCAGGCGTGGAATGCCGCCGGCGCGCCGGAGGGCGATCCGAGCGACGCGCCGCCCCCGAACACGACGGCGCCGGTGACCAGCCTGCCGGGCGTGCAACTCGAGCTGACGCCGCCCGCGCCCTATACGCTCCCGAACGGAATGGATGACGATTTCCGGTGCTTCGTCCTCGACCCGAAGCTGACGGCCACGTCGTACGTGAACGGGACGTTCACCGTGCCCGGCAACGAAACGATCGTGCACCACGCGCTCGTCTTCGCCGACACGACGGGCGCTAGCACGGCGCTCATCACGGACCCGACGACGCAGAGCTACGAGTGCTTCGGCGGCCCCGGGTTCGACAACACGTCGCTCGTCACGGCGTGGGCGCCCGGCGGGAATCCTATCGAGTACCCATCGGACGTCGGCCAGCCGATCGACCCGGGAACGCTCCTCGTCATGCAGGTGCATTACCACCCGCACGGCACGACGGTCCCGCCGGGCCCCGATCAAACGTCCTTGCAATTGCGCTTCACGGCTTCGACGCCGACGCACATCGCAACGGCGCTCCTGGCAGGCAATTTCACCAATCCGGTCGCGGCCGGCAGCATGGACACGGGCCTTCTTCCAGGGCCGGACGATCCGGCCTCCGGTCCGGTGTTCGACATTCCCCCGAACGTGAAGGGCCACACGGAGACGATGCAAGTGGGGATCCCGAACGGCATTCCGCAGGTCCATCTCCTGGGCATCGCGGGCCACCAGCATTACGTGGGGACGTCCGTCGACATCACGATCACGCGCCAGACGGCGTCGCCCGCGAGCGAGTGCCTGTTGTCGATCCCGCAATGGGACTTCAATTGGCAGCGCTTCTACATGTACGACACCTCGATCGATCAGCTGCCCACTGCCGAACCGGGGGACGTCATTCAGATCAAGTGCACGTACGACAACACGTTCGACAACGCCGAGCTGGCGCAGTCGCTCATCGCGCGTGGTCTGTCGCAGCCGCAGGACGTGCGGCTCGGCGAAACGACGCTTGACGAAATGTGCTTGGGCGCGTTCGTCTACGTGCAGTAGCCGGCTTCGAGCGCCGCGAACTCCGCCCCGAGCCAATCGAGAAACGCCGCGTCGAACGAGAACCCCGTGGGCCAATCGGCTGCGACACGGTCAGCGAGGATCGCATTGAACGCCGTCAGCCGTTGCGCCAAGCCGGCGTGCAAGGCGCGCGCAGCCGCCGGGCCCTGGGCGCCGTGCGCGCGCTCCGTCGAGGGCCCGAGGCCGCATTCTCGCGGGGCGCCGAGCGCTTCGTCGCATACGTAGTAGTTGCACGCCGCGGGGCGCGTCTCGCTGCGGATCCCGCACCCCGCGGGACCGTGGTAGACGCACTTGGCGACGCGCGGCCCTCCGGGGCGCGCGAGGCCTCGGCGTCGCGCGATCGCAAGCCCCCCGCCGGATGGGTCGATCCGGCCCGCGGCAATCTCCCCGAGCAGCCAATCCCGCCCGCCCAGCGCGACGACCCGCCCGATGTCGGCCCACCGGAACGGCGGCGGGCCCGAGCAACAGCCCGCAGGCGCGTGAGGGCATGCGGCGCAGAGAGACGACGCAATGCGCGAACTCGCGCCCGCGACGCTGACGTGAATGCGGACGTGAACCGTCCGGTGGGGCGTGACGGAATCTTGCATCCTATGATCGGCTCATGACTACACGAAGCATCGACGGATTTCGAACGACCAAGAGCGCCCTCGGGCCCAAGGCGACGATGGACAAGCTCGAAGCGGCCGTACGCGCGCGCGGCATCCAGGTCTTTGCCCGGATCGATCACGCCGCCGGCGCGGCCGCCGCGGGCCTGGCGCTGCGACCGACGGAGCTCCTGATCTTCGGCGCGGCGGCGGGCGGGACTCCGCTCATGCAGGCCTACCAGACGCTGGGAATCGACCTCCCGCTGAAAGCGCTCGTTTGGCAGGACGAGGCGGGTACGACGTTTCTTTCGTACAACGAGCCGGCCTGGCTGGTCCGCCGCCACGGAAACGAGGCCGACGTCGCGGCACCGACCGCCAAGCTCGAAGGACTGCTCGCCGCTCTCGCGCATAGCGCGACGGAGGCGGCCTGACGGAGCATCATGCGCGTTCCGGCGCGGTGGAGATCGCGGCGCCCGCGCGAACCCGCCGGCCGGTGCCTTGCTCGATCCCCACGCTCGCTCCGAGCGCCGACAGCGCGCCCGCGAAAAGCACGCTCGAGGCGTACGGAATCGCGCCGAGCGCGTAGCCGTACGAGAGAATCGCTCCGCCGACCGACGCGCCGACCGCGATGCCCGCATAGAGGCACGAATTGTTCAGCGCGAGCACCACTTCGGTGTGCGCGGGCGCGAGGGCGATGAGCCTGCGCTGCTGACCGAGGATCGAATTGGCCATGGTGGCGTGGAGAAGAAAGCACGTCACCACGAGGGCCGCGGGAAACGCCAGCGACGCCGTGAAGAGCGACGTATCGACGATTCCCACGACGAAGAACAGCACGAGCATGGTCACGGCGCCGAACCGATCGATGAGGCGTCCGCCCGAGAGCGTGCCGGTGACCCCGCCCAGGCCGACGAGGACGTACCAACCGGCGACGGCGCTCGTCGAGAAGCCGCGCTCGCGGAGCAGCGCGCCGAGATACGTGTACGTGGCGGAGATGCCCGCGGCCATGAGGACGCTCGGGAGGAGTGCGAGGAGCGTCCGTCCCCGAAAGAGCGGGGCGAAACGAGCCGAGAGGGCCATGGGTACGGACGAAGCGACGGGGAGCGCCCGCGGCGGCCGCAGCGAGAGCGCGGAAAACGCGATCAGCGAGAGCGCGCCCACGAGCCAGAAGCTCGCGTGCCAGCCAAAGTGCTGGCTCACGAGAATGCCGAGAGGCACCCCCGCCAGAACGGAGCCTGTGATTCCGAGCGCGACCGCCGAGAGCGCCGACGCCTTGCGGTGCGCGGGCGCGAGTGAAACCGCCAGCGAGTACGCCGTCGGCGAATAGAGGCCCGCGGCAATCCCGGCGGCGAGGCGCGCGGCGAGCAAGACCGAATACGTCGGCGCGAGCGCGCAAAGCGCATTGGCGACGGAAAAACCGGCGAGCGTCGCCACGACCAAGCGATCCTTGCGGATCCTCGCCGTGAGCACGGCGAGGACCGGTGCGGAGAGCGCATACGTGATCGAGTACGAGCTGACGATGTGGCCCGCCGCGTCGAGATCCACCGATAGGTCACGGGCGACTTGATTCAGAATTCCCGAGACGACGAACGAGTCGGTCCCGACGGCGAACGTTCCCAGCGCGAGGAGCCATACCCTCGGGTCGAACGAGTTGCCGTCGCCGAGACGAGGGTCCGGGGACGCGGGACGAGGCGTGCTCTCTTCCATGATGCACCTTTCGAACAGACAGGTCTGTCTTGCTCGGCCTTGACTATGACCAGACAGGTCTGTACAGTCAAGGCATGGACGCAACGAAAGTGCAGCGGACGGCGCGCGAACGGCTCCTCGATGCCGCCGACGAGCTTTTCTATGCGGAAGGCGTGCACACGGTCGGGATCGACCGCGTGATCGAAAAGGCCGGCGTGGCGAAGGCGTCGCTCTACGGCACGTTCGGCAGCAAAGAGGAGCTCGTGTGCGCGTACCTGGAGAAGCGCAAGCAGGAGCGCGAGGCGCGCGTTCTCGCCCGCATCGCGCCGTTGCGCGATCCGCGCGAGAAGATTCTCGCGATCTTCGACGCGCTCGAAGAGCGCGTGGCGGAGCCTGCGTTCCGTGGCTGCGCCTTCGTGAACGCGACGGCCGAAGGCCCGCGCGACGAGGGCAAGGCCCGCCCCGTGGCGCTCGCGATGCGCGCCTGGGTGCGCGACCTCTTCACGTCGCTGGCGCGCGAAATCGGTGTCGGCGATCCCCCGAAGCTGGGGCGGCAGCTGCAGGTGCTCTACGACGGCGCGATGACGGGCGCATCGATGGAGGGCGAGACGCGCTTGGTGGCGGACGCTCGCGCGATGGCCGCTTCGCTGATCGGCGCGCCAGCTCGCCGCCGCGCGCCGCGAAGTGCACGTCGATGACCGCCACCTGCGCGCCGCTCGAACGCGATCCTTCGCGGACGACGGCCCGCCCGCGCTCGACTTCGCAGTCCCCATCCACGCAGCGCGTTTCGATGCCGTAGGCGAGATCGATCGATTCGATGCCCTCGTCCGCGAGGGACGTCACGGATCACCCGAACTCCGGCGCGTTAATGCCGTATGCGCGAAATCGGCCCGGCGCCAAAGTGTGCCATAACGGGTCGGCCATGAAGCCCGGACCGCGGCTCACCGATTGGCTGCTCCTCCTCGGATCGCTTGCCTTCACCGTGGTCGCGGCGCTGCTTCTGGTTGCGGGTCGCGACGCCCGCGGAGCCATCGCGTGCCTCACCTTTTTCGGCATGTGCACCGCGGTGGCGACCTGGATCCTCGTCTTGAAGCTCCGCATGCGAGCGAGCGCAGACGCCGTGCGCGTTTCCATCGTCGGCGGAGTGGCCATTCCCTCGAGGGACAGCCTGCGGTGGATTGGCGGGGCCGGCCTCGCCGTCGGCGGGAGCATCCTGGTCTGGAGCGGCGCCGCGATCGGAGTCGTCTTCCAGGGCCTCAGCGTCTTCATGGCCGGGGCGGGGGTCACGCTGATGGTCCTCCTCGCCACGAAGCGGGTCGGCGGACATTCGCTGACGTTCTCTCCGGAGGGCCTTCGCGTCGCGAATGGGGCCGAGTCTTTTGTCGTGCGGTGGACGAACCTCGCGGCGGTCGATGCCGCGGAGTTTCATTCGAACCCGGTCGTCTTGCTGCATGTACGCGACGCCGACGAGGTCGTCGCGACCGCCAAGGGGCCCGACGTCGAACGCGCCCGGCGCCGTGTCGCGCGCATGATCCAGAAGAATCGCGGCTGGGTCGGGTGCGACGTCTTCTTCATTCCCTACCACTTCGGCCTCGACGCGGTACTCCTCACCAAAGCCCTCGCGGGCTACGCCGCGCACCCCGAGCGGCGCGCCGAGCTTGCCCTTCATTGGCTTCCCGCCGGCGATCGACGCGATGGAGACAGCCGCCCAGGCCCCGAGTAGCGTGCACGCACCCACGTGACGGCTCTCGCGCTCCTCTTCGTTTGCCTCGGACTCGGCGTCGCGGCGGCACGCTCCGGGCGGCTGCCCGCCGGCGCGCACCAGAGCGTCAATTGGTGGATCCTCTATGCGGCATTGCCCGCGCTCGTTCTCGCGCTCGTCCCCAAGCTCCGCTTCGATTGGAATACCCTCTTTCTCATTGCCGCGATCTGGCTCGTCTTCGCCGGCGCCTGGGTGCTCTTCGCCGTCGCGGGACGCGCCGCCCGCTGGTCCCGCGCGCGCGTCGGCGCGCTCATCCTGGTCGCGGGGCTCGGCAATACGTCCTTCGTGGGGTTTCCGCTGATCGAGGCGCTGCGAGGCAAGGCCGGGCTGGCGCTCGCCGTCGTATGCGACCAGCTCGGGAGCTTCTTGCTTCTCGCGGCCGGCGGCGTCGTCGTCGCCTCGATCTATTCGGGCCGCGCCCCCAACGCGGCGGCGGTCGTGCGCCGCGTCCTTACTTTCCCTGCCTTTCTCGCGCTCATCGCGGGCATCGTCGTCGGCGCCGTCGGCCAATGGCCCGCGCCCGTCGAGGACCTGCTCCTCCAGGTCGGCCAC
>DATHQY010000378.1:0-3998 GCA_035482215.1 Polyangiaceae bacterium | reverse complement strand
GAAGCGCCTGGCACCTGCGTCAAACGCACCGCCTCGGCCTTAAACTCCCGCGTGAACTTCCTTCGTTTCCTTCGAGCCATGAACAACTCCTCGCGCATACTCGCGCTTTCGGGGCTGTCCACAAACCCGGGGGAGGATCACTTGTTGCGTCGGATACCGCCCCCTCTTGTGAATTACATAGAGCATATCCATGCGAGCGGCCGTAAGTCCCATCCTGCGGAGCGTCCGCCGTGTGAGGCCCAAGGTGGCGTAGTACGCGCGCTTCAAACCGAAGAACACGGGGTGCATGCCCCGCCCCCAGCAACACATCTCATGCCAACGCAACGAGGCGCCTCGCGAAACTCGTATCGCCGACGGCGTCTCCCTCGAACCCGCGCGAAAATAGCCGATCTATAGGCATTTCATTGCCATGGCAATGAAGTGCCCATAGCCGAGATATCGGGCCGCGGGGTTGTCCCGAGCCGCCCGCGAGCGTCCCGCGACACCCTAAGGCGACTTCGCCGATTCGTTCGCCTTTATCGAGTAGCGCACGAGCGCGCGGAGGACCTCGTTGCGCTCGACGTTGCCGACGAGGCTCTTGATGTCCTCGTAGACCGTCGGGTCCACGATCAACGCGCCGAGCGTGCCCTTGCCCTCGCGCACGTCGCCGACGATGACGCGCAGGTCGTCGCTCATCGCGTTGAGGTTGGCCATCACGTGCTGCGAGGAGTTGTCACCGTAGATGATCGCGTGCGCGATGCCATTGCCTTCGCGGATCGCGCGAAGATCGTTGTGGAGCTCGAGGACGGTGCCGGCCGCGTCCTTCGACATGTCGCCGTCGTAGATGAGGGCGTGCGCGATGCCGGGCCCTTTCTGAACGTGGTCGGTCAGGTCCTGCACCTCGGCGAGAACGCCGTCGAGGCGCCCGGTCGTCTCGTCCGCGCGCGCGAGGAGTTCGTCGATCCGGTCGGCTTCACGCTTGTCGAAGAAGAGCCGGTGCATCGGGCCGTCGCCGCGCACGATCGCGTCGAGAAGGGCGTTGGTGTTGGCCGCGGTGCCCTTGATGTCGTTGGCGAGGGCGGGGTCGCCCAGGGCATGGGCGAGCGGCTGCAGCTGTCGGATCGTCTGCTCCGTGAGCTCCGCCACTTTGCGCGCCTCGGAGAACACGTCCGCGGGATCCTCCGAAGGAATGAGCGTCTTCGCATCGAGCGGCTGGCTCTGCGTCGATCCGGTCGTCAGCTCGATCATCTTGTCGCCGAGCAATCCCTTGTTGACGACCCGGGCCGTCGAGTCGGAGCGAATGCGCTTGGCCTGGCTTTCGTTGATCGAGAGCTTCACGGAGATGCGCCGATCGCCGAGGTCGCCCTCGTATCCGACGGACGTCACCGATCCGATGTCGAGACCGCCCATCCGGACGGGGGCGCCGGGCTTCAAGCCCGCCACGTCCTCGAACGCGGTGCGGTACTCGTTCTTCGGCGACCAGAGCTGCCGCGTGTCGCCGATCAAGAAGACCGCGACCATCGCCAGGACGAGGCCGGAGATGACGAAAAGCCCGACTTTGAGTTCGCGTGTCATAGTGATTCCCCGTGCAAGCTCGTTCAGAACGCTCGTAAAAGAAGCCCTGCGCTCACGACGACGAGAGGAGCGACGCGACGTCTTCCGTCTCGGGCGCGTGGCCGGTGATGAAATCGTGGACGGTCTCGTTGGTGGTGGCTTTGAATTCTTCTTTGGTGCCGACCATCAGCACGCGGCCCCGCCCGATCATCGCGAGCCGGTCGGACACGCTGAACGCCGTGCCCATGTCGTGCGTGACGACGATGCTCGTGACCTTGAGCGAGCGTTGAATCCCACGAATGAGGTGGTTGATGCGTGCGGTGTTGATGGGGTCGAGGCCTGTTGTCGGCTCGTCGTAGAGGATCACTTGCGGCTGGAGCGCGAGCGTCCGTGCGAGGCCGACGCGCTTCTTCATGCCCCCGGACAGATCGCTCGGCCGCATGAGCTGGATCCCCGGCAACCCGACGAGCTCGAGCGCTTGCGCGACGCGCGCCTGAATCTCAGCTTCGGTCATCGTGTTCCAGAACTGCTCGCGTAGGCCGTACGCGACGTTCTCGCCGACGTTCAGCGAATCGAAGAGCGCCGCGCCCTGGAAGAGGTACGCGATGCGCCGGCGCACTTCGGTGAGCGCCTGGTCGTCCATCTGGGCGATGTCGCTGCCGTCGAAGAGGATCTCGCCCGCGTCCGGCTTGATGAGGCCGATGAGCAGCTTGAGCATGACGCTCTTGCCGATGCCCGACGCGCCCATCACCGTGAGCGTCTCGCCGCCGGCGATCTCCAGGTTGAAGTCGGAGAAGATGACCTTCGACCCGAATCGCTTCTTGACGTGGACGAAGCGGATGAGCGGGCTGGGGGGGCTCACGAACCTAATCTGCCCTAGTTTGTCCCGCAGATCACTCTGCCTCGCGCGCGACCGTTCACAAAAAGCGAAACGGGAAGCGAGTCCCGGCCCCTGACTGGATGCGCGGGATTCACGACCGGTGACGCCGCAGGCGAAGCCGGCGCCCACGCGGGCCCGGCGCCCGCCGGAGGTGCGCTTTCGAGGTCGGCGGTCGATCCATCATCAGAGGCCCGTCACCCCAAACGTGAACGTCCCGTCCGAGAGCGTCTTCACCCCGCCGTCCGTCACGGCGAGTTCCGCGGAGAAAGTCCCCGTGGCGATCATCCCGCCGTCGGCGGGGGTCAGCGTCACGGAGACCGAGCAGCTCGACGTCGTCGAGCTGAATACGCCCACTTCGTCGTACTCGAGCTCGACGTTCGACGTCGTCCCGATAGCGCAGGTATAGGTCCCCCCGAACGCGTCAGACGTCGTGACGATGAACGAGAAGATATACGACGTCGTCGGCTGGAGAATCACCACCTCGAGCGAGGTGGTAACGACGGTCCCGCCGTCCAAGGGGTTCAACGTGGTGTTGGTGGAGAGGATGGCTTCTCCCGACGTGCCGCAGCGCAGGACGCCGTCTTCTTTCCAGACGGCGGGGCTGTCGCCGCACGAGCCGGCATCGCCGCCCGCGCTCCCGATCGTCTTCGGCGCGCTCCCGTCGTCGCCCGCGCCGCCGCCGGCCGGCGCGCTGTTATTGGAGCTGCAGCCGCTGATCATCAAGCCGACCGCCAGAACGCTTCCGTAGAGCCGCATACGGTTACCCTACATCGAGCGCCTGGCGCACGTGTGCCTCCCTTTTTGTCGCATCCTCCGAGATCCGCGGCCGGCATCCGGCACGCAGCGTCATCCCGGCGGCCGAAACGCCCTCTCGGGGTCGCGTGCGGGGCGCGCGACAACGCCCTCACGTCGATTGAGCGCTTCGATGCTCCATCCGTTGCCGGCGTAGAGCGCGAGGTGCTGCGGCCACCAGAGGATGTCGCCTGGGCGCACTTCCGACAACGGGATTTCAACGAGGGTCTCCGGGATCGCTCCCGCGGAGTGTGGCAGGCGGACGCCGACGGTCGCCCAGGCCTCTTTGACTAGCCCCGAGCAGTCGAAGCACGAGGGGCCGATGCCGCCCCAACAATAGGGTTTGCCCACCTGGCTCCGTGCGAACGCGACGACTTGCCAATCGTGGTCCGTCGCGGGCGGGTCAGGTCGCGCGTATGCGCGCTCGAGCAAGAACGAGGTCGTCTCGCGGTGCGTGGACGCGCATCCGCACATCCCCATCGCGATGATGGTAACCGCAGCGACGGCGCGCATCCGCGTAGCATCGCGCAATGCGCGCCTTGGGTGAAAGTTCCTGCGGCTCGGCCACCACCCGCGAAGAGACTGCTACCATCAGCGGCCTCGCATGCCATGCATACGTTCACTTTCGCGATCACGACGCTCCTTTTCTGAGTGCGGGACACTCGCGACCGCACCCTCAAGTCACGCCTTCGATTCCGAGGCTCGGTAGACATTCAATCGGGCTCGCCCTCACTTCGCCGCAGCCCAGATGCGACCCGTGTCCGCGCCATTCCCCCCTTCCACCCAAAAGACG
>DATHQY010000377.1:0-5123 GCA_035482215.1 Polyangiaceae bacterium | reverse complement strand
GTTGCCAAGCTGCTTCATTCCAATATCGTGCAGATTTACGAGACCGGCGAGCACGACGGCTGCCCGTATCTGTCGCTCGAGTTCGTGGAGGGCGGCAGCCTCGAGGATCAGATGCGCGCGAGTCCGACGACGCCGTCAGGGGCCGCCGATCTGGTGGAAACGTTGGCGCGTGCCATGGATTTCGCACACCAGCAAGGGATCGTGCATCGCGACCTCAAGCCGGCGAACATCCTGCTCGCGAATCACAGCGGTAACCACACGATGATTCGTCGGAAGGAGACCGGGTCGAGTCCACTTCCCTCGCAACATTGGTCACGAACCGCTTTGCCCAAGATTGCGGACTTCGGACTGGCCAAGCAGGTCGATAGCGATTCGAGCAATACGCAGAGCGGCACCATCCTGGGCACCCCCTGTTACATGGCGCCGGAACAGGCGCAGGGCCTCGAGACGCTCGATCCGCGGGCGGACATCTTCGCGCTCGCCGCGGTCACGTACGAGTGCATGACGGGGCAGGTGCCCTTCGTCGGGACCAACGGACCGTCGATCCTTCTCGCCATTCTCACGAAGGACCCCGTGCCTCCGTCGGTGAAAGCCGCGAACGCGAAGTATCCCGTCGCGCCCGCGGCGGACGAGGTGATCGAGTCGGCCCTCGCCAAGAATCCGGCGATCCGCACGCCGACCGTCGGTGCATTCGCCGATGCGCTCGGGCATGCCTACGGGCTCGTCGGGGACCACCGGCAGTGGGCGCGCACGCCGCAGCAGGAGCTGGCCGCCGTGATCGCCAAAGCGACCGCGGAGCGGGCGGCGCGCGTGCCCATCGCGGTCGTCGCGGATCCGTTCGCCGCGCCGGCGCCGGCGATCGCGGGCGCGCCTGCGCCGTACGAGGCCATCCGCGGGATGGACGAGGCGTTCGGTGCGACGCGCGAGGCAGACCTCGTTCCGCAGGGCGTGCCGTCGGCGAAGCCCCAGTGGTTATTGCCCGTGATCGTGGGCCTTCTGGCGCTCGTTCTCGGCGGTGCCATAACACTCGTCGTGATGATGGCGCGGTAGTCGAGAGCCGCAGAGCAGTAGGCACTAGAGCGAGGGTAGCGAGCGATGCCGGCAACCGAGACGTCCACGGCCATCACCGAGGGCATTCGAATCACTGTGCGAAGCAGCTACGTCGCCGACCAGTCCGCGCCGACGGCGCGCCGGTACGTCTTCTCGTATACCGTCCGCATCGCCAACGAAGGCGCGGAGCCGGCCCAGCTCCGCACGCGCCACTGGATCATCACCGACGGTGCGGGCAAGGTCGAAGAAGTGCGCGGCCCCGGCGTCGTCGGCCGCCAGCCGAGCCTCGGGCCCGGCGAGCAGTTCGAATACACGAGCGGCTGCGTCTTGCAGACGCCGCGTGGGGAGATGCACGGCAGCTACCAGATGCACCGCCCCGACGGCCGCATGTTCGACGCGACGATCGCGCCGTTCCTCCTCATGCTCCCGCATAGCCTCAACTAGCCATGGACGAGAGCACCTACCAGGCACTTGCCGACAAGGCTTTTCGCACGATCGGCGACGCGTTCGAGAACGTGGACAGCGACTTGGCCGACTGCGAGGTCGCCGGCGACGTCGTCACGCTCACGCTGAAGGGCGGCAAGCGGTGCATCGTCAACACGCAGAGGCCCACGCGCCAGATCTGGCTCGCGGCCAATGCGCGCGCCTGGCATTTCTCGTGGGACGCTGCGGCGGAGCGGTGGATGGACGACAAGGGCAGGGGCGACGAGCTCTTTTCGACGCTCGCCCGCGTCGTGAAAGACGGGGCCGGCGTCGAGATCGCGTTTCGATGATTCGCGTTCGCGCCTCCGCCCGCTCGCATTACGACAATGCCGGCGGCGAAGGCCCGATCGCCGCCGTGATCGCTTCGCTCTACGACCAGCTCTTCGAGGATCCGATCGTCGGCTTTCTCTTCGCGGGAAAAGACAAGAAGCACATCGTCGAGGAGCAGGTCCTCCTCACGTGCTCGTTTCTCGGAGGACCGCAGCGTTATCGCGGCAAGCCTCTCCCCGAGGCGCACGCCAAGCTGCCGCTCTTGCCGGGGCATTTCGATCGGCGGCATCGGCTCCTCGAACAGACGCTGCGCGCCCATTCGATTCCGGAGAGCGTGCGCGAGGCATGGCTCGCGATCGACGAAGGACTTCGAACGAGTGTCCTCGCCGCGGGAGAAAGCGCGCGCGAGCTCACGCGCGATCCGGAGTCCCCCTCACGCGGGCATTGACGCGCATTGACGCGTCGGGATGCGCCGACACGTTGCGTTGCAGTGCTGCGTGGAAGGGCTGTGGAAGGCTGGTCGCGTTGCAAGATTTTCGTGAGAACGAATCCGCTTGCATGCAAACGAATCGGCTGGCGTGCAGCGCGGCGAGATGGCACTGCGTGTGATCATGAACGAGGCAAACATTGATGTCATGGAGGGTCGAGCGACCGACGTCCATGATCCCGCGTCGTCTCGCAACGACGTGGATGAACGCGGGGTAGTGTCGCGTCTGCCGCCGGTTCCGCGGCCGCCGCATCTTCCGGGTCGGCCGATTTCGCACCCGCCCGCGCCCGTTCCCGCGTTGCCGTCCGTCCAGATCGCTTCGGATCATCGCGAACTCCGGCCGGCGGGGGCGCCCCTGCGGACGAGCTGGTGGCAAGCCCTTTTGGCCACGTCGTTGCCGCCGGCGAACGGCCTCTTGCAGCCGAACGGGGTCCTCTATCCCGCGGCTGCGCGGGTGATCGAGCGCCGGATCGCCCTGGTCAGCGCGATCGCCGGCCTCGTATTGGTCGTCTTCGCCGTCGTCGCAGGTCTCTGGGTCGGTTCGCCGCCGGCCGTCGCCGGGATCGGCCCTGCGGTTCTGTTCATGCGAGGCATCGTGTCGGTCGGGATTCTCGCGGTCGGCGTCTACTGCCTGCGTACGGCAGAGCGTTTCTTCGTCCGATCGACGGACGACGGCGGCGGCCCGCGCTCCTGATCCGGCGAATCCGTAACGGAGACCCGCAACGTCCTGCGTGCGTTACGACGTTGGAGGGAAGGAACCGCCAGGGCGCCAGAGACGCCAGGAATGGGAAAGCCCTTCCGTGAGGGGAAACCCGGAGGCGTGCTCGGTCCTGTGCGCCTCGTATCTCGAGCGGACGAGCTCGCGCGAAAAGGGCGGGCGAGCCCTTGATAAAACTCTGACCCTTACGTAAGACTGTCATGTAAGGGAATTGCTGTCGTATGGCCGATCACCACCGACTACCGCTCATCCGTCGGTTCGGCGGGGGAACGTCGGCGCCTTCCGTCGACGAGAGAGCGCCGGCTCCCGAGGAGCGGGCGCGCCCGATTGAGGACCCGCGCGATGCGCGCGACCTCATGCAGATCGGCGATCTGGCGCGCGAGACCGGCAAGACGGTGCGCGCGATTCATCTGTACGAAGAGCTCGGCCTGCTGACGCCGGCGGCTCGTTCGAAGGGTGGGTTTCGTCTGTATACGCGCGAGGCGCTGGTCCGCATCCGGTGGATCGGCAAGCTCCAAGAGATGGGCTTCAGCCTGGGCGACGTGCAGACGGTCGTGCGCGAGCTGGAGGACGTGGCCAGCGCGCCGGGCGCCATGAAGCGCATGCGCGAAGTGTTCGCGCGCAAGCTCGAAGAAACGGTCGCCCAGCGCAAGCGCATCCAGGCGTTGGAGCACGAGCTGGAGGCGAGCCTCGAGTACCTCGACACGTGCGATGTGTGCGATCCGCAGCGCCTCTTGAGCGCATGCCACCGCTGTGATCTTCACGACAAGGAAGCGAACGTACCCGAGCTCGTCGCGGGCTGCCGGGCGCATTGATGACGTGGCACCGGGCACGCGGCACCTGGCGCGCGCGGCCGGTGCGAAGACGCGACGAACTCCCCTGACGGAAAAACCGATGGCCCTCAAGCTCCCCGTATTCATGGACAACAACTCGACGACGCCGGTCGACCCGCGCGTGCTCGAAGAGATGTTGCCCTATTTCACGACCAAGTTCGGCAATGCCGCGAGCCGTAGCCACAAGTTCGGGTGGGAGGCGGAAGAAGCGGTCGACTACGCGCGCGAACGCATCGCGCTTCTGCTCGGCGCGAAGGACGGCAAAGAGATCGTCTTCACGAGCGGTGCGACCGAGAGCGACAACCTTGCGCTCAAGGGGGTCGCCGAGTTCTACAAGGACAAGGGCAACCATCTCATCACGACGGTCACCGAGCACAAGGCGATCCTCGATACGTGCAAGCGCCTCGAGAAGGACGGCTACCAGGTCACGTATCTGCCCGTCGATCAGCAGGGCCTCGTCGATCCGGACGACGTGAAGAAGGCCATCACGGACAAGACGATTCTCGTCAGCGTGATGCTCGCCAACAACGAGATCGGGACGGTGCAGCCGATCGAAGCCATCGGCAAGATCACGCGCGAGCGCGGCGTCCTCTTTCATTCGGACGCGGTGCAGGGCCTCGGCAAAGTCGAGTTCGACGTCCAGAAAATGAACGTCGACCTCGTCTCGATCAGCGCACACAAGATGTATGGGCCCAAGGGCATCGGCGCCCTCTACGTGCGGCGGAGCAAGCCGCGCGTGCGCCTCACGGCGCAGATGGACGGCGGCGGCCACGAGCGCGGCATGCGATCGGGCACGCTCCCGGTGCCGCTCATCGCGGGCTTCGGGAAGGCCTGCGACATTCTGCTGAAGGAAGGGCAGGCCGAGAGCGTTCGCATGGCGGCGCTCCGCGAGCGGCTGCGCTCGCGCATCATGAGCAAGCTCGACGAGGTCTACATCAACGGATCCCCGGAGCACCGCCTTCCGGGCAACTTGAACCTGAGCTTCAACTTCGTCGAAGGCGAAGGGCTCATGATGGCGATCAAAGACGTCGCCGTGAGCTCCGGATCCGCGTGCACGTCGACGAGCCTCGAGCCGAGCTACGTGCTACGCGCGCTCGGCGTCGGCGACGAGCTCGCGCATTCGAGCATTCGCTTCGGGCTCGGGCGATTCAACACCGAGGAAGAAGTCGACTTCGTCGCGGATCTGGTCGTGAGCAAGGTCCTGCACCTGCGCGACTTGTCGCCGCTCTACGAGATGCACAAAGAAGGAATCGACCTCAAGAGCGTTCAATGGGTCGCCCAC
>DATHQY010000376.1:0-3181 GCA_035482215.1 Polyangiaceae bacterium | reverse complement strand
TGGCACCGCCCGGCGGTGCACTGGACGCTCGCGGCATTCGGAGCGGACGTCGCGCAGGCAAATCCGCACCCCCCGCAATTTGCATTGTCCGTCTGTTGGTTGACGCACGTCGTTCCGCAGGTCGTCCCCGTGGGACAAGCGCACGTGCCCGCGTCCGGGCTGAGAGCCGTCTCACAGCCGTTGTGCGGGGAGCCGCCGCAGTCGGCGTATCCGGCCGTGCATGTATAGGCGCACACGCCCGCGGCGCACCCAAGCCCCGCCATCTGCACGTGCGGAAGGGCCGTGCAATCGTGCCCGCACTCGCCGCACGTCGTGAGGGCTCCCGGCGAGACGCACGCTCCCGCGTCGCCGCACGCGATCTCGTCGGCCGCGCAGCCGCATCCGCCCCATTGGCACGCGCTGCCGCACGTCTGGGTGGCGCCTGCGCCGCATCCCTGGGCGGCCCCTGGTTGGCAGACGCCCTCGCCGGTGCACGCGTCCCAGGCGGACCAGATCCCATTGGTGCACTGGCGCGTCTCGGTTCCGCACAGCCCGCAGGTCTGCGTCGTCGGGCCAGAACACGACGGGACCAGCGACGACATGGGGGGCTCGGGCGTGGCCGTCGTGACCGACGACCAGTCGCCGCACGGCGGCATCGCGTCGATTTGGGTGTTGCACGCCGTCGTGACGACGATCAGGCCCCCCTGCGAAGCGGCCTCGCTGCACGCCGCCGCGGGGAGCTGCAACGTCGACCCCGAGGAGGTCCAACCGGTGAGCGCTACCCAGCACGCCGAGATCCCGCAAATTCCCGTGCCGCCGATCGGAAACTGCACACCCACGTTCACGGAGCCGATCACCGTCCCCGCCGGCAACGTGACCGTGCAGCTCGCGGTGTTCACGCTCGCGGGCGTGGCCGACGCGAAGCAGGCGGCTACATCGAAACACGTGCCTGACGCGGCGCTCCCGTCGACCAGGCTCGCGTCGAATCCTCCGCTGGAACCAACGATCCCCGGCCCTGCTTCGGCCGGCACCACCGCGACGTCCGCGGGTGGCACCATGGTCGTCTCGCAGTTCCCGTTGACACATGTGAGGCCGCTCGCACAGGACGAGGTCACGCCGCCGTCCGGCCCGGTCGATACCGTGCCTACGCACAGGTAGTCGAGGGGCAAACGGATTCGGCCCGTCTCGCCGACGGGGATTGGGGTGCGTGCGTCGCGCTCGACCCGCGCCTGCCCCGTCTTGAACGCCACCGCGTGGACGTCGACGGGAGACGGATCGCTCGTCGCCGCAACCGAGAAATCGGCGGGCAGGAGGAGCGCTCCCGGGCCCAGACTCTGGTCGACATGAAGAAGCGTCGTCCCGTTCTGCGCGACATCGAGCGTGACCTCGTCGAGATCTTTCGGAAGTGACATGTCGCTTTGCAGCTCGATCTCGAGGGTGCCCGAAGGGCCGCTCCCCTTCGAGCCGGACGACTCACTGCACGCGGCACAAGCCACGGCCGCGAGGAAGACGAAGTCATGCGCCCGCGGCATCGACGTCCCTTACCGAGACTGAATCGTCAGAGTATAGGGACTGATGGTGCCTTCGACGGCGGAGGGAGCGCCCGGCGAGGGTCGGAACAGGTAATACGCGCCTACGCTGAGTCCTGCCGCGGCCACGATCCCTCCCCCGATCCACCACCAGGGCGAAATCCCTCCCGACTCCCGCACGAGGGTGACGTCGAGCGTGCGCACTTCGCCGTCGCGCATTTCCACGTCCGCCGTGTACGGACGCATGCCGGCGTCGGTGATGCGGAGGGTGTGCTGGCCCGGCGCCAGCGTCCCTTCCCAAGGCCCTACGCTCACGGTCGACCCGTCGACCGCGACGGCAGCGCCGCTTTCGGTGCGGACGGCGAGCCGGCCCTGATGGACTTCGGCCTGAAGCGTCAGCGTGACCGTCATGTCCGAAGCGCCGACGACGTGCTGGGTCACCGTTTCGTCTTTGAACCCGGGCTTGGATACGCGCAGCCGCCGGTCGCCGAGGTCGATGACCAGCGGCTGCGCCAGCGGAGTCGTCCCGGCGAGCTCGTCGTCAACGAAGACCTGGGCTCCGGGCTGGTCCACGATGAGGCGTACTTCGCTGACGAGCGGGCGAATCTTGCGAAGCATCGCCTCCGCCGCCGCGCGCTGGTCGTCGGCGACTTTCGCGCCGCCTTCCTGAAGGTAGCGCTGCACCAGCTTGAGGACCCGCACGTAGTGTTTGAGATTGAGCTCGCAGGATCCCATGTCCCAGAGCAAGCGAGGATCGTACGAGAGCTCGTACGCGCGCTGGAACTTCACGAGCGCGCCTGGGTAATCCGCATGCAAGAAGAGGCTGCGGCCCGCGTCGTAGTCGTCCTTCGCTTCCCCGCTCAGCGAATCGCCGATCGGTGCGGGAGGCGCGGTATTCGCTGCCGCCGGAGCCGCCACGGCCGGAGCCGCAGGGGGAGGCGCCGCGCTGGGCGGAAGAGGCTGGGCCCACGCTGCCGACTCGATCGAAAGGAGCCCCGCGAGCCCGAGGGCCACGCAGGCGCGCGAGGGAGGGAGGGAGCGTCGCATGGCGCTCACCGCACCGCCGCCGCGGGAAGCCGGAAGACCTTCCCGCTTTGATTGACCCAGAACGTATCCGGCGAGAACGTCGGCGCCTGGAGTTCGAAGAGCGGCGTGTCGTTGACGAAGCTCGCCGCGATCCGCGGTGGTCCTCCCGACGCGGGAATGACGAGGATCGAGCTTTGCGTCGGCGCACTCACGCCCGCGTCCGGCCCCGCGTTCACGTCTCGCACGAGCACCACCGCCCCATTCACCGCGCCGAGGAGGCGCAAGCGCTCGAACTGCGGGTTGACGACGCTATCGTAGATACTCGTCGACCCCGCGTCCGACGGGTCCAGGCGGAGCACTTGCGTGTCGATGGTGCCGTCGGCCGCAGGCGGCGCCTCGAAGAGCGCGAAGAGAGACGTCCCGTCGCTCTGCAGGCCGATGAAACCGCCGTGGGCGGCGTCGTTCGTCACAATGGTGGTGCGCGCGAGCGGCATCCCCGAGGTGCCGGACTTGGGAAACTGCATGATTTGGGAGACGCGCTCGACGCCCCCGTCGACGGAAACATCGGTGTCGACGCCCGCGTACACGAAGTCCATGTCCTGGGTAAATTGGAGGAGCGCCACGGCGCCGCCGGTATCGAGCGGGGT
>DATHQY010000375.1:0-3279 GCA_035482215.1 Polyangiaceae bacterium | reverse complement strand
GCTCCTGCAAACGCTGAATGTCGCCGTCACCGGTTTGACCGATTTGCCTGCGCTCGTGCCCATTGCGCGCGCTCTCGGCAAGCGGCACGTGGGCTATGGCGTGAAACCCGAGCACTACGGAACGGTGGGGGCGGCGCTTCTCTGGACGCTTCAGAAGGGCCTCGGCGGCGAATTCGACGCGGCGCACGAAGCCGCGTGGACCAAAGTGTACGAGATCCTTTCGAAGACGATGCTCGACGGCGCCGCCGGCGCCTGACGCAGCCGCGGCGCGAGCGCTCGGCTCGGCGAGTGCTTAGCTTTCTCCGCGCGATGGCGACGCCGAGTCGATTTCCGATCGAGTTCGATCCCTGGTACGCGGTGCTTTCGAGTTCGATCCTCCTCTTTCCGTCGAGCGCGTACGTCGACGTTACGGAGGATCGGATTTCCGTTCGTATGGGTTGGGCGTTTCGCTCGACGTTCGATCGGACGCGCGTCGCCGCCGTCTCGAAGTACCCGCGGTCGATCGCACTCACGCGAGGCGTGCACGGGTGGCGCGGCAAGTGGCTCGTCAACGGCGCGGGCGATCGTATCGTCGAGATCGAGCTCGAACCGGAACAGCGCGCTTACGTGCTCGGCGTACCCGTCGGCTTGCGGCGACTCCTCGTCAGCGTCGCGAATCCCGGCGCGCTCATCGACGCACTGCGCCCAGCACCCTAGCCTCAGACCTGCGCTTCGAAGATCAGGTGGCGCGCTTCGCGCCAGGCCGGACGCGCGAGGGTTCGATCGAGCCAAGCGCGCACCGCCGGATATGCCGAGAAATCGAAACCACCCTCCGCGACGAGCCAGAGGTGAGGCGCGTACGCGATGTCGGCGAGCGAGAATTGTCTCTCGAGCCATTCCCGATCGGCCAACGCTTCTTCGAGCACGGGGAGGTACCGCGCCAGCTCCTTTCTCCCCGCATCGGCGGAGGCCTGATCGCCTCGCACGTTCCAGAACTGTTGCATTCGCGGATTGGTCGAGCGAAAGAGCGACGCGCACGCGGGGGTCACGTGTCCCGTCTGAAAGAGGAGCCACCGCTGGGTCGAGGCACGGCCTTCGAGTGTTGCGGGCAGGAGCCGCGCGGCGGGGTGTTTCTCCGCGAGGTACCAGTTGATGGCATTCGACTCCCACAGGCGCACCGCGCCGTCGATCAGCGCCGGGATCTTGCCCATCGGATTGATCGCCAGGTACGCGGGCGCTCGGTTGTGGCCCACGCGCGTGTCCACGCGATGCGGAATGAAGTGGATGCCCAATTCGTAGAAGGCGAAAGCAACCCTCGACGAATTGCCCGAGACGGAGCCGTAGTAGAAGTCCACGCCAACAGCGTACCGCGGCGGTCCTTCGAGCGGAACGCTCGATGTTCTCGAGTTGCCTCGACGTTTCCGCCCGCGCAAATCGCCCTCGGGGTCTGCGTCGCCATCTCCGGCGCCCGCGCGTCCTTGCGCTGAACCGGCTCCGCTCAATTCGTCATCGGGGTGCCGTCAGCCTGGCACTGGTACATTGCCGAATATGGCGATTGGGTGTTCGACACGTTCGTCGGCCACGAGCAGCTCGGCTTGCAGCAGTCCTGCATCGTCGTCGTGCTGTAAGAGCTCCACGACGACGCTTGCGCGGGCGTCTGCACAGTCGGATCGGCCTTCGGCAGCCCTTGGGAATTGAGCCGGCAGCCGGTCACCTGCGTGATGTGCGTCGGGCACTCGATGCGCTGCGCCTTCACGTTCCAGTTGATGTGGTAGAAGCTCTGCGCGCTGTTCGTCTCGATGCACGAGTTCTGCGTCGTCGTCTCGAGATAAGACGACGAGGCCTGAATCTGGTCGCAATCGCTCGTCACGGCGCTCACGCACGCCTGCGACGCGAGGTCGTTGCCCGCGCACGCGCTGATCGACTGCGCCGTAATCCCGCCGCCGCTCGGCTCTCCGGTGCTGGGGTAACTGCTGTACATCTGCGGGCACCCGTTGGTCTGCGCGCCTTCGCCGCCCTTGCCCATGAACACGTCGAATGCGTTCGGCGCCCCGCCCTGATTGAAGTTCTGGACGATGAGCGGCTTCGGCGGCGTGGCCTGGGTTTGGCTGTTTTGTGGGCTCGAATACACGATCTGGAAGCAGTCGCAGCACGCGGCTCCGTTCAGCGTCGCGACGCCGTAATTGAACGAGCCGGCAGGCCAATTGTTGTCGGCTCCGTCGTCGGCTTCCGCCTGTTTCATCTCGGGGCTGAAGACCATGAACCTCGGACAGATGAAGCTCACGTTGCCGGTGTCGGTGCAGGCGTTCTTCACCATACCGCTCGTGTTCGGCGGGTTGATTTGATACGCGACGCACGCAGGGCACGACCCGCCGCAATCGACGCCGGTCTCGTCGCCGTCTTTCTGCCCGTCGATGCACGAGCCCGCGCCGCCCGCATCGGCTCCCGAACTGGAACCGCTGCCCGCGCCGCTGCTGCTGTCGGCCGCCGCGTCCTTGCTGCCGCCGCTCGCGCCCGTCGTCCCCGCGGTGGACCCCGTGCTCCCCGTCACGCCCCCGTTCCCGCCAGTGCCGCCGGTGCCCCCCGTCGCGCCGCCGGTGCCGGTTGCCCCGGTGCCTCCGGTCGACCCCGCGTTGCCACCCGCAGCGCTGCTTCCCGTGCCCGATCCGGTGCTGCCCGTCGCCGTCCCGGAGGTGCTTATCGAGCTATCGGGGCTGTCATCGCCGCTGGGGCCGACGACGTTCGCGTTCCCGTCGGTGCCAGCGCATCCCGCAACGGCGACGAAGGAGACCAAGACGGAGGAAGCGATCGAAGCAAGCGTACGGTTCGACTTAGGGGTGATGCGGGCCATGCATCGGAAGGGGTACCCGAAACCCATTCCCATCGAGTCTCATTCCATCGTCTTTACGGAGTCTCCCTTGTGTTTTGCGGCATCCAGCCCGGTCCCATATGCACATTCGCGCGAATCTTCCGCCCCGATTCGACGCAAGAAAGATGAGCCGCCTCGCTTGTCCGCGATCGAATCGCCTATCTGCGATCGATCAGCGCGAACGCGGCGCCCTGCGGATCGTCGCACACGGCCAAGCCGTTTCCGTCGGCGAGGGCGGCGTTCGAAAGGGCGATGGGCTCCTGGACGCACGACGCCTTCGAGCGCCCAGCGGCAAGCGCGCTCTCCACCGACGAGGAGACACGAAATGCGAAGAGCCAGTGCGGGTGCACGCCCGGCCTCGCGGCGACGTCGGCCATCGCGCCGACGACAGGACCGCCCGCCGACCAGGCGAATGGATGAAAGACACCGTG
>DATHQY010000374.1:0-2394 GCA_035482215.1 Polyangiaceae bacterium | reverse complement strand
CCGGATCAATCGGAGAAACTCTTCGGCTCGCGACACGGCGACATGCGCACGCCATTCGCTGTGCCAGTGCTCGGGCTCGAGCGCCGAACGAAGCGCCAGCTCCGCATAGCCCCATCCGATGAATTGCCGTATCGCGCGCAGAATGCGCGCCCGCCCCCGGGTCGTGAGCGTGACCGTCCGCTTGCGGGTGTCGTTGGTCACGACGTCGCGCTCGACGTAGCCCATTTCCTCGAGCCGCTTGAGCATGCGGCTGACGACCGACGGGCAAACACCGAGCGTGCGCCACAGCGCGCCTTGTTGGGTCGGGTATCGGCCTCTCTTGTGGATCACGTAGAGCATGTCCATCCGAGCCGCGGTCAGCCCCATCTTGCGGAGCATCCGTCGCGTGAACCCGAGCGTCGCGTAGTACGCGCGCTTCAAACCGAAAAACACGGGGTGCATGCGCAACCCAAAGAACACGCCGCGTGCCAACAGCGCGGAAGCGCCCGTCGAACTCCGCCGTCGTCCCCCAAGTGCCCCGACCCCGCGCGAAAATGGCCTCGCTATAGGCGTTTCATTGCCATGTCAACGGAAGGCCTATGGCCGGGATTTCTGGCTCGGGGTGGTCCCCGATGCCCGCGCTGGGTGTCGCCGGCCGGTGCCGGGTGTCCGTTGGACAGGCCGTTACTTCGTTCGGCGGACCTGGCGGCATTTACGACCGAGGCCACGGAGAGGGCGCTCTAGGGACCCGCGGAGTCCACCAGACGCTCGCCGAGAATTGCGTGCAGTTGTCCAGCGGATGCGCGCACTTCGAAGCGCACCGCTCGCGGCTTGTCTTCATGTGCGCACGCCTGGACGCCGGCCCCGTGCGGCGCTTCGGCGCGGTCGACTTCGTCACCCGGCACATCGAATGCGCGGAGAGCGACTCCCGCACCTTCCCCCTCGACGCCGACGACGACGCGAAGGCACTTGCCCTCGGGGACCGTTTCCGCAAACGACTCGACGTGGGCTTCGTCCAGAGCGAGCGAACGGACCGAGGTCCCCTTCCCCTCGAAGAGCATGTCGGCCCCCACGGCGGCGCGAGCCAGCATGCGGGACGCGGCGAGAGGCGCACCGGACATGGCCGGAGCGATCCATCGCTCGGGCCGCACCGTCACCGCGAAGGGACCTGGACGCCCCCTCGCTTCGAGCTCCAGCCGAACCGAGGCCTTCGCGCACGCGAAGAGCGCGAGCGACCCAGCTGATTCACCTGACGCGAGGAGCCTGCCGGCATCGCTCCAAATGCGCCCCGCGATCAGCGCCAGCGGTGCGCCCGCCACGATGTCGACGCGCGAGCATCCCGCTTCCGGCGACTTGATGTCGAGCGGCACGCTCGTACGCCGCCCGAGCGGAAGGCTCCCCGTTGCCGTCGCGCCAGCGGCCCCGTAGCCGTGCTTGGCCAGCAGATCCTCACGGGCACGGCGGGCGCTGTCGAGCGGCTCGGTCGTGGCCACCCACGCCACGAGGGGACGGACGGTGAGGTCTTTCGTGATGTCGCCGTTCGCGCGCGCGAGCACGACGGCAGCTAGCCCGCGCCCGACGTGAGGGCGTACGGAGACGGTGCCCGAGACAGCAACGGGCGAGCAGAGCGTGAGCGTGCGCGCTCCGGCGCCTTCCGCCGCGCGGCCGATGACCCGCCCTTCGCCGTCCACCATCTCGACATCGAGTAGCGCCACGTCTTCGTCCGGAACGACCACGGCGTCGACGCATTGGTCGGGGTCGAGACCGACCGAGACGTACGTCGGCACCCGCGCATCCACGGGCAACGCAACGCGCTTCACTTCCTCCCATTTGCCTCCGAGCTCGGCTCGATGTGCCCGCACGGCTTCGTCCAGGCCGGGCCACGCGTCGGCGGGGCGCGGTTCGTCGCCGAGGGTGCCGCGAGCCCCCAGGGCTCTCGCCATGATCGCCGCACGGTCTTTCGGAACGAGCTGGGTCCCTACCGCCGCCAGCCCTTCGCCTTCGACGACATGGGCCGCGACGTACACGCGATCCGGGTGCGGAGGGCACAAGAGAACCGTCGGATGAACGTCCCGGCCTTCGTCGACAGCGAGCGATGTCCCCTCTTCGGAATAGATCGCCACGTCGATGTCTTGGATGGACGGGGCCGCACGTGCGTAGGCGAGGAGGCAGTCTTCGCGTGGTACGTCGACGAAGGCGCCCATCCATTCGTTGTCGATCCCGGGCGCAGATGTAACGAGCGACGGCGGTCCGGCTCCGAGGCGGAGCGCCCGCGCGGGTACGTCGGCGAAAAGAACACGGCCGTCGAGCTCCCCGTGCGCGACGATCGGCGCGGCCGGCGCCGCCTCGTGGGCGTCGATCCGCGTCGGGTTCGCGGCGCAACCCTCCCCCATCGCACCGGACGCCATGGCGCCG
>DATHQY010000373.1:0-2147 GCA_035482215.1 Polyangiaceae bacterium | reverse complement strand
CGGCAAAGCGTGGCAAGCCGTCGGCAGCCACCTGCATTGCCCGACGTACCTGAAGGATCGCGTCGGCTTCGCGATTGCGCCGGGGCTCGACCTCTCGGGCGGCCTTCGCCTCGTCTACACAGTCGAGGTCGACGACGCGATTCGCGACAAGCGCGATCACTTCGCGGACGAGATGCGCGAGGCGCTGACGACGGCCTTCGGGCTGCACACGGGCGAGGGGCGCGTGACACGCGACGAGCTCGCGAAGCTCGCCGAGAAGGTACACGTATCGGCTCCCGAAGCGGCGCTCATCCGCCTCAAGTTCAACGACAAGGCCGACAAGGCGAAAATCGACGAGCGTTTCACGAAGAAGTTCCTCGGCGAGCTGTCGCAGAACACCGGGCCCGGCGAGAACGAAGTCACCTTCAAAATCCGGCCCGAAGTCGAGTCGCAGATTCGCGATCGCGCCGTGTCGCAGGCGAAGGAGACAGTGTCGCGGCGCGTCGACGAGCTCGGCCTGCGCGAAGCGTCGGTCACGACGCGCGACGAGGACATCATCGTCGAGGTTCCCGGCAGCGACGAGAAGAGCTTCCGCGACATCAAGGAAACGATTCGCCGCACGGCGCGACTCGAATTCAAGATGGTCGACGACGTGGGCAGCAACGCCGCCTTCGGTCCGCCCAACTTGAAGCCGGAGGACATCCCGGATGGCGAGGGCATCGCGCCGTACGTGGTGAGCGCGCCGGACGGGCTCGACGCCACGGGGCACAAGAAGGATACGCGCGAGACGTATCTGCGCATGTCTTGCCAGCCTCCGAAGTACCCGACGGAGTCGATGGCCGACTGTCTCGCGCGCTTCCGTGCGTGGACGAAGACGCTCACGATCCCCGACGATCACACGATCGGCTTCTCGGCCGTGACCGAACCGGTCGACGGGACCGAGCCGCTGCAGTTCAAGCAAGTCGGCTGGTACACGGTCTACATGTACTCGCGGTCGGAGCTGACCGGCGACTACATCACCGACGCCGCGATCGGGCAGGACACGCAGAACTTCGGCAGCTACTACGTCACGCTCTCGTTCTCGCCGGCCGGGGCGGACCGCTTCGAGGAAGTGACGGGGGCGAACGTCAACCGGCGCTTCGCGATCATCCTCGACGACATCGTGGATTCGGCGCCGGTCATCAAGCAGAAGATCGGCGGCGGCAAGGCCCAGATCTCGATGGGCGCGGGCGACCAGGACAAGCAGCTCCACGACGCCAACCAGCTCCAGCTCGTGCTCCAGTCGGGCGCCCTGCCGGCGACGCTGACGCCGAGCTCCGAGTCGACGATCGGCCCGTCGCTCGGTCACGACGCGATCGGCGAGGCCTCGAAGGGCGCCGTGCTCGGCTCGCTCGCCGTCGTGCTCTTCATGTTCCTCTACTACCGCAAGTCCGGCTTGGTGGCGGACGTCGCGGTCATGTTCAACTTGATGCTGCAGCTCGCGATTCTCGCGAGCTTCAGCGCGACGATGACGCTGCCCGGGATCGCGGGCCTCGCGCTCACGCTCGGCATGAGCGTCGACGCGAACGTCCTCATCAACGAGCGCATCCGCGAGGAGCTCCGCGCCGGCAAGAGCGTGCGCTCGGCGGTCGACGCGGGCTATTCACGCGCGCTGCCGTCGATCATCGACGGGCACATGACGGTCGTCATCACGGGCCTCATCCTGTCGCAGTACGGGAGTGGGCCCGTCAAAGGTTTCGCCTTCACGCTCATCGTCGGGATCGTGTGCAGCCTCTTCACGGGAGTGTTCTGCACGCGGCTCGTGTTCGACTGGTGGGTGCGCGGCGCAAAGGTCAAGCGGCTGAGCGTCGGGGCGGAGTTCTGATCCATGGAGTTCTTCAAGCCGGGACGTGTTTTCGACTTCATGGGCCAGCGGCTCTTCTGGATTCCGCTGAGCTTCATTCTCGTCGGCATCTCCATCGTGCTCTGCTTCTTCCCGGGTCCGAACTACGGGACGGACTTCCGCGGTGGGACCGAGATCGAAATGGCCTTCGGCACGCCGATCGATGCGGCCGGGGTGCGCAAGGCGGTCGAGCAGGCGGGGTTCACTTCGCCCGACGTCGTGCAGGTCGTCGACCCGAACAAGCCGTACCACTTCCTGATTCGCGTCCAGGACGTGAGCGCGATCA
>DATHQY010000372.1:0-9363 GCA_035482215.1 Polyangiaceae bacterium | reverse complement strand
CGGCCGATTCGTGTTCTTGGCGCAGCTGCGCGAACTGCCCGGCGAGCGCGTCCTGCTTCTCGCGCTCCGCCTGCTGGCGCGCCTCCGAGAGTGCCGCCTCCCGCTCGCGCCGCGCTTGTTCGAGGTCCGCGCCGCGCCGCTGCTCGGCCTGATCGAGCGCGCGCGCGTTGTCCGCCCGCTCGTTGGCGATCACCTGGTCGGCCTCGGCGCGAACGGCGGCGAGCTTCGCTTCGTTGGCCGTCCGTTCGTCGGCCTGCTTGGCGCGGAGCTCGGTGATCTGGCGATCCTTCGCGTCGCCGTCGGCCTTCGTGCGGTCGAGACGCGTGCGGAGGTCCTCGCTGGCTTTGCGCGACAGATCGCGCTCCTCGGCGACCGATTCGGCCTTGTCTCTCGTTTCGCCGAGCTCGCGTTCGAGGGCGAGAAGGCGCTCTTCCACGTCCGCGCGGGCCCGCTCGAGGCCGAGCGCGCGGTCTTGCGCCTCGACGATGTCGCGGTCTTTGCGCGAGAGCTGCTCGCGGAAAGCGAGGATCTCCTTGTCCTTCTTGTTCAGGGCCTCGCGCAGGTCGAGAAAGTCGCGGCTCGAGGTGCCGCCGGGCTTGGGCGCCGCGGCGAGCCTCGCGCGCAGGTCGTCCACCTCGCGCATCAGCTGCGCCGAATCGCCGACCTCGAGCCGCAGCTTGCCGACGTCGCGCACCGCGTCGTCCAGGCTTCGCTCGGCCTCCTGGAGGCGTTGGCGCGTCGTGGCGAGCTCGCTCTTCACCCGCTCGTGCTCCAGCACGTCGAGCCCCGACGGGGGCGGCCGTATGCTGCTCGCGGCCGATGGCAGCGGCGAGAGCGAGCGGCGCCCGGTCGCGCCGGGAACCATCGACGCGCGGACGGGCGGGCTCTCCATGGCCGGCGCCACCGACAGCCGTGGCGGCGGCGGCAGCTCCACCGGCGCGCCGTTCGCGCTTTCCGCGTCCATCGGCGGCGGCGGCTGCGACCCGGTCATGCGGCCGAACGCCGATTCGGCGAACGCGTCGATGTCGTCGTCGACCGGGCCCAGCAAAGGAGTCGCGGGCGCGACCGTCTCTTCGAGAGCGACGGCCGCGTCGTCGTCGAGCAAATAATCCGAGCTTCCCACTTCAATCTCGTCCTCGATGACGATCGACCCGTCGGTCTCGCGACCCTCGCTGGGGCGATTGCCGACGTCGACGAACCTCCGAATGTGCTCGAGCAGCTCGCCGAATGCGATCGGCTTGTGGACGTAGTCCTCGGCGCGCGTCCGCAGCTTCTTGTGCTGCTCGAACGTTTCGTCGCTCGACTCGCTCGACATGATGATGAGCGGCACGTCCTTGAGCCCGGGGTCTTTCTTCAACTTGTTGCAGACCGAGAAGCCGTTGACCCGTGGCAGCTCGATCGACAAGAGAATCAGATCCGGCCGCTCGCTCGACGCTTGCTGGAGGCCCACGTTGCCGTCGTCGACGACGGTTGTGGTGCATCCGAGGTGCGCGAACTCGCTTCGGAGCTCTGCGGCGAAGGCCGGATCGCTCTCGAAGACGAGGACTTTGTTCAACATGAGGGTCCCTCTGGGGCCCGGACGAGAGAACCGCGAGGCCCCGCCCCGATGGTACGCCGCCTAGCGAGATCGCGAGGCTTTTTCGACGTGTCCGCCGACGCCGTGGCGCGCCTCGAGGGCGGCGAGGACGTGCCGGAAGTCGAGGCTCCGCGAACGAAGCCCGACGAGCATGTGATACAGGGTATCCGCCGCTTCGCTGACGACCCGATCGTCGGTCTCGGCTTCCAGCGCCTGCGCGAGCTCGCCCGCCTCTTCGCGGATCTTCGCGCCGATCTTCGCGGGGCCCGCGTCGTACAGGCTCTTCGTGTAGCTTGCTGCTCCCGTCGACGTCTTTCGCGCTTCGAGCACGGCTTCGAGGCGGGCGACCAGGTTTTGCGCCGGGGCCGGGCCTTCTTGCACCTGCCCGTCGGGCCCGAGCGTTCGGAAGAAGCAGTTGACCGCTCCCGTATGGCACGACGGGCCCTCGGGCTCGCTCTCGTAAATCACGCAGTCGGCGTCGCAATCGACGAGCACGCGCACGACGCGAATCGCGTTGCCGCTCGTCATGCCCTTCACCCAGAGCTCACCGCGCGATCGGCTCCAGAAGGTGGCCCGGCCCGACGCGAGGGTCATGGCGAGCGCCTCCGCCGTGGCGAACGCGAACATCCGGACCTCGCCCGTCAGGTGGTCCTGTACGATGACCGGAAGGAGACCGCTCGCATCGAAAGAGAGCGACGGAGGCGACGCCGACGGCGATGAAGACGACATGCGCCGCGAAGACTACACCGGATCCCATGTCCCCAGCTTCCCCCTCTGCTCCGCCCGGTCTCGCGCGCGCCGAGCTTGCGTTCGGATCGCCCCGCAAACTCCCCCACCCTCGTGACTTGCGGGGGCGCGTCGTCGTCCTCGACGTGGCGTTCGCCTCCGATGCGGCGAGCGGCGGCTTCGCGAAGATCACGCTGCCGTTCATCGAGCAACTGGGGCCGCGGCTCGCCGGCTGGGTCGATCACCATGATCACCGGATGCACGCACAGTATGCGAACGATCCGCGCTTCGTCCTGGCGACGAAGGCCGAGCATGGCGCCTGTCCCGAGATGGTGACCCCGGCGGTGATCGAGCGGATCGGCCCCGTGGACACCATCGTCTGCCATACGGACTTCGACGGGCTTTGCAGCGCCGCCAAGTGGATGCGCGGAGGCGTGGAGCCGTACCCGCACGCCGACGCCGACGCACATGCCATCGATACACGCACTGCCGCGCCCGGCCCCGTGGGGCTGCGGATCGACCGCGCGCTTCGCGCCCGCCCGCGGGACACTGCGCTCTTCGGCCTCGTGGTGCGGCACCTCGCTACGGGCATTTCGGACGCGTCGCTTTGGGAGCCAATCGACCGCGCGGCCGCGGAGCTCGCGCCGATCGAAGAGCTCACCCGGAGGATCGCGAGCTCGTTTGCCGTCGTGGACGTGCGGCCGACCGAGGGGGTGCCGGGGTCGGTGCATTCGCTCGCGTTCGTCGACGCGACGGCCCAGCACGGCAAATACGACAAAACGGGTTTGCTCCTCGCCGGGCAGGAACGAGCGAATCTCGCGATGGTGATCGACCTCGATACCGTGACCCTCGCGGCGCAATACGGAAGCGGAGTCAGCTTTCTCGAGCTCCTCGGCCTCTCGGGAGGAATGCCGACGCTCGTGTCGATTCCCAAGAAGCGGCTTGTGGAAACTCTCGAAAAGCTCGGCGTCAGCGAAGCGGATCGCGCTCGATTCGGGGTGTGATTCCGAGGGGATCGGCCCTTGGCTTCGCGCCACTCGCAAAGTGGCAACGGACCTCACAGGTAGAGGCCAACCTGTGGATATCGCGTGGTCTTCGTGTTGACCCTGGCTCCGGCCGCGTGGTACGTACCTTTCAACTTTGAAACAGGCGGGTCCCCGTCCGCCGAACGGCGCGGGGAGCCGTTTTTCGGGGGGTAACAGGCCGAGCGCTCGCGCGCCCACGCGCGGGGCGAGCGGGGGAGTCGTAAAAGCCATGGCCGCCAAAGCGTGGGCATCGCAGCCCAAAACGCTCGATGAACTGTTCTTTCAGAACGACTCCGTTTCGTTGTGTCTTCTGATCAACCGCCGAGCCCGCACGATGCGGGTCATCGATTTCCGCGCGGGGGCCACGCCGGCGAAACGCATGTGCGTGCAGTCGCTCGCGCAGCGCGAAGAGGTCGACAAGGTCTACACGCTCGTCGAGCGCGATGAAGTGCAGACCTGGATGAAGCTCGGTTTCGCAAAAGAAGGCACGATCCCCGGATTCTACAAGCGAAGCGATGCCTTCGTGATGGGCGCGTCGGTTCCCAGCCCGACGGCGAAGGACTTGCGGACGCGCGCGGCCAACAACGCCAACTACACGGCCGGAACCGGCAACGGAAAGAGCGCGAACGGCTACGACATCCCGCTCGAGAGCGAGACCCGCCTCGTCGCGGCGCCCGCCGTGGGCTCGGGCCTGGGGCTCAGCGTGCGCGCGACTGCAGCGGTGGCCTCGCCTGCCCTCGACCGCATGGAGCGAACCATTGCCGCGGGCAAGCGCGCGTCGAAAGACCTGAGCGACAGGCCGCTCTCGGCCAAGATCACCGAAATCAGCGAGAGCGATGCGCGAAAAGCCGTGAGCGCGGCGCTGCGGGCAGGCCGCGCCCTGTCGGAGTTCGAGCCGTTCGGGCGCGACGTCCAGCGCCGTTATTTCCTCGCCACGACGCGCGGCGGCTACGAGCTGTGCGTGTCGACCGAATCGCAAATCTGCTTCAGCAACGCATTTCTCGAAGTGCTGAATAGCCCGCGAACCGACGCAGAAAAGCAGGGCGCAGCCGCCGCTATCGCTGCGGTGGGCGACAAGCTCACGGCCGAGGGCGTCGTGAGCTGCTTCGCCCTTGCCCCGAGCGATGACGTGCCGCTGGCCACCGCGTTTTTGCACGCGGGCTTTCGGCGGACGGGCCTTCTGCTCGGGCATTGGCCCGGTCCGGCGAACGCGCCGCACGGGCCGCAGGGCGCGACTTCGACGCGCCACGACGGCCGTATGGGCCGCGTGGACGTCATCCTCTGGTCGCGAAAGCTCGCGAATCCGACCGGCGAATAGCGCTCCCGGCCGTCTGCCGATGCGGTACTCTTATGGTGCCGTATCATGCCCCGCAGCAGCGAGCCGCCGCAAAAGGCGAAAGTCATCGCGACGTCCGAGCTCGAAGTGGACGACACGCGTGTCTTGCTCACGCTCGCCGGGACGAACAACGACCGCCTGCGCGTCATCGAGCGCGAAGCCGGCGTGGCCGTCGGACTGCGGGGCAACCGTTTGCTCCTCGAGGGGGACGCCGAGGGCGTAGCGCTCGCCGAGCGCCTCCTGGCGGAAATGGTGGTGCTCCTCGGCGAAGGCGTCGAAGTGCGCACGGACGACATCCCCCGCGCGATGGACGCCCTCCGCGCCGAACCGCGGCAAACGCTCCGTGACTTGTTCGACGACGCCGTGCCGCTCGGCCGCGGGCGCCGTCCGGTCGGGCCTCGGGGTCTCGCGCAGAAGCGGTATGTCGAGGCGATCCGCACCCACGATTTGACGTTCGGCGTCGGCCCGGCCGGCACCGGGAAGACGTACCTCGCGATGGCCTGCGCGGTCGCGGCGCTGCAATCGCACCAGGTGAAGCGCATCGTCCTCACGCGTCCGGCCGTCGAAGCCGGAGAGAAGCTCGGGTTTCTCCCGGGCGACCTCGCCGAAAAGGTCAATCCGTACTTGCGCCCGCTCTACGACGCGCTGAGCGAGATGGTGGACGCAGACAAGGCGCGCGGCCTCGTCGAGCGAGGCCAGATCGAAGTCGCGCCGCTCGCGTTCATGCGCGGACGGACGTTGAACGACTCGTTCGTGATCCTCGACGAAGCCCAGAACACGACCAGCGAACAGATGCGCATGTTCCTCACGCGCCTCGGCCACAACGCAAAGGCGGTCGTCACGGGCGACGTCACCCAGGTCGACCTGCCCTTCGGCCGCGTGAGCGGCCTCGCCGAAGCGGTCGAGCTCCTCGACGGCGTGGTCGGCATCGCCTTCTGCTCGTTCACCGACGTCGACGTCGTGCGGCACCCGCTCGTCCAGAAGATCATCGTGCGCTACGAGATGCGCGATCGCGAGCGGCGCGCGTGAACCGCGCGACCGCCTCGGGACGCGGCGGCGCCGCGGTGCTCGCGATGGACCGCGTCGAGCACCTCCTCGCGGCGGACGCTCGCGCCGGCGAGCACGCGGTCCTGCGGCCGCATCCGCTCGTCGTCACCGCCTCGCGGCCGATCGAGGGGCAGGGGAACGCGAAGGAGCGACTCGTCGTCGTCTTCGCACCCGCCACGGCGTGGGACGGTGCGCGCGAGATCCTCGCGCCGTTCGACGAGCCGCTCGCGCAGGGCGCGGCGCTCGTCGTGCTGGTGGGGCGACCGGCGGACCCGGCGCTCGGCGAAGGGACGCAACGGATAGCAGGGGTGCTCGACGCCGATCTCGACCCTCGGGAGGTCCGCGTGGTCACCGCGCGCGCCTTCGAGTTGCTCGAGGCGAAAGCCCGCGCCGATGCACGCGGGCAGTGGGTGAACCGCTACCGCTACGAGCTCGGCGAGCTGATTCACATTGCCCGCGCGATGACGACCGTGCGCGACGTCGATCAGCTGCTCGGGCTCATCCTCGAGAAGGCGCGCTTCGTGACCGGGGCCGACGCCGGGAGCATCTACATCGTCGAGCACGCATCGGGCGGCGCGCACCTGCGCTTCAAGCTGACCCAGAACGACAGCGTGAAGTTCGACTCGCGCGAGTTCACGATGCCGCTCAGCGAGCGATCCGTCGCGGGCTGCGTGGCGCTCCGCAAGACCACGCTCAACATCGCCGACGTCTACGATCTGCCGCCCGGCTCCTCGTACCAATTCGATTCGAGCTTCGACCGGCGCACCGGGTACATGACGCGCTCGATGCTCGTCGCGCCGCTCGTCAGCCAGCGGGGCGAGGTGATCGGCGTCATCCAGCTGATCAACAAGAAGCGGGACGCGGCGGCGAAACTCGTGACCACGGCCGACGTCGACCGGCAGGTCGTGTCGTTCGACGAGCGGAGCGAAGAGCTCCTCGGCATGCTCGCCTCGCAAGCCGGCGTGTCGCTCGAGACGGCCATGCTTTACACGGAGATCCGCGAGCTCTTCGACGGGTTCGTTTCGGCGAGCGTCGAGGCGATCGAGTCGCGCGATCCGACGACGAGCGGGCATTCGCGCCGCGTCGCCGAGCTCACGGTGGCGCTCGCCCGTACCGTGTCCGGGGAGACCTCGGGTCCGTTCGCCGACGCGACCTTCACGCGCGAAGACTTGCGCGAGCTCGAGTACGCGAGCCTCTTGCACGACTTCGGCAAGATCGGCGTGCGCGAGAAGGTCCTCGTGAAGGCCAAGAAGCTCTACCCCGAGCAGTTCGATCTGCTCCGCGGGCGGTTCGATTACGTGGCCCGATCGGTCGAGGCGGACATCCTCGCGCGCAAGGTGCACTTGCTCGAAACGGGCGCACCGCGCGAGTCGATCGACGCGCTCGATCGGGAGCTCGCGCGCCGCAAGATCGAGATCGAACAGGCGTGGGAGTCCATCGAGCACGCGAACGAGCCCTCGGTCCTCTCGGCTGGCGACTTCGAGCGGATCGACGCCATCGCGCGCGAGACGTTCGTCGACCGGCTCGGGAACGTGCGCACACTCCTCGACGAGGCCGAGACGGCGAGCCTCAAATTGAACCGCGGGTCGCTGACGACGTCCGAGTTCGACGAGATCCGCTCCCACGTCTCGCACACGTTCCGCTTCCTGTCCCAGATCCCCTGGGGCAAGTCGCTGCGGCGCGTCCCGCTCATCGCCGGCGCGCACCACGAGCGGCTGAACGGCACCGGGTATCCGAACCGGCTTCGGGCCGAGGAGATCCCGGTGCAATCGAAGATGATGAGCATCGCGGACATCTTCGATGCGCTCACCGCGAGCGATCGCCCCTACAAGAAGGCCGTACCGGTCGTAAGGGCGGTCGACATCCTGGAGTACGGCGTGCGCGACGGGCACCTCGACGGCGATCTCGTGCGCATCTTCACCGAAGCCCGCGTATGGGAGCTCGCGGCGCCGCTCAGCCGGCTGACGCGCGTGCCCGCGCGTTAGTCGCGTGACGCGCGTGCCCGCGCGATGACGTCGCGCACCGACTCGAGCGACCGCACGCCGTCGAGCGCGACACCGGGCGCACCGAGCGTCTCGTCGACCACGCGCCCCAGCGTCTCGAGCGGCGCGACGGCGGCGCGCTCCTCGAGCCGCGCGAGCGCGTCCCGCGAGACGAGGAGGTCGCCTCCGACGCGGAAGACGCCCGCCGCGTCGGGTCCCGCGCCGATCAGGCCGATCGCTTCGTCGGCCGTCGCGGCCCAGGGCGGCTCGGGCGGCCCATCCGGCTGGCGGGCCGGCCTTTTGGGCGCATCGGGGGGATCGTTGCCATGGCAACGATCTCGGTTTGGCCGCATGGCGGCGCCCGGGGCCGAGGCCTCCGAGAACGGTTCGTCCAGCGAAATCGGTACGAGGTCCGCTTCGTACGCGCCCGCGTAGGCGTCGACGATCGCCGACACGAGCCGATCTCCGTCGACCGGGCCGATCGCTTCCAGTGCGATGGGCGTCTTTCCCAAAAGCGAGGACCGCCCGGGAGGCGCGAACGGAGTCGTCACGCCGACGAACGCCTCGAAGACCGCACGACGACTCGTCGCATCGTGGGCGAACCCCACCCACCCGACGGGCGCGTGGGCGACGGCAATCCAGTCGCGACCGAAGAAATGCGCGAGAAAGCCCGCTTTCGTGAGCCCTCGCAGGAGGGGGCGAACGAGGCGGTTCACGATCTTCGTTTCGTCGAACGCCCCGCGGGCCCCGAGCGACCGCGGCGATGCGGGGGAAAAGACCACGTGCACGGTGCCCGCTCCGAGCGCCACGGCCGGGCCTCCTGATCCGCGGCGCCATTGCGCGTCCCCCGTACCGCGCTGGAAGGCCCCCGTTACCACGGCGGCATCGCGCGCAACGGCGATCCAGAGCTCGGCATCATGAACAACCGACGCGTCGGCCCCGCGCTCGATCGCGTACCGCGAGTAGGCCGCCATCCGCCATGCGTCCGCCTCACCTGCTCGAAGAACTCCGATTCGCGTTGCCATCGTCGTCCTGCCCGCGCCAAATCCGAGTATGATGGCAGGCGTCATGGGCGTGTACCGCGAGGAAGGGCGGTTCGTCGTCGGAATCGACCTCTCCGCGGAATTCGGGGAAGACTACGAGGGCGACAGCGACGGCTACGCTTGGCTAGAACACTGGCGCGCACACGTTCAGCCGCGCCTCGTTCGCGCGGTGTTCGACGCCCTCCGATCGGAACCGGCGTTCGAAGCGATCTCCGCACCTCGCGGCAAGAACCCCGAAGATGAGCTCGAAGTCGCGGTGCGCTTCAAAGTCACCCGCAACGATTGACGAGACACGAGAAGCCGAATGCTTGCCGAACCCGTCTCCGTTTCGCTTTGCATGGCGCCTTACCAGGCGCGCAATATGGGGAGCCTCCCGGCGCTTCCGAAGCGATCCGTTCCATTGCGCCCCGTCCGTCCGCTCGATCCTGCACTGCGAGCTCTAATGCTGCCGGCGGGGCAAGCCGTACCGATTCTGACTGCCCCGCCGGTCGACCTTTACGGAAAACCGGCACACGGCTACAACGGCTGAGCGTTCTGCCCCAAGCCACGCGCACGCACCGAGGCTTCGAATGGTCAACCCGCAGATGGTGATGTACGAGGAGGAGTTCAATCAGATCCAAGTGGTCGT
>DATHQY010000371.1:0-5951 GCA_035482215.1 Polyangiaceae bacterium | reverse complement strand
CCAACGATACGTGGGGATGGAACCAACGATACGCGGCGTCGAGCCAACGCGACGCGGGGTCGAGCCAACGCGACGCGGGGTCGAGCCAACGCGACGGGCGCTCGAGCCAACGCGACGCGCAATCGAGCCAACGGGACGCGCGCTCGAGCCAACGCGACGCGCAATCGAGCCAACGGGACGCGGAGTCGAGCCAACGGGACGCATCGCGGAACCGATCGACACGCGCTCCGAAGCGAGGGCACCCCGGGCCGGCCGTCTCTCCTATGGCGTCCTGCCGCGTTGGCAGTCCGCCCTCTTCGAAGCAAGATACGCCGCAAGAAGTGTTAAGGTGACGCCGCCATGAACCGAACCGCGCGATCGCTGGCCTCTCGTCTCTACCCGGCGGTCCTGCCGGCCTTCGTTCTTGCGCTGGGCACCCTGGCCCTGCCCGCGAATGCCGACCCTGCCGCACCGCGTGCTGCCGCCGCGCCGCCTCCGGTGCCCACGCCCGCGCAGGTGCAGGCGTCGACCGTGGAGGCCAAGCGGCTCTCCGACGGGTTCGTCGCGGTGGCCGATCGCGTGAGCCCGAGCGTCGTGCAGATCGACATCACCGCGCGGGCCGATGACAAGGCGGAGTTCTTTTCGCACTTTTTCGGGCGCCCCGGAGACGAGCCGATCGCGCGCGGGACCGGCTCGGGCGTCGTCTTCACGCCGGACGGCGCCGTTCTCACGAACAACCACGTCGTCGAGTCGGCCCTGACCATCAACGTTCGCCTCCGTGACGGGCGCACGCTCCCCGCGCGCCTCATCGGCCGCGACCCCGCGACGGACCTCGCCGTCGTGAAGGTGGACGCGACGGGCCTCGCGCCCGCGAAGTTCGCCGACTCCGACGCGGCGCGCGTCGGCGAATCGGTGGTCGCGATCGGGTCGCCGTTCGGGCTCGGGTACTCGGTGACGGCAGGCGTGCTTTCGGCGAAAGGCCGCGGCGGCCTCGGGATGAACGCCATCGAGGACTACCTGCAGACCGACGCGAGCATCAATCCGGGCAATTCCGGCGGGCCGCTCTGCAACCTCCAGGGCGAAGTGCTCGGGATCAACACGATGATCGTGGGGCGCGGCCAGGGGATCGGGTTCGCCGTGCCCAGCAACATGGCGCAGCACGTGGCCGATCAGCTCCTCAAATCCGGTCACGTGTCGCGTGCCTGGCTCGGCGTCGCCGTGCAGGACGTCACGCCGGAGCTCGGCGCGGCGATGCAGCTCGCGCCGGGGTCCGGCGCGCTCGTGAACAACGTCGCGAACGACGGGCCCGCGTACAAGGCGAACCTCCGCCCGGGCGACGTCATCGCCGCCGTGGCCGGGCATCCGGTGCACGACGCGCACGATCTCATTCGCGAGACGATCGCTCGCGAAGTAAACCAACCGATCGCGCTCGAGATCGTTCGCAGCGGCAAGCACTACGCGGCGAACATCACGCTCTCCGAACGCCCCGAGGCGCAGCCGCCTCCGGTGCCGGCCGAGGAGGCGCCGGTGCCGCACCAGGGGATGGGCCTCGTCGTGCGTGACCTCTTGCCGCAGCAGGCGTCCCAGATGAACTTGGGAAGCAAGACGCTCCCGATCCTGACGCAAGTGAGCTCCGGTTCGCCGGCGGATCGCGCGGGCCTTCGGCCGGGCGACGTGATCGTCGAGGCCAACGGGACGCCCGACCCGAACTCCGCGAAGGTCGCGGAGCTCGCACACACCGGATCGCTCGTCCTTCGCGTCAAGCGAGGCGACGCCTACTTCTACGCGGCGATCAAACGCTGACGGCGCCGAGCCGCGTACGCGCGGCGCAGCGCTGCCGCCGCTTTCGGGAATGACAACGCCCCCCGGCTCATGTAACCGGTCGGCATGGTCGTCATTCGCGAGACCCCCATGGGCGGCCCGATCGGCGATTTTCTCGACGTCGTCGATCTCGTGTACCGCGGGGATCCCGCGTACGTCCGGCCGCTCGACCTCGAGCTGAAGGACCGGCTGAATCCGCGCAAGAACCCCTTCTTCGACCACGGCGAAGGCGTCGTTTTCTGCGCGTACTTGAATGGGGTCTGCGTCGGGCGGGTCTCCGCGCAGATCGACCGCGCGCATCTCGCGCGCCACAAAGACGAAACGGGCTTCTTCGGGTTTCTCGACACGATCGACGATGCGCAGATCGCCCACGCGCTCCTCCGCCGCGCCGAGGCATGGCTTCGCAGCAAGGGGATGAAGCGGATCCGCGGCCCGCTGTCGCTGAACATCAACGAAGAGATGGGACTGCTCGTCGAGGGCTTCGAAACGCCGCCGTACATCCTGATGCCGCACCACCGGCCGTACCAGGGGAGCCTCGTCGAGAAGGCGGGCTACCAGAAAGCCAAGGACGTCTACGCCTGGAGCTACACGGTCGGTGAGCCGAACGCGCGCGTCCAGCGAGGGATCGCGGAGATCAAGGCGCTGCCGGAAGTGACGAGTCGCGGCGCTTCGCTCGAGAACATCCAGCAAGACGTGGAGCTCTTCGCTGAAGTGTACAACGACGTCCTTGGCGAAAACTGGGGCTTCGTCCCGTATACACGCAGAGAAGTAGAGAAGATGGCGGCGGACTTTCGCCTTCTTCTCATGCCGGAAATTACGTGCATCGTGCAGATCAACGGCGAGCCGGCTGCGGTCGCGCTGGCGCTCCCGAACCTCAACGAGCTGATCGCGGATGCGGGCGGAAAGCTGATTCCGTTCGGCTTGCCGAAGCTCCTCTGGCGCCTCAAGGTCGAGGGCCCGCGTTCGGCGCGGCTCATTCTCCTCGGCATCCGCAAGAAGTTTCGCAACGTACGCAAATACGCGGGGCTCAGCGCGTACATGTACGCGCAGATGAACGAGGGCGGAAAGAAGCTCGGGATCACGCGCGGCGAGCTCGGGTGGACCCTCGAGGACAACGGCCCCATGAACGCCGGCATCCGACTCATGGGCGCGCAGATCTACAAGCGGTATCGCGTTTACGACAAACAACTCACGAACGGCGCCGCAGAATGAATGTTCTCGTCACGGGGGCCAGCGGTTTTCTGGGCAGCCACATCGCGGAGAGGCTGTCGGCGCGCGGCGATCGCGTGCGCGTGCTGCTGCGCAAGACGTCGAAGCGCAAGCACCTCGAGAACCTGCCCGGCGTGGAGTTCTTCGAGGGCGATGTCGAGCAGGTCGACCGCGTGCGCGAAGCCGTCGACGGCATGGACGCCGTCATTCATTCCGCAGGCCTCGTCAAGGCCCGGAGCAAGGACGAGTTCTTCGCGGTCAACGTCGGCGGGACATCGAACCTCGTCCACGCCGCGCGGACCGCGCGCGTCAAGCGCTTCGCCTACGTCTCGAGCCTCGAAGCGTGCGGCCCCTCGCCCGACGGGACGCCCGTTCCAGTCGACCAGGAGAATCCGTTCACGACGTACGGACGGAGCAAGCTCTCGGCGGAGAAGGTCGTTCTCTCCGCGAAGGACGCGATGGGCGTCACGATTCTGCGGCCCGCGGGCATTTACGGGCCACGCGACCAAGAGCTCTTCGCGATGTTCCAATCGATCCGGCGGGGGTTCTTGCCGCTCGTCGCCGGGGGAAGCGCGAAGGGCTGCTGGGTTTACGGGCCTGACTGCGCCGAAGCCTGCATCCGCGCCGTCGTCGCGGACGTGCCGAGCGGGGGCACCTATTTCGTCGACGACGGGTGCGGCGCCCTCGATCAGAAGCAGCTCCTGCTCGACACGGAACAAGCCCTCGGCAAGCACGCGTTCCTGCGCGCGAGCCTGCCCGCGCCGATTCTGATGACGATCGCGCGCGGGCTCGAAGTGGTGGGCCGGCTGTCGAACAAGCCCGTGATGCTGACGCGCGAAAAAGCCCAGATGCTCTTGATGCACTGGGTCTGTTCGTCGGAGGCGACGCGGCGCGACCTCGGTTGGGAGCCGAAGGTCCCGTGGCAGGACGGCATCGCGCTGACGGCGAAGTGGTACCTCGACAACGGGTGGCTGTAGCCCGCGACTACGAGGGGCGAAATTCGGAGAAGCGACCGCCAGGACGCCGGGGACGCCAGAGTCAGAGAGACGGAGGCGTGAAGCGAGGGGTGCGCTGGCGCGCGCGTCGGGTTCCTTGAGGGGTGCGCTGGCGCGCACCCCTCGGCGGCACTACTTTGGGCCCGGTTATCGCGCAATCCGCCTCGCGCGGAAAGGACCGCACGACACTCCGATGTTCGCCTGGGCTCTAAAAAAGGTCTTCGGTACCTCTCACGAACGCGAGATTCGCCGGCTCCGTCCGCGCGTCGAGGCGATCAACGCCATGGAACCGGCGCTCGCGAAGCTCTCCGATGCCGAGCTCAAGGCGAAGACGGCCGAGTTCAAGCAGCGGCTCGACAACGGCGCGACCGTCGACGACCTCTTGCACGAAGCCTTCGCGGTCACACGGGAGGCGGGCAAGCGCATCCTGAAGATGCGGCACTACGACGTGCAGCTCGTCGGCGGCATGGTCCTGCACAAGGGCGCGATCGCCGAGATGCGCACGGGCGAGGGCAAGACGCTCGTGGCCACCTTGCCTTGCTACTTGAACGCCCTGGAGGGCAAGGGCGTGCACGTCGTCACGGTCAACGACTACCTGGCGCGCCGCGACTCGGAGTGGATGGGGCGGCTCTACGGATTCCTCGGCATGAGCGTCGGCGTCGTCGTTCATTCGCAGGCCGAGCGCGAGAAGATCACCGCGTACCGCTCGGACATCACCTACGGCCAGAACAACGAGTTCGGCTTCGACTATCTGCGCGACAACATGAAGTTCAGCGCGCTCGAGTACGTCCAGCGCGAGCTCCACTACGCGATCGTCGACGAAGTCGACTCGATCCTCATCGACGAGGCGCGCACGCCGCTCATCATCAGCGGGCAGGGCGAGCCGTCGAGCCACAAATACAAGCAGATCAACGAGGTCATCCCGCGCCTCATCAAGGACGAGCACTACGCGGTCGACGAGAAAGCCCACTCGGTCACGCTGACGGACGACGGGGTCGAGCTGGCGCAGAAGCTCATGGGGATCGGCAATCTGTACGATCCGGTCAACCTCGAGAGCCTGCACATTCTCAACCAGTGCTTGCGCGCGCACTCGCTCTACAAGCGCGACGTGAATTACCTCGTCGCCGACGACGGGAAAGTCCTCATCATCGACGAGTTCACCGGGCGCGTGCTGCCCGGCCGCCGCTGGAGCGACGGCCTGCACCAAGCCGTCGAGGCGAAGGAGAACGTGCGCATCCAAGAAGAGACGCGCACGATGGCGACGATCACGTTCCAGAACCTGTTCCGCTTGTACAAGAAGCTCGGCGGAATGACGGGAACGGCCGACACCGAAGCGACCGAGTTCCACGAGACGTACAAACTCAACGTCATCCAGACGCCGACCAACAAGCCGATGGTCCGCGTCGATCACCAGGACGTCGTCTACAAGACGGAGCGTGAGAAGTTTACGGCGGCGATCGCCGAGATCCTCGAATGCCACGAGAGCGGGCAGCCGGTGCTCGTCGGCACGACGAGCGTCGAGAAGAGCAACGCGATCGCGAACCTCCTCAAGAAGAGGAAGATCCCGCACGCGGTGCTGAACGCGAAGCACCACGAGCGCGAGGCGTACGTCGTCGCGCAGGCGGGGCGGCGCGGCGCCATCACGGTCAGCACGAACATGGCCGGCCGCGGAACGGACATTCTGCTCGGCGGCAACGCCGAGATGATCGCGAAGCTCGAATTTCGCGAGCACGGGCGCGACCCGGACGCGGAGCCGGAGGCGTTCGCCGAGATCGTCGAGAAGCACTCCGCCCTGTGCAAGGCGGAGGGCGAAGAAGTCCGCAAGCTCGGCGGGCTGCACATCCTCGGGACCGAACGGCACGAGTCGCGCCGCATCGACAACCAGCTCCGCGGCCGCGCCGGCCGCCAGGGCGACCCGGGGTCGAGCCGCTTCTACCTGTCCCTCGA
>DATHQY010000370.1:0-11506 GCA_035482215.1 Polyangiaceae bacterium | reverse complement strand
CGCCGTGCAACTGCCCGCAGTGGCGACCGCGGCCTCGCGCGCGGCCGCAAGTGCCGCGAGGAACGCCGCGACACTACCGGGGTTCGACGCCGGGTTGCCTGTCGTATCGGCGAGTTTGCCGGCGTCGACCGACAACGCCGCGTATCTGCCCGTCCCGTCGTCGTCGCTGCCCGTCGCCGCGCAGGTCTTGCCCGAGGTCGCGCAAGGACGGTCGCCGCGGCCTTTCGGGGAAATTGACTTGCCGGTGGCTGCCGACTCGCTGCCCGTCATCATGGCGCGCGAGCGCCATTTGCCTTCGCCTGTGCACGACCCGGACCCCGGCCTCGGGGGAGCATTTGGGGAGATCGATTTGCCGCGCGAGCTGCCGGGGCCGGCTTCGCCGCGCCAGGCCGCGCTCGCCGATCGGCTCTCGTTTCCCGAAGCCGAGGCGGCCCCGGCCTCCATGGCGCCGGCATCGTCCGAATCCGATGCCCGCGAGGAGGGTGCCCGTGGTGGGGGGTCGCCGAGCTTCGGCGAAGTCGACCTCGGAGGCGAAGGCGAAGCGGACGCCCTCCACGTCGAGTCGCAGGTGGCCGCGACCGTCGCGGCGCGGGAAGGGACGCCGATCGCGGCGCGCTGGCCCGTCGCGCCGCGCACGGGCCCCGGCAAGCGCAAGCCGAAGACCGGCCGCATCGTCGCGCTCCTGCTCACCGCGGTGGTTCTCCTCGCCGGGGCGTCGCTCCAGCTCACGCCCTACGGGGCCTTCGGCTATCTCGTCGTTTCGGACGTGATCCACGCCGGCGCATACGCGCGGGCTACCGATGCCGCCCTGGCCGGCGCGGAGAAGTCGCTCGGCACCGACACGTACGACGCGGCGAAGGCCGCGGTGGAGTCCGCGTACGCCGCGCACGCACAGAACCCACGAGCCAAACCTCTTACCGCGATCGCGGCCCTCGTCGACGCCGAAACGACCGTGCGCTTCGGGGTGGACGCGACGCGCGCGTCCCGCGCGAAGCAGCTCGTCGCGGAGGTCTCGCAGAGCGGGAACGCGGTCCCGTTTCTGGATGCGGCGCTCGCCATGCAGACCGCCGCGGCAGGCGATCTCGAGAAGGCCAAGGGCCTTCTCGAAGCGCAAAGCCAGTCGCCGTCGCCGGTGGCGCTCGACGCGCTGCGGGCGCTCGGGAATGTGGAGCTCGCGCTTTCGGACGGTGCGGAGGCCCTGGCGGTCTGGAAGCGCGTCGCCGGGCTGTCCAACGACGCGAGCGCGCATTTCGGTCTCGCGCGCGCGTACGACCTCGCGGGCGACGCTGCGGGGGCCAAGAAAGAGATCGATGCGACGCTGGCCGCCACGCCGGCTCATCCCGGCGCGCTCACGCTCCGGGCGCGGCGAAAGAGCGCCCCGTCCGATCCGACGCAGGCGCTCGCCGACCTCGCGGCGGTCCTCGAAGGCCCCGCGCGCGCGAAGGCATCGCCCGTCGAGCTGTCGGACGCGTACGCCGCGCGCGCCTGGGTCGATCTCGAGCGCGGCGCGACCGGTGATGCCCGAGACGCGTTCGCGCAGGCCGTGAAGCTCAATCCGGCCAACGTCGACGCGCTCAACGGCGAGGGCCGCCTGTTTCTGGACGAGGGCCGCTCCGCGGAGGCGCTGGCTCGCTTCGATACGGCGCTGAAGAACGCGCCCTTCTCGCCCGAGACCATCGCCAGCGATGCCGCGGCGAAGCTCGCGCTCGAGCGACTCGCGGACGCGAAGCAGCAGCTGACCGCGGCGCGCGACCGATTCCCGAAGAGCGTTCCGATCCTCCTGACGCTGGGAAAGGTCGAACAGCGGCTCGGCAATCTCGACGCCGCGGAAGGGGACCTGCGCGCCGCGATCGCCGCCGTGGATCCCGCGCGGCCCGGCGGCGTTCTGCCGTACGTCGCGCTCTCGGAGCTGCTCTCGGCTCGCGGACATCTGGGCGACGCGAAGACGCTCCTCGACGACGCGAGCAAGAAGCTCGCTCCGTCGGCCGCTCTCGATCGCGCGTTCGGCGAGGTGAGCGAGCTTTCCGGCGACTACGACGGGGCCATCGTGCACTACCAGACGGCGATCACGCGAACACCGACCGACCTCGCGTCCCATTTCCGGCTCGCCGTCGCACTCCGTCGCGTGCACAAATTCGATCAAGCGGCGGCGGAGCTCGATCGGGTCGCCAAGGTCGACAAGGACTACCCGGGCCTACTGCTCGAGCGCGGTCTCCTCTTCGAAGAATCCGGCGACGTGGCCAAGGCGATCGAGCAGTTCAAAGAAGCGCTGGCGCGTGCGCCCGACGATCCGGACCTCGAGCTTCGCGTCGGCAGCGCATACGTGGCGATCGATCGGCCCGAGGACGCGATGCCCATGCTGCACAAGGTGCTCGACGCCCGGCCCATGAGCGCGGAGGCCCACCACTTCATGGGCCGCGCGCTGCTCGAACAGGGCGGCTCGCAGGCCGATGCGCTCCACTATTTGAAACGAGCGGTCGAGATCGACCCGAACCGTGCCGAGTTTCACGTGTATCTCGCGCGGGCGGCGAACGACGCGACCCCCGCGCAGCTCGAGCTCGCGCGCGACGAGGTGGATCGCGCGCTGGCGCTCGACAAGGAGAACGCGGACGCCTACTGGCAGCGTGGCGTCATCGAGCGCGTCGAAGGCGCGATCGACGACGCGATGAAGGACGAGCGGCACGCGCTGGAGCTCCGGCCGTCGCGGTACGAAGCCCACGCGACGCTGGCCGAGTGCTACGAGGACAAGAACGAAGACGCGCCGGCGCTCGGAGAGTGGGCGCGCGCCATCGCGGGTGACGGAGCGACGCTGCGGCCGGATGGTACCGTTCCGCATCCTTACTGGCGCTACCGCTACGGCAAGCTTCTCTTCGACAAGGGCGGGCGTCCGGCATCGCTCGCGCAGCTCTTGCCTGCCGCTGCGGCCGCCGAGAAGATGGAGATCCGGCCCGCCTGGTTGGCTCCGCTCGAGTACTTGACGGCCGAGGCGCTGCGAGCCGCCGGTCGCAAGGGCGACTCGATCGAACACTACCGGCGGTTCCTGGAGGTCGCGCCGCCCAGTTCCCCCGATCGCGCGGATGCCAAGAAGACGTTGGAAACGCTCGTCCCCCACTCGCAGCAGTGAGCGGGGATCTTCGATCCGCGGCGCGCGTCACCCGTCGATGAGCGGACCGCGCGCGTCACAAGTCTCGAGGGCGGCGGCCATCCGCGCGAACGCATCCACCTCGAGGGTTTCGCCGCGCGCTTCGAGCAGGACGCCCGCCCGTTCCGCGGCGCGCGCGAGCGCCATCGCGTCCGTTCCGATGCCGGACCAAGCGTTCCGCAGGGTCTTGCGGCGCGCCTGAAAGGCGCCCCGCACCAGGGCCTGGAAGCACGGGGTTTCCACGGCGCGCGGCGGGCGGAGCGTCGTGAGCTCGACGACCGCGCTCGTGACTCGCGGCGGCGGGTGGAACGATCCAGGCGATACGCGAAGGACCCGCCGTACGTCGAAGGCGGCCTGCACGAAGACCGTGAGGGCGCCGCGGTCTTTGCCGCCGGGCGGGGCCACCAGCCGGGTGGCGACCTCGTCCTGCACCATGAAGACCGCGCGCTCGAAGCTCGCCGCGCTCTCGACGGCGCGTCGCAAGAGCGAACCGGTGATGGCGTAGGGGAGATTGCCGCAGAGTACGCGCGGGGACTCGGCGCTCTCGGGTCCCAGCAGCCGCGCGAAATCCACGGACTGGGCGTCCTCCTCGAGGATGTGCACGCGGTCGCTCGCGAGCTCACCGGTGAGGATCGGGACGAGATCCCGGTCGCGCTCGATCGCGAAAAGCTCGCGCGCGCGTTCGGCGAGGAGGCGCGTGAGCACGCCGGTGCCCGCGCCGATCTCCACGACCCGCGCGCGCCCCACCTCGCCGTCCCGTACGCAGGCGCCGGCGATGGCCTGCGCGATCGGCATCGCGACGAGGAAGTTCTGCCCGAAGCTCTTCTTCGGGCGCAGCCCTGCGCCGTGCAGGACGGATCGTGGGTCCCGTCCTTTCATTCGCGTGCCTCGCGGCCTTCTTCGCCCGCGGGCTGCCCGGGCTCTGCGGCGCCGCGTGCGGCCTGCGCGTCCGTCGCGACGACGCGGCGCGGTTCGACCACGCGCACGCCGAGCGATCGAAGCGCGCGCTCGCCTTTTTTCAGCGCCGCGAGGGCGCGCATCCGCACGGCCTCGGCCACGATCGAATCGACTTCGTCCGGCGAAGCCGGTCCCGTGGCTTCGGCGCTCGCCGTCTCGCCCCAGCCCGTCTCGAACCGGGGCAGTGTCCAGCGGAGCTCGACGCCCCGCCGCCGGAGCCGCGCGACCGGTGCGCGCATCGCCGTCACGTTCGACGGCGCGGGGCTCCAGACGTGGACGACGTTGCCGCGCGGTCGCTCGCTCGCCAGCCGCTCGAACACGCGCGCCAGGGTCGCCTCCGTCTGCGGCCGCTCGCCCTCGACTCGCGGAGGGGTCTCGACGCCGAACGACGCGAGGTAGTGCCGCAGGGTCCGCTCGCGGGGCGTGGGCGCGAACGGAAGGCGCGTCGCGAAGGGCGCGCTCGCGCGGAGCTGCTCGGCGCGCGCTGCCAGCGCGTCGAGCTTGCGCACCGGCACGTCGGACAGGCCGCGCGCGTCGAGGGGGCGCGCGTGCTCGGCGACCAGGCGGGCGACCTGGGCCTCGTCGATCTCCGAGCGATCGACGTCGATCACGCTCGACGTGCTTGCGAGCGCGCCGGCGATGGCGATCGCCTGCGGAATTCCGTCTTCGGGATCCATCCACGTGCGGAGGCGAGAGGCCGTGACGACGAGGCCCACACGGTCGCCGCGCCGCAAGTGGAGCACCGCGAGCGAGGCGGCTTCTTCGACCGCGCGGTCGAGCGGCGCGAACCCGGGCCGTCCCGCCCAGAGCTCGACCGACGCGTCGACCACGAGCCAGACGACGTCGCGCTCTTCGCGCTCCATTTCGCGCACCAGCAAGCGCCCGCGGCGGGCGCTGGCCTTCCAGGCGATCCGCTTGAAGGGATCGCCCGGCACGTGGTCCCGGAGCTCCCGCAGCTCATCGCCGCGGCCCGCGACGCGGCCCCTCCGTCCGAGCTCGACGACGCGGCGCGCGCGCGTCCCTTCGAGCGACGCGGCGATGGGGCCGAACGGCCGCGGGACGGCTTCGATTCCCAGAGGATTCGCGAAAAGAAGCGGTACTTCGTAGAGCCCCTCCGCGCCGAACGGCACGCCGCTCACTTCGAGCGCCAGCCCGTGAACCCCCCACCGTCCGGCGCGTTTGGCGCGCACCGTCACTTCGACGAACGTGCGCGCGTGAGGCGCGAGAAGAATCGTGGTGGGCGCGACGCTCGTTTCGAGCATGCTCGACGCGATGGGCCGGATCCGGACCGCGCGCGCGAGCTCGCTGCCCCGGTTGCGGAGCTCGCCCCGAAGAACGACATCGGCGCCGAGGGCGACGCGATGCACGCGTTGGCTCTCCGCCCACACCATCTCGAATCCGGCGGCGCGAAGGCGCGCGATGCTCATCTGCGCGAGCGCGCGGCCGAACGCCACCGCGAGGAGCATGGCCCCGCCGAACGCAACCACGGGGCTCAGGCGAGCCGACGCGCCCAGCGTGACGAGGCCGATCCCCGCGACGGCGACGTGGAAAGTCCTTCGGGTCGGATAAAGCTGCACGGGTCAGACCGCCCGCATGCCTCGCCGGTAGCTCACGGTCGCGAGCGCCTCTTCGACGATTCGTTCGCGTGCCTTGGCGTCGTTCTCGGCTTCTGCCGTCACGATGATCCGGTGCGTGAGTACGCTCGGCGCCACCGCGCGAATGTCGTCGGGCGCGACGAACGGCCGGCCGCTGAGGAGCGCCCACGCCTTCGCCGCTTGGGTCAAACCGAGCGTCGCGCGCGGGCTCGCGCCCAGGAGCACGCGCGGATGCACCCGCGTGAAGCTCGTGAGCGCGACCGCGTAGTCGAGCAAGTCGTCGTCGATGTGGACGCGCGAAGCGATTGCCGCGAGCGACGCCACGTCTCGCGCGTCGAGCACGGCGCGCGCCGCCGGCGGGTCGCCGCCGTGCGTCTTCAGCATCTGCGCTTCTTCGCGCGCGGCGGGATAGCCCATCGACACGCGCACGAGGAACCGATCGATCTGCGCTTCGGGCAACGGGTACGTGCCTTCGAGATCGATGGGATTCTGCGTCGCGAGCACGAGGAACGGGGACGGCAGCTCGAAGCGGTCCCCCTCGATCGTGACCTGCCGCTCCTGCATCGCCTCGAGCAGCGCACTCTGGGTCTTCGCCGGAGCGCGGTTGATCTCGTCGGCCAGGACGAGGTTCGCGAAGATCGGCCCAGGCCGAAGTGCGAACGTTCCATCCCGGGGAGAGAGCACGTACGTTCCCGTGATGTCCGCCGGCAAGAGGTCCGGCGTGAACTGGATGCGCCTCACCGAGCATCCGAGCGCGGCGGCGAAGGCCTTCACGAGCGTCGTCTTCGCGACGCCGGGCACTCCTTCGAGCAGCGTATGGCCGCGCGCGAGCATCGCGACGAGCATGGTCTCGACGGGGCGGAGCGACCCCAGGTACACCCGACCCACCTCGCGCCGGACTTCATCGAGACGCTCTCGCGCAGCGGCGATTTCGTTCGTGTTCGCGGCGGCGGTCACGTGGGCCGTACGAGCTTACCATGCCGTCCGACGTCGATCGCCTCGAGCAAGGCCTTGCCCTGGGCCGCGAGCGCGTGGAGGCGCGCGCGCCGCCGGCCGGCGAAAAACCGCTGCGGCGAGGCCCCTCCGAGCTCCGCGAGGACGCGCGCGAGAGCGGCCGCATCCGTCTTCCCGAGCCACCCCCGCGCTTCGACGTTCGCGACGAGCAAGCCTTCCGGGAGGGGACCGTCCTTGTCGAGGCGGACGGCGATCTGTTCTTCGATCGCGCTCTTGAGCTCTTGCGCGACGCGGGTCAGCGACCCGGCGTCCGCCGCGAGCGCCGCCGCATGTCCGGCCACCCCGCCTTGTTCTGCGGTAGGGACCGGCCGGACGAAGCGCGGCGCGGACGGCCTATGCGTGCGCCCGGCCCGACGGCTCGCCCAGACCACGACGCAGGCGCCCACGACGAGCGCCGCCACGTACGCCGCGAGCGGTGGCAGGCCGTGGCGAAGCTCGCCGAGCGCCTCCTTGATGGCGCGTCGAAAATCGCCGAGCGGACCGGGTTCGTCGCCCGTGAAGTGGCCCGTGATCTTCGCGCGATTCGTGACCAGAAAAACACGGCCGCTCGCGCGTGAGGGGAGCGCAGCCGCGGGTGATGTGGACGAGATTGGCCCACGCGCCTCGCTCGCGCCGCTCGTCCCGTCCTCGGGGTCATCGTCTTCCCCCGCATAGCGAATCACGGCGCGCGCGAGCGCATGGTTTCCAGGAAAGCGCAGCATCGCGTTCATCACGATCGACGCGTCGCCAATCGCGACGAAGCGCCCCCGCCCGACGACGCCGGCAACGGCGAGGAGCACATCCGGCTCGTTCGATCCGTGGACGACGAGGAGCGGCAGGAGCCCCGTGTCGCCGAACCCCGTCGCATGGTTCGTGACGACGTGGTCGGCGTCGCGCACGGCCGCATGCGCGCTTGCGGGCGACGCGAGGGCGAAGGCGGGATTGTGCCGCAGCATCTCCACGGGGTGTGCGGGGAGAGGCACACGGCGGATGTGGAAATGCCCGAGGAGTTCGTCGCCGGTTCCGTAGTCGTCGAGAAGGATCACGCGACCGCCGGAGCGCATGAACGCCGACAGCTCGTCCGGCATCACATGGCCCTGCGGGTGCACGAGGATCAGCGCGTCATTCGATCGCAGATCGCCGACGTCGAGCGCATCCCGCACGAGGACGCGCTCGGCCCCGATCTCGGCCTGGGCCATGCGCACGAGATCGGAGAGGCCCTCCCAGTCCTCGCCGCGCGGATCGAGCGCCGTGGCTCGCGCGTCCTTAACGTAAAAGAGGAAAGAGAGCGCAAGAAAGCCGATGGAGACGCAGACCGCGCTCGGCAGTCCGATTCGGGCAGCGAAGTGGACGGGGAGGCGTCGCGCGCGGCAAAGTGATGCTCTTGACCGTTCCTCCGGTCCGCACTCAAGTCGGAGGCCCGACGCGCCGTTTGTTTGTATGTGCTCGAAGCGAGCGGATCTTGACCCTGGCATCCCCGTTGCTACTTTTTGTACTCTACAGGCCTTGCGTGGGCTGATCCTAGCCGGTGAAGGCACACGCTGGGTTTGCCGACCTCCAGAGGAGGTGCACGATGCTGCCCCCGTTCATCATTGAACAGATTCGCCGACGGGAAGAGCAAGAGCGCGCTCGGTACGAGCAGCCGCGTCTCGAGGTTCCGATCGACGTTCCCGTTCCGCGCACTCCGCACAAGCCCGAAGAGACGGGCGAGCGGGGCGTCATCGTCATCGACTTGATGGGTTGACCGGTCGCGCGCGCCCCAGTGGCGCCGTTCGAAGGTGCGATCCTCGCCGTTCGTGGGCGCAAGAGGACGGAAACAGCGCCGATAGGCGCTCGACACGCACGAAAGCGGTGACTAGGCTCGGCCGCCCAATGACGGCGCGAAGCCCCGCACAGCGGTATTGGCTGCGGGCGGCGGGTGCGCTCTGCGGCGCCGGTTTGCTCAGCGGCCTTTCGCCTGGTTGCTACCCCTCCGGCGGCGCAGGCACCCAGCCGCCTCCCAACGCGTTCTACTATCCGGTCGGCCTCGCCGTTTCGACGGGCGGCAACGTCCTCTATGCGGTCAACTCGGACTTCGACCTGCAGTGGAACGGCGGCACGCTGCAGAGTTACGACCTTTTCCGCCTGCGCCATGACACGGCGCAGCTCATCAACGCAAACTTTGCTCCCCCGGGCACCGACGCCGGCCTGAACATCGCGTTTCTTGGGCCCTGGCCGGGGGCAGGCGAGTGCATGAGCCCCTTGCTCGTCGCGGACGCGCCCACGAATTCGAACGGATCGCGCATCGCGCTCGGGCAGTCCTGTTCGCCGCCGGTGAACGCCAACCAGTACATCCGGAAGTCGGCCATCATCGGCGCTTTCGCGACCGACCTGCAGCTCTCGCGAGACGGGACACGGCTCTTCGCGCCGGTTCGAGGCGATGGAACGGTGACATGGGCTGATGTCCTTCCCGACACCCAGAGCCCGTTGGAGGTGCCCCCCGAAGACTTGGGCATCGCGGCGCCGTGCGTCGACGGAGGCGCCGCGCCTTGCGTCTCCGCGTGGACGACGAACACCGCATCCACGGGTGCGACGGCCCCAGACCAGTTCGATTGCGGGTCCGGTCCCGACCAGCGCTGCGACAGCCGGCACCACACCGGCGCCGTCCCTGACCCCGCGGATACCCGACTCGTGACGCTTCCGGGTGAGCCGTTCGCCCTCGGCCAGACGATCGATGGGACCGCGCTCGTCGTCACCCACCAGACGACCGACGAGACGTCGCTGCTTCTCTCGGGGCTGAATCCAGAGCTTTCCAGCGAGATGGATCCGCCTTCGACGGCGGACGGCGGAGCCTCCTCCGGCGTCGATGCGGGGGCGCCGGCAGCGCCTTCGCCCGTCGATCCGTCGATGCAATTCGTCCTTACGGGCGTCCCGATCGGCGGGGACGGGATCGTCGCAGTTCCACATGATCCCGATGCGCCCGTGCCGCCCTGCGAGCTCGTCGCCTCGAGCGTGCCTTGCGTGAATCCCGCGTTTCTCGAGACGACGCACAACGTCGCCGAGATCGACCTCCTCCGGTACTACAACGATGACGGATCGTCGGTGAAGCGCCCGTTTCTCGTCCGCGAAGCCGCCTACACGCTGACTGCGAACATCGGCGGTACCGATTCGCGCGACATCGTCATCGACGCGACGCCGCGTCAGGCGTGCAAGTTCCACAATCTCGGCTCCCTCGCCGAGTGCGCGCAGCGTCCCGCGCGCGTCTTTTTCGCGAGCCGTACGCCTCCGGCGCTCGTCTTCGGCGAAATCGGCCAGTCTTCGGAGAGCGGGTCGGTCGGCTATGACCCCGACCGGCTCGTCATCACGGGTAACCAGCCCATCGCGAACGGGGGCTCGCGCGTCTACCTCGCGCCCATCGTCGACCGCACCGGACACTATGCGTTGCGCGTCTTCGTCGTTTGCTTCGACGCGAACCAGATCTTCGTCTGGGACCCGAACGCCGAGATCCTGGAGAACATCATCAACGTCGCCCCCGGGCCTTTCGCGATGGCGTTCGATCCGTTCGACATGGATGCCGTTGCCGACCAAGCCGCGGTCGAAGCCGATCCACGCCAAGATCCGACCCTCAATTTGAAACGGTACCGCTTCGCTTATGTCGCGAGCTTCACGCAGTCGTTCGTGCAGGTGATCGATCTCGACGACTCGATCGAAGCGAGCAGCAACACCACGTTCGAGCAAGTCGTCTTCACGCTCGGCCAGCCTACGTTTCCGAAAGGCTCGTGACGATGCGCGCGATCCGACTCGTCTCGCGCGTCCTCGTGCCTGTGCTCGCCGTCGGCATGCTCGGCATAGCCTTCGGCAACGCGAGCTGCGCGGCAACCCCCACGCCGGTTCCCGTGCGTTCGTTCAATCTCCCGGGCAAAGTCGCGTTCATGTGCCTCGACGTGAACACGAACGCGATGGACAACACGCAGCTCCCCGTGCCGCTCACCGCGCCGGAGTCGGCGTGCCCGCCCGTCCCCACGGGCATTCTCGGCGTGAACTTCGCCTTCCATTATTACGCGCTCGTGACCCAGAAGGCGACCGGGGAGCTCGCCGTCGTCGACCTCACGGCGGGCGGAATCGTCGACGAAGACGAGTCGACGCCCGGAACGAACTTCATCCCCGTCGGCGCCAATCCGACCGACGTGGTCGTCGCGCCCGTCGCTTCCGTCGGTATGCCTGCGTTCACTTACGTGTCGAGCGGCGATCCAAACAGCTTTGCGCTGTACGCACTCCCCAACGCGCGCCTGCTCGGGGATTCGACGGGCTCGCCGCGGCTGGCGCCGCTCAGGATCACCGATCTCATGGCCTGCGGCCTGCCGCAGCGTCCGATCGCGCTCGCGCTCGTGCCGAAATCCGGCAGCCTGCCTTCGACCAGCGACGGGGATGCTTCGGCGGCCGCCGATGCGGGGCCTGACGCGACGGTACCTTCGAATCCGTCGTGCCAGCCGAACTACGACGTAGCGGTGCTGATGCAGGCAGGGGGGCCCGGGGTTCCCGCACAGGTCATGCTCGTCGATCCGACGCCGATGACGTGCGGCACCCAATCGCCCGGCGCGCTGCCGGCGTGCACGGCCGTGGGCGTCAGCGGGGCGTTCGCGTCGTCGCTCGCGGGAGCCATGATAGGGCCCGGCGCCACGTGGGCCGACGGCGTTCCTTATGCGGACGGCGGTGATACGAGCAGTCTGCTCGGGTCCACGCCGCCGACTCCGGACGCCGGCACCGCGGCTCCCTTGGCAATCGACGCAGGGGCGGGCGGCGCCGATCTGGATGCAGAGCTTTCCGGCGACGCGGCGCC
>DATHQY010000369.1:0-3086 GCA_035482215.1 Polyangiaceae bacterium | reverse complement strand
ACCTCGTAGGCGAAGAGCCCCTTTTCCCAGGTCTCGTGCCCGTCGATCGCCTTGGCGTAAGGGTCCAAGAGCAAGTTGTTCGGGTTGAAGCGCATGCCCTTGTTCGGGTCGTACGGCCCGTCGAGGCGGTACCCGTAGAGTTGCTTCGGTCCGATGCCGGGGATGTACCCGTGCCAGACGAAGGCCGTGCGTTCCGGGAGGGAGAGGTGCTCTTCGTCTCCTTTGTCGTTGGCGAGACAGAGCTCGACGCGGGTCGCGTGTTCGGAATACACGGCGAAGTTGACGCCGTCGCCGTCCCACGTCGCTCCGAGCGGATAGGGACTGCCGGGAAAGATTCGTCGCTGTACGCTCACGCTAATTCCTCGCGGTAGGGTGGAATGCGAGCCACAAGGCAAGCCGCGATCCACGATCGGCTCGCGCGGACGCAGCCGGCGCGAGCCGTCCGTCCAGGTCGTGTCTGAGGCAAGCCTGCCGGGGCTGGGGCGTTCGTGTTTGGCGAGCCCGTGCATGACACGCGGAGGGCGAGCCGGCGCGCGGGAATCGAAGCGCAATCCGCAGGCACGACGATTGCCAACCGCATGGTCGAGGTCGACTCCCGTGCGCCCCCGCGCGGCTCGCCTCGATGAGCCCCCTATGAGCCCGCTCCGCCCTCGGCGCCTTCCGCGCGCGACGTACCGCATTCAATTCAACAAGAGCTTCACGTTCCAGGACGCGCTCCGGCGGATCCCGTATTGGCACGATCTCGGGATTACGGATCTCTATGCGTCGCCGTTTCTCGCCGCGAGGCCCGGCAGCGTCCACGGATACGACATCGTCGATCCCACGAAGCTCAACCCCGAAATCGGGTCGGACGAGGATCTCGACCGCGTGCACGCGGCGCTCGAATCCCGCGGTATGGGCCTCGTCATGGACGTCGTTCCGAACCACATGTGCGTCAACAGCAACGACAACGTGTGGTGGAACGACGTTCTCGAGAATGGCCCGAGCTCGGCGTTCGCGAAGTTCTTCGACATCGACTGGCGGCCGCCGAAGACGGAGCTCGTCGACAAGGTGCTCCTGCCCGTGCTCGGCGAGCAATACGGACGCGTGCTCGAAAACGGCGAGTTTCAGCTTGCCGAGAACCGCGGTGCGTTCACCGTGAGCTACGGCGATCGGCGCTTTCCGATCGGGCCCGGCACCTACGCGATGATCCTCGACGGCGCTCTCGCGCGCCTTGCCGAGCCGGACGAGGAGCTCGAGAGCATCATCACCGCGTCGCGGCGGCTGCCTTCGCGCGTCGAACGAAGCCCAGAGAAAGTACGCGAGCGCCAGCGCGAAAAAGAGATCGTGAAAAGCCGCCTCGCGGATCTGCTCGGGCGATCGCCGCCGGTGCGGCAAGCGCTCGACGACGAGCTCCGCGACATGAACGGCACGAAGGGCGATCCACGGAGCTTCGACAAACTCGAAGCGCTCCTCGCGCAGCAGGCGTACCGACTCAGCTACTGGCGCGTCGCCGCGGAGCACATCAACTACCGGCGGTTCTTCGACATCAACGACCTGGCCGCGGTTCGTATGGAAGAGCAGGACGTGCTCGAGACCGTGCACGCAAAGGTGTTCGACCTCGTGGACCGCGGCATCGTCACGGGCTTGCGCATCGATCACGTGGACGGTCTCCTGAACCCCAAGCGGTACCTCGACGCGATCGCGGAGCGCGCAGGCCGGCCGTACGTGGTCGTCGAGAAGATTCTCGCGCCGCACGAACCTTTGCCGGGCGATTGGGCGACGGAGGGGACGACCGGGTACGACGTGCTGAACACGTTCGGCGGTCTGTTCGTCGCGCCCGAAGGCGAGAAGAAGCTCCGGTCCTTTTACGACGGCTTTCGAACCGTGCGCGGCGAGTTCTCCGACATCGTCTACGAGTCCAAGCGCGGCATTCTGGAGCACGCGATGTCGAGCGAGCTCTCGGTGCTCGCGCGCCGGCTGGATCGCATTTCGGAGCAGCACCGGTGGTCGCGCGACTTCACCATCGGCACGCTCGAACAGGTGCTCGTCGCGACGATCGCGTGCTTTCCCGTGTACCGCACGTACGTCACCGCCGACGACGCGGACGTCTCGCCGCAAGACGGCGCACACATTCTCGCGGCACTCGCGGCCGCGAAGCGCCGCAACGCGCAGGTCAGCGCCTCGGCCTTCGACTTCCTCGGCGAAGTGCTCCTGTCGCGCGACCCGGTGGGTCTCGGGGACAAGGAGCGCCGGGAGCGGCGCGACTTCGTCTTGCGCTTTCAGGAGCTGACCGGGCCCGTCGCGGCGAAAGGCCTCGAAGACACCGCCTTCTACCGGTATTTCCCGCTTCTCTCGCTGAACGAGGTCGGCGGGGGGCCGGTGCCCTTCGGCGTCACCATCGACGAATTCCACGAAACGATGCGCGAGCGCGCAGAGCTCCATCCCGCCGCGCTCTCGGCGACGAGCACGCACGACACGAAGCGCGCGGAGGACAACCGAGCGCGCTTGTCGGTCCTCTCGGAGATTCCGGACGCCTGGATTGCCGAAGTCATCGAGTGGCGCGCGCTGGCCGAGGCCTCCAAGACGAAGGTGAACGGCGTTCTCGTCCCGATGGTCGACAGCGAGTACTACATTTACCAGACGGTCGTCGGCGCCTGGCCTCTCGAGCCGCTCGAAGGCGACGCGGCGAATGCGTTCGTCACGCGCGTGCAAGACGCCGTCGAAAAGGCCCTTCGGGAGGCCAAGCGCCTCACGAGCTGGATTCATCCGAATCAGGAGTACGAAGACGCCGTGCGGGCATTCGTCGCACGGATCCTCGACCCCAAGAGCGCCGTCTGCGGGAAGATTGCGACGTTCGTCGAACGCATCCGGCTCACCGGCCTCCTCGGATCGCTGGCGCAACTCGCCGTCAAAGCGACGGCGCCCGGCATCCCCGACTTTTATCAGGGCACAGAGCGCTGGGACTTCAGCATGGTCGATCCGGACAACCGCCGGTCCGTGGACTTCGAGGCGAGCGAAGCGCTCCTCCGGGAGATAGAACCATCGTGGCGATCGATGGACGCCGCGCAATTCACGGCGTGGCTCCGTTCACCGGACGACGGGCG
>DATHQY010000368.1:0-3073 GCA_035482215.1 Polyangiaceae bacterium | reverse complement strand
CTTCTACGGAACCCTCGAGTTTCTCGCGCAGGTGCGCTCCACGTTTCTCCTTTGCAGCGGGCCGGACGGCCTCTACGTCATCGACCAGCACGCCGCCGCCGAGCGCGTCACGTTCCATCGGCTACGCAGGGACTACGCTTCGCGTGCCATCGCGACGCAGCGACTCCTCATGCCCCAGCTCGTCGAGATGTCGCCCGCAGAGGTCGCCGTCGTCGAGGAGAACTTCGAAGCGATGGCGGCCCTCGGGGTCGAGGCGCGTCCGATGGGCGCCGGCGCCGTCGTGGTGGATGCGATCCCGGTGCTGCTCGTACGGACCGGCCCCGAGCGGATCGTGCGCGATCTCGTCGCGGAGCTGTCGCGTATGGCCAAGCGGCCGTTCGGCGACGCGGCGGATCTCGTTTTGGCCACGATGGCATGCCACGGGAGCGTCCGCGCCGGCGATACACTCACCCGCGAAGAAGTCGCGGCTCTTCTGGCCGCGCTCGATGGCATCGACTTCGCAGGCCATTGCCCGCATGGGCGGCCGCTCGTGACACGGATCGGATATGACGAGCTCGAACGACGCGTCGGCCGTTGAACAAGCGCTCGCCATCGTGCGCGCGCAGCCCGAGCCTATCCTCGCGATCGTCGGCCCGACCGCCAGCGGAAAGACGTCCCTCGCGGTGACCGTCGCCGAGCGAATCGGCGGTGAGATCGTCAGCGCGGACAGCATCCAGATCTACCGCGGCTTCGACATCGGCTCGGGGAAGCCGACGGCCGAAGAGCTTGCACGCGCCCCCCACCATTTGGTCGGCACGATCGATCCGCTCGAACCGATGGACGCCGCGCTATGGGCCGAACGCGCTACGCGCGCAGTCGACGACATCCGCGCGCGCGGCAAGACGCCGATCGTCTGCGGAGGCACGTTTCTCTGGGTGAAGGCGCTCCTGTGGGGCCTCGCGAGGGCGCCGGCGGCGGACCCCGTGCTCCGAGCGCAGCACAAGGTGTTCGCGGAGAGCGAAGGACGCGCCGCGCTCCACGCGCGTCTTCGCGACGTCGATCCGGTGAGCGCGCAGCGGCTGCATCCGAACGACTTCGTCCGCGTTAGCCGAGCGCTCGAGGTCCGCGCGCTGACGGGAAGGCCGATGAGCGCGTGGCAGCAGGAGCACGGATTCGCGCACGCCGCGTACGACGCGCGCCTCGTGGCGCTCCCGTGCGCTCCGGCGGAGCTCACGGCGCGCATCGAAGCCCGCGTGCGAACGTGGTTGTCCGCGGGCTGGGTCGAAGAGGTGGAGGAGCTCTTGTCGCAAGGCATGGGCAACGCGCGCGCGATGGCCAGCGTGGGCTATGCGCAGGTTCGCGCGATGACCGCAGGCTTGCTTCGGCACGACGCTCTCGAGGTCGAGATCGTCCGCGCAACGCGTACGTTCGCGCGCCGGCAGCGCACGTGGCTCAACCACGCGGACGTAACTTTTCTCGCGTAACGGCGTGCTCGCTACAGCAAGAGCGTCGCTTCGAGCAGCTCCGCGAACGTCTTCGGCACGAATCGGGGGGACGGACCGACCACCTCCGCGACGTCGCCCGTCGCGGAGAGGACGGGCCGCGATGCTTCCGCCACGATGGACTCCGCGCGTGGAGCAACGGGCTCCGCCGCGTCACCCTTGGCCAGCGCCGTCGCGTCCCGCACTCCGGTGACGTCGACGTCGTCGAACTCGTCCGGAGGGGCAGCCGGAAGGCGCCCCGATTCGGGCGGAGGCGTATGGCGAGGCGGCTGCGGCGCGCCCGGGCCGAAGGCCATGTCGGCCAGTTGCTCTTCGGGCTCCACCGGACGGCGCGAGGAAGCCGGCGCGGCCTCCAGCGTGCTCGCATCGTCCAGCGCGGCAGGCGACCCCGAACCGCGATCCATCTCGAGCTCCGGCACGGTCTGCGGTGCCGGTTGGACCAGGGGAGGAGACGCCGCGGCCGGCGGGGTCCACGAATCGTTGGGCAGCGCATCGACGGGCGCCGGCTCGGCGGGTGCGCCGGCGTGCGCAAGCGCGACTCCCGATGCGGCGGCGGGCTCCGGGGCGAGGCCCGGCGATACGGCGTGCACGACATCCGGCGGGGTGGACGGTGTGCGCTCCGCGTCGCCCGCCGCGTACTCTTGTGCCGGCTCCGGGGACGCCGGCTGCGCGGCCCGGAGGCGCTCTTCGCTTTCGGATTCGGTGCGCGCAGGCGCCTCTTCCGTCGCGGCGACGGGGCTCGCGGCGAGCGATTCGTCCGCCTCGGGCGGCAGCGATTCGCTGACCTCGATCTCGACGTCCACGTCGACATCGATTCCGTCCAACCCGCCGGCCGGCGGCGTCCACGTCGACATCCCTTCCGACACGTCCGCATCCTCGACCGCGGCGTGCGCTGCGATTGGCGGTGCGGCAGGCGCCGAGACGGCCGGCGCGGTCACCGCCGGGGCAGTCACGGACGCGGCGATCGCAGGCGCTTGCGGCGCGAACGCAGCGGAAGGCGTAGCCACTCCGTCCAACACGGCGGGAGGAGTTCGATCCGCGACGTCGCCGCGGACGCGCGGCTCCGCCGCTCGCGCGCGAACGCGGTTGAGAAGGATCTGCAGGTTGGCCAGTATCTGCGCGTTGCTCACGAGCCCCCTCCTTGCAGCTTCACGAGGGCATCGCCCCACGAGATCCCCGACGCTATCCATCCGCGGACTCGATCGATGCCGGACGGGCTTGCGACGAGCACGCGCACCGAATGCCCTTCATGGGCGAGGAGCGCGCTGTACACAGTCCGGCCCGAAGCTGCTTCGAGCGCGGCGCCGACGACCGGAGCCAACAAGGGAACTGGAAGTGCCGAATGCTCGATCACGACGACGAGCGCACGACCCCAGCGTTCGAAGCTCACGACCCCGATCCCCGCGACGGCCGCTTCGCCCGCGAGGGCTGTCGCGAAGTCGTCGACCGACGGAGCGCCGGTCGCGCCGATGCGCGCAGCGACGCGTTTGCCGATCGATTCGCCGAGTGCCTTGCCCAATGCAACGCCGGATTCGGCCGATGCGTAGAGGAGAAGGTTCTCGAGCGCCTTCGCGGGCAACAGAACGAGGCGG
>DATHQY010000367.1:0-5188 GCA_035482215.1 Polyangiaceae bacterium | reverse complement strand
ATTGAACCGGCGCGCGCCCCCGAGACGGCACTCGAGTATCATGCCCCCCATTGCGACGGAATCGTAGCAACGAGGGCCGTTCGAGAGTTCTTCGCTGGGGGGACATATGCCGATCCACTGCCTGAGGGGTCACTTGACGCCGCCCGTGCGAATCGTTCTCGCGCTCCTCGCGAGCGCATCCTCCAGTCTTGGCTGCAATGACCTGCTGGCTATCCCTTCCCAAGAGGATTTCGCTGAGAGCAGGGCCGACGGAGCGTCGGAGTTCGGACCAAGCGACGCCGTCGTGGGCGACGCCGGTGACTCCGACGCGGGGGGGCCCGACGCCTTCGATTCGTGCGCCGGAAACGCGAGCGACGCGGGTGGGTCCGACAACTTCGATTCGAACGCCGGAAACGCGAGCGACGCGGATGGGCCCGACAACTTCGATTCGAACGCCGGAAACGCGAGCGACGCGGGTGGGTCCGAAAACTTCGATTCGAACGCCGGAAACGCGAGCGACGCAGCCGGGGAGTTCGCGAACGACACGGGCGATGCCGGCACGCCGGGAATTGGGGACGCGAGCCTTCCGACTACCACCGATACGGATGGCGCAACGATCTATAACCCGATCGAGTCGTCCTCGCTTTGGTCAACCTTCGACGTGACGCAGGTGGGCAGTCTCGGAAGCTTCGCGGGCGCGGCGTTCGACGGGCAATTTATCTATTTCGCTCCCTCCTCCGTCGAGGGAATAGTGGCGCGTTACGACGTACAGCAAGCCTTCGACGATATTTCGTCCTGGGCCATCTTCGATACCAGCACCGTCATTCTGGAACTCGGTGGTTTTTCGGGCGCCGTATTCGATGGGCAATTTCTGTATCTCGTACCCATGAAGAACGACCTGGGCTACGACGGCTACGTGGCCCGTTACGACACGACGGCGAGCTTCTTCAGCACCGACGCATGGGAGTATTTCGACGTCTCCACCGTCGACTCGAACGCCGTCGGCTTTAGCGGTGGGACCTTCGACGGGCAGTACATCTACCTCGCGCCGAATGTCAGTCCGGACGGGGCAGACCGCAATGGGACCGTCGTGCGCTACGACACACATAGTACTTTCGCGCTCGGTTCTTCATGGCAGTCATTCGATACCTCGAATCTGACTCCTCCCGCATTGGGATTCACGGGCACGGTCTTTGACGGCCGTTATGTGTATATGGTCCCAAATTCGAAGGGAACGAATCTGCCCGATGGGGTGGTGGCCCGGTACGATACGCATGGGGGGGACTTCACGGCGGCATCTTGGTCCTCCTTCGATCTGACGACGATCGATCCTCTTTTGTCGGGTTTTGCCTGTGCGGGCTTCGACGGCCACTACCTGTACTTGGTCCCCGATTTCAATCAGATCAGTCCCAAGGGCGACCTTGTCCGCGACGGTCTCGTGGCGCGCTACGACACGACGGCAAGCGCCCTTGACGATCCGGGGGCATGGACCGAGTTCGACACGACGTCGTTGGAGCCCCAGACCCAAGCCACCGGCTTTCAGGGCGCGGCTTTCGACGGCCGCTATCTCTACCTCGTCCCCATCTTCAACGATACCGGCCTCGACGGGCTCGTGGTGCGCTTCGATACGCTACTTTCGTTCACGGACCCCGCCTCGTGGTCCTGGTTCGACACGGGGGCGCAAGGATTCTTCGGCGCGGTATTCGACGGACAGTACATGTACTTCGCGCCCTATACGAAAGGGATTGCGGCACGGTTCGGGGCGACAACGGCTCCATCGATGCCTCCGCTTCCTGCTTTTCATGGATCCTTTTTCTAGCCGCTGGAGCGCTGCCCGTACCGGGTGAGCTATACAGCGCATCGGCCGAGATGCTGCCAAGCAACGTTCCCGCATCGAGCCTGACCCACCAGCAGTCGCCGGATTCTCCGACGCTCTGGAGGGCGCTTCGCCAACTGGTCGAGCGAGTGGGCGCGGCTCTCGAGGGCCAGGCGGTCATCGACGACTGCCTGGACGTCGTCGTGGAGTTGCTCGACGCGGATCGCGGTCTCGTCGTGCTCGAAAATGGGGACGGAACGACGGCGGTCGTCCACGCGCGCGGGCCTCGAAAGAAGTTGGCGCCCGGCGAGCAAGAGGCGATCAGCCGAACGCTGACCCGAAGGGCTCTCGATTCGAACGGCTTCGTGCTCTGGCAAGGCGACGGCGAGTCGGCGGAATCGCCGAGCATCAACATGCTTCGCATACACGCCGCCTTGGTGGCACCCCTGCGCGGCCGCGGTACGCCGCGCGGCGTCCTCTACGTCGATTTTCGGCATCCCTTGAAATACGTGGAGCCGGCGCACCAGGAGTTCTTCATGGCGGCGGTCGTGCTCATCGGCGGAATGCTCGAGCAAGGCGATCGGACACGCCTGGCCAACGAGCGCCTGCGCGAAGCGCACAGTCATGTCACCGAGGCGGCGCGAACCCCTTCGCTCGACGAACTGTTGCGTCCACCGAGCATGGCGCGATTGAGGGATGAAATTAGTTTGGCGCTTGCGGGGACGTCGCCCGTCCTCGTGGTCGGCGAGTCGGGGGCAGGCAAGACGCTCTTCGCCCAGGCGCTTGCCGAGGCCTCGGGGCGCCGGCCCATTGTGCGCGTGGTCCTCGGGTCGAGCGACGATCTCAACACGATCGCGTCCGAGCTTTTCGGTCACGAAAAGGGGGCGTTCTCGGGCGCGACGGGCAAACGAGTCGGTCTGGTGGAGTACGCAGACGGGGGAACTCTCGTACTCGATGAGCTCCTTAATTTGCCGCTTCAGGCGCAGAAAGTCTTGCTCGACTTCACTCAATTCGGCACTTATCGCCCGCTCGGATACAGCCGCCCTCAACCAAAGCGAGCTGACGTACGAATCGTCGCCGCGACGAACGGCGATCTTCGCGCGGCCATACGAGAAGGTCGCTTCCGGGAGGACCTCTATTATCGGCTCGCCGGGATCACGCTTCGCATTCCTCCGCTCCGCGAAAGGCGCGACGAGATTCCTTCGCTCGCGGAGGGCATTCTACGAAGTCTGGACCGCTCGGGGCGGTGGACGCTCTCGATCGACGCTCGCATTCGCCTCGCAAAGACAGCCCACGGCTGGCCGGGGAATATCCGGGAGCTCGAATGGATCGTACGGCGCGCGAACCATCGCGTCCTGGCGCGCGGCGGAGCGGGCCGCGAGATCGCCGCTGCGGATCTCGGAGACCTAGGAGAGGGGCCGGCCATCGACGCCGGTGAATCGCTGCTCACTCTCGCGAACGAGGAGCCGGCCGCGGAGTGGAAGCGCCTGCAGGAGGTCAGGGCGCATATCGAAGCGCGCGAGGCAGAGCTCGTGCGGCACGCGCTCGATCGGCATGAAAACGTGATTGCCCACGCCGCGAAGGACCTCGGAGTGGCGCGTACCACGCTTGCGGGGCGAGCGCAAACACTCGGACTCCTCGCGAAGAGGTGAGGGCATGCGCCGCTTCAATGCTGGTCGCCGAATGGGTCGGGCGGCGCGACCGGCCGCGAGTTCATGAGGGGTGCCGAAGGCGTCGCAGATGCGGCCGCGCGATGCGCGATGGACTTCACGGCCCGCGCGTCGGGTACGCGCGGGGCATACTCCCTGCTCGTCGCGGAGCCGGATGCCGGCGCCGCATCACAAGACTCCAGGACAGGGGTGTCGCGGATGAGGGCCGAAAACTGCTCCGCCGTCCCGACCGCGTCTCGGCTCGAGGCGCTCGGATCGGCAGCCTCGGCGACCGATGGCGCGGGGATGCGTTGCGACGAATGCGACCAGAATACGGCTGCGGCGGCCGCGGTCCCGATGGCCACCGCCGCCGTCCCGATCGCGAAGCGTCCCGCGTGCCGGGCTCCCCGAACGGACGCAGTCTTTGTCGACGCGACAGGTGCCGACAGCGCCACCGCGTTGTCGATCGCCGCCTCATTCAACGCCGAGGCGAGCGCGGCGATCTGCGCGCCCGCTGTATCGAAACGCCCGTCGGGATCGCGATGACACGCGCGAGCGAACCATGCGTCGAACGCGGAGCCGAACGTGCTGCCGCGCGCGGACGGCGGAGGCATGGGAAGGACGCATATCTCGCGCGCAAGCGGCAGGAGGACCGACGTAGTCCAATAGTTCCGTCCCGTGAGTAACTTGTACGCGATGAGGCCGAGAGCGAAGAGGTCCGTACGCGGCGTTATCGAGCCACCACCGAGATCGACCTGCTCCGGCGCCATGAAAAGAGGTGTCCCGAGAATTTCGCTGGTCGATGTAATCGGCCCCTCTTCGAGTGCCATCTTCGCCATCCCGAAATCGAGTACTTTGATGATTTTCGTATCGTCTTCGGATCGGGCGAGAAACAGATTCGCCGGCTTCAGATCGCGATGAACGATGCCGAGCGAATGCGCCTTGTCGAGCCCGCGCGCAGCCTGCCTGAGCCACTCGACGACGGAATCGACGAGTTGTGGCGCACCCCCGCATAGGCGCTCCAAATCCTGTCCGTCGAGCAGCTCCATCACCAGGAACGGAACCCCACCGAGCTCCGACGCGACATCCGCATCGATCACATGCACGACATGCGAGCTCTGGATACGCGCGGGGACCCGCGCCTCGCGGCGGAACCGCTGCACGGCAACGTCATTCCCCAGCGCGCGATCGCTGAGGACCTTCAGCGCGAGATGCGCGCCCGTATGCACGTGTTCCACTTCGTAGACAACGCCCATTCCGCCACGGCCGATTCGCTTGACGGCGCGGTATCGACCTCCGATGCATGGCGGTAGGGGCTCCAGCATCGGGCGCCAGTACAAAATATGTGTCGCCCTCTGCGCCGTCAATGCGCGCCGCCATGACTCCAACACGCGTCTACCCGCTCAAAAGACGGCGGTGACTCGCAGGCCCGCTGGTTGCGCGTCGATGCGGAGCGCGTGCGCAGGCGCGGGGGCCATGAGCCACACGACGGCCGCGCCGGCCACCTCGGCGGCACCGAGCGCAACGGCAACCGTTGCGGCGGATGCGTTCTGGCGCGCATCACTCCACAAGCCCCAGGCGACGGCGTTCTGGCAAACCTGGTTGGAACACCCTTGCCGGCGCGCGTCGGACCATTGATTCGCCGCGATGATGCCGAGCGCCGCGCCGACGACGAGCGCCGCCCCTCCGAACGCGCCCATCGCGAACGCTGTCGGCCTCTGCCATGTCGGAGAAGCGAGTGTGA
>DATHQY010000366.1:0-2108 GCA_035482215.1 Polyangiaceae bacterium | reverse complement strand
TGATGGCGCTCGCCGGCGTCTCGAGGTGCATGATGTTGAGCGCGTCGAGCGCGGGGTACGTGGTGGCGAACGCCGCCGGGATGATCGCGAAGTACTTGGCGACGTCGTTCGCGATGCTGAACGTCGTGAGCGCGCCGCGCGTCATCAAGAGCTGCTTGCCGATCTCGACGACCTCGATGAGCTTCGTCGGGTTCGAATCGAGGTCGACCATGTTGCCGGCCTCTTTGGCCGCCTGCGTGCCGGTGTTCATGGCGACCGCGACGTCGGCCTGCGCGAGCGCTGGTGCGTCGTTCGTGCCGTCACCCGTCATCGCGACGAGGCGCCCTCCCTTCTGGTGCTCGCGAATGAGTGCGAGCTTCGTCTCCGGGGTGGCCTGCGCGAGGTAGTCGTCGACGCCCGATTCGGCGGCGATCGCCGCGGCGGTGAGCGGGTTGTCGCCCGTGATCATGACGGTCTTGATGCCCATCCGCCGGAGCTCGGCGAAACGGTCTTTGATCCCGCCTTTGACGATGTCTTTCAGCTGCACGACGCCGAGGACGCGCGCACCATCGGCCACGACGAGCGGCGTGCCGCCTTGCTTGGCCACGGACTCCACGTTCGCGCGCACGTCGGCGGGGAACGAACCGCCCTTGGCGCGGACGAACGCTTCGACCGCGTCCGCGGCGCCCTTGCGCACTTCGCGCACGCTCGTGCCTTCGAGGATGTCGACGCCGCTCATCCGCGTTTGCGCGGCGAAGGGCACGAACGTCGCCTTGAGCGCGCGTACGTCGCGCTCGCGGATTCCGTATTTCTCTTTGGCGAGGACGACGATGCTGCGCCCTTCGGGCGTCTCGTCCGCGAGCGACGACAGCTGCGCCGCGTCGGCGAGCGCCTCGGGCGAGACGCCTTGCGCGGGGATGAAGGCCGAGGCCTGCCGATTGCCGAGCGTGATCGTGCCTGTCTTGTCGAGGAGGAGCACGTCGACGTCGCCCGCAGCTTCCACCGCGCGCCCGCTCGTCGCGATCACGTTCGCCTGGATCATGCGATCCATGCCGGCGATGCCGATGGCCGAAAGCAGACCGCCGATCGTCGTCGGAATGAGGCACACGAGGAGCGCGACGAGCACCGTGATCGTGACCGGAAGGCCTTGCTTGGCCGCCGCGACGCTGAAGAGCGAGAAGGGCAGGAGCGTCACGGTCGCGAGCAAAAATATGATCGTGAGGGCCGCGAGCAGAATGTCGAGCGCGATTTCGTTCGGCGTCTTCTGGCGCTTCGCGCCTTCGACCATCGCGATCATGCGGTCGAGGAACGTCTCGCCCGGGTTGGCGGTGATCCGCACGACCAGCCAGTCGGAAAGAACGCGAGTGCCGCCGGTGACGGCGCTGCGATCGCCGCCGCTCTCGCGGATGACAGGCGCGCTTTCGCCCGTGATTGCGCTCTCGTCGACGGACGCGACGCCTTCGAGGATCTCGCCGTCGCCCGGCACGTTGTCGCCGGCTTCGACGAGGACGACGTCGTTCTTGCGCAGCTCGGAGGCCGCCACCACCGTCGTCCGAGAATCGCGGCGCGCCTCGGCGAGGCGCTTCGCCTGGACGTCCTTGCGGGCCTTGCGCAGCGAATCGGCCTGCGCCTTGCCGCGGCCCTCCGCCATCGCCTCGGCGAAGTTCGCGAAGAGGACCGTGAACCAGAGCCAGAGGGAGATCGCGAGAATGAACCCGGCGGGCGCTTCGCCTTGGCCCGCGAGGGCTTGCACCCAGAGCGCGGTGGTCATGACGCTGCCGACTTCGACGACGAACATGACCGGGTTACGCACCTGGTGGCGCGGGTCGAGCTTCACGAACGACGAAGCGATGGCCCGCCGCACGATGCTCGCTTCGAAGAGCGGCCTCGCTTCGGCCCTGGAGCGCGCGCTGGTGGCCACGGGGAGGTCCGCGCGAACGTCGGGGCCCGGCGCACCGGCACCCGCGACGACGAGACCCCCGCCCGGCGGAGCCATCGGGGCCCCACCGCCGGGCAGTTTGGACGTGTCACCGCGTTTCAAAATCTGATTCGTGGTCATGACTTTCTCCGCTCACGATTTCGCGAGCTGCTCGACGATCGGTCCGAGCGCGAGCGACGGGATGAAGGTG
>DATHQY010000365.1:0-3244 GCA_035482215.1 Polyangiaceae bacterium | reverse complement strand
AAGGCTCTTCGCGAACATCTCGCCGCCTATATGCGGAGCTGGAACTCGAACCCAACCCCATTTGCATGGACGAAGCCGGCCAGCGCGATCATCAAGAGCCACCGACGAATGCTTGATCGCATCTCGACGGCGGTGCACTAGGCCGCTCCGTCTGTGCGACTATCGGGACGCGGCCTTCTGCGGCGCCGCGCCCCCCGAGTTGAACGGGATCCAGAACGCGCGCACCTGGGAGCTGTCCCCGTCGCGCGAATATCCGGCCAATCCGAAGAATAGATTCCAGAAGTGACCCGTCGGGCTCTCTCCGTAGGAGAAGATCGGGAGTAAGTGAAACTGCCAATCCAGGCCGCCCGCGACGCGCTTTTGCGTGTAGACGGTGTTGGCCGCGACTTGCACGACCGAGTCGTCCTGCCCCTCGGCAAAGCGCCAATACAGCGGGAACCCGACCGTCTGGCGGCCCTTGGCGTTCGCGAAATCCCAGAAGACTGGTGCGATGACCGTGTGGGAGGCGTCTTCGTTGCGCCCGACGTAGATCAGGGGGTGGAAGTCGTTTTCCCAGCCGTGTGTGCTCGACGCAATCGTGAACGTCGGAAAAATCCACCACGTTCGAGAGTCGCCATACGATTCGAATCGCCCGACCAACGGGGTCAGCCAGTCGTGGCCGAGCGGGCTGTCGGATACGTAGTAGAAGGGCGCGACAGCGGTCGTGTGGACGCCCATGTCGCGATCCCGGTAGTTCCAGACGAGCGGCACGACGGGACCGGCCGCGTCGAGGGTCGTCGCACCGCCGCGCCCCGTGATGTGCGAATAGACGAGCGAGAGCATCGTGTCGGACGTACGCGACACGCGCCGGTAATACCCAGGAAGGATGAAGAGCGATTTATCCGGATCTTGTCCGTAGTGATAAAAGGGAAATAACGTCGTGTGTTCCTCGATGAGGCCGCCCGATTCGGGCTTTCCGTGAATATGATAGTAAAGCGGCAGAATGTCGAAAACGTCGGCCTTGGGCGACGTCTGAACGTAGACGGGCCCGGCGACGGTGGTCGACGTCCCATCGGACTCGTGTTCACCATGATAATAAAGAAGGGGCGGAACGAGCGAGTACGTGCTCCGGCTGCCTTCGAGATTGCCGTTGTCGCCGTGGAAGTAGAACGGGGCGACGCCCATCGAGACGTCGGTGCCGGAGCGCGAGCGAAAGTAGGGACCTACGAGGGCGAACGCGGAGGCAGGGTTCGAATGCGACGTCGTCAGGAGAAGCGGCATGTGAAAGTAGCCGCCGTCCTTGCGCGCGCCCTGGAAGTAGAACGGCGCAAACCAGTTGTCGTTCTCGCCGGGCGCTTCGCGATGCACGAACGGACCGGCGACGAGCGTGTGCGCGTCGTTGTCGCGAACCGACCAGAAAGCCGGGAATAGCGTATCGACATCGAGCTTGAGCGAGCGGCGCCGATAATACAGAAGACCGTAGATTCCCTGCGTGTCCTCGTGCTTTGGAATGCCGTAGAGCGCCTGCGACGGGTCGGCCATCCCGCGGGTCTGCTCGACAAAGAACGGCGGGAGCATGCGCAGGCGGTAGTCACCCTGGCGCTCCTCGTAATACGGAAACCATCGGCGTCGCTCGAACGATCCTTCCGCGGAAGCGGGGCCTCCCGCGTAGTCCGTTCCGATGCGGTCCTTGACGTCGGGCGAGAGCGCCAGGGGATCGGACGGCGGCGCGATCTCGGGCTCGGTGCGCGGGGCCGGGGGCTCTTCCTCGTCTGCGTCGGTATGCGCCGACGCTTGCTGCTGCTGCGGTGGCGGCGAACTCATTCGCCGGCCTCCTCCGCGCTGCGCCTGTGCGTTCGGCGCGAACAGGAATCCTGCGAGCCCGACGAGAGTGCCAAGCGCGCCGATGGTGGAGAGCGCCTCGACGTGCGTCCGCCGCCGCGTCATGGGCGCACCTGGGGGGCAAGTCGCGCCGCGACGGCAGCTGCCGCCCGGTCGAGCGGCAGGAGATCCTGCGTGCGTTGCTCTAGGTCCTTGAATTGCACGGTTCCTTGTGCGAGCTCGCTGTCGCCGAGGATGAATACGAAGCGGGCGCCGAGGGCATTGGCGCGCCGGAGCTGGCTCTTGAGGGACGCGTCGCGGGTCCCGACCTCGCAGCGAACGCCCGCGCGGCGCAAGTCGCGCCCGAGCACCAGCGCCCGCGGCACGGCGGCGGTGCCCAGAGGCGCGACGACGGCGTCGACGATCGAGGCCGAGACCTCGAATTCGCTCGCGATGAGCAGCCGGTCGACGCCGGCGCCGAATCCGAAGGCGGCGACGTTCGGCCCGCCCAGATCGGCGATCATCCCGTCGTACCGGCCGCCGCCGACGAGGGTGCTCCCTGCACCGAGCTTTTCGGGAGCGCCTTTGATCTCGAAGAGCGTGCGCGTGTAGTAGTCGAGCCCGCGGACGAGGCGCGGCTCGACCCTGTACGGCGTGCCGAGCGCGTCGAGGTGGGCCAGGAGCGCCGAGAAGTGAGCCTCATCCGTCGGATCCAGGAATTCCCGGATCGACGGCGCATTCGCGACGGCTTGCTGATCGCGTTCGTCCTTCGAATCGAGGATCCGCAAGGGGTTCGTCTCGAGGCGGCGTTGCGACGTCGCAGAGAGCGACGCGGCTTGCGGGGTGAAATGCGCGACGAGCGCGTCGCGGTAACGCACGCGCGTCTCGGGGCCGCCGAGCGAATTCACCAGCACTTCGACGCCCGGCACGCGCAGCTCGGCGAGAAAGCCGACGAGCATGTCGATCATCTCCGCGTCGCACCCCGGCCCCTCGTCCCCGAAGATCTCCACCCCGAGTTGGCTGAACTGCCGGTATCGCCCGCGTTGCGGGCGCTCGGCCCGGAACATCGGTCCGGTGTACCACCAGCGGGTGACGGGCTCGCGCGCGTGGACCGCGTGCTCGATGTAGGCCCGCGCGGCTCCGGCTGTTCCCTCGGGCCGCAAGGTCAGCTCGTCGCCGTGATGAGCGAACGAGTACATCTCTTTCTCGACGATATCGGTCACTTCGCCGATCGCGCGTACGAAGAGCCCCGTCGGCTCGACGTACGGCGTACGCACTTCACGGAAGCCCTGAAGGCCCATCGTGCGCGCGAACGCCGCTTCGATACGCTGCCAGCGGCCGACTTCGTCGGCGAGCACGTCGTTCATCCCTTTGACGGCGCGGATCTGGGGGCGGGCCTGGGTCATCGGGGGGAAAACGCGGTCTCCAGAGTGGGCGAGCGCTT
>DATHQY010000364.1:0-4644 GCA_035482215.1 Polyangiaceae bacterium | reverse complement strand
GCCACACTGGCCCTCGCGGAATTGGGAGGTCACCTTCGCAGCAACGGGCCACCCGGCTGGGCCGTTCTCGGACGAGCTCTCGATCGTCTACTTCTTATCGAAATCGGCTGGAATAGGCGCGGAGAAGCGATCGATGATTAGACGATCGAGGACGGTTACTGCGACACATGTGGCCTCGCGCCAGCGGGAACCGGGAGCGCCGTTGTCGCGCATCCACCTGCGGCGGCGGCAGGGCCAACGGCGGCCTCCGCACGCGTGACGACGCGCGGGACAGGGCCCACCGCGGCGCATGGCACCGGTCCCGTTTCGACGCGCACCGGCTCCGGGCGAACTCCGTCGACGCGGAGCGGCCGTAGCGCCCGCTCCGGCCGCACCGGGTCGACGCGGAGCGGCCGGACGAGCTCCCGTCAGGTCACGGGGCGCGCACTCTTGCGGCCCCCGCTGCCGCTCGCCGATCCGATCTCCGCGATCGTGCCGCCCGTCGTGCCCGAGCGAAAGCGCTTTTGCTCGAATTGCGATGCGCAGCTCCGGCGCGATACCGGCTTCTGCGCGCGGTGCGGCCAGGAGTACTCGTTCATTCCGTCCCTCAAAACGGGTGACGTCGTCGCGCAGAAATACGAAATCAAGGGCACCGTCGCATTCGGAGGCCTCGGCTGGATTTACCTCGCGCTCGACACCGTCCTCAATCGCTGGGTCACGCTAGGCGCACGAAACGCCCACTCCGCTCTCGGATCTCTACTCGGTCGCACGCGGTCTCGCGGTCCTGGTCGCGTCCTTCGATTTTCAGGGCAAGTACGAGACGAGCCTCCCGCCTCCGAGCGAAGTCACCGTCTTCGAAGAGCACGAGTCGCTCTATCGGTTCCTCGTCAAGGCGACGCGCCACGATCCGGCCGAGCGCTTCCAGGGCGCCGGCGAGATGGCCGAGCAGCTGCTCGGTGTGTTGCAAAACGTGGCCGCGGGCGGCAGCGAGCTCGGACGCGTGGAGAGTGCGATCTTCGAGACGGACAGCGATCGCACGAGCGACTCCGAACGCGGAGGCCAGCGCGGCGACGGCGTACCCCGCCTCAAGGTCGACCGCGGAGATCCCGCCGCTGCGATCATCATCGCCGCCGGCGCCGTCGCCGATCCCGATCGACGCCGCAAGATGTTCGAGCAGGCGCTGTCGCAGTTTCCCGACTCGATGGAGCTCCGGCTCCGCCTCATCGACGAGCTCGTGACGCTCGAACGGTTCCTCGACGCCGAGAAGGCCGTCGCCGACATCGAACAGAAGCACCCGAAAGAGTGGCGGCCCGCCTGGATGCGCGGGCGCGCGCTGCTTGCGCAAGGCAAGACGACCGAGACGGTGACCGCGTTCGAACACGTGCTCGACGAACTCCCCGGGGAGCTCGCGCCGAAGCAGGCGCTCGGGCGCGCCTACGAGAAGGCGGGGAGCATCGATCGCGCGATTCGTTACTACGACGCGGTGTCGCGGGCCGACGCGAGCTTCACGGGCGCCGCCCTCGGGCTCGCCCGGTGCCTCGCCCAAAAGGGCGACAAGTCCGGCGCCGCCGATGCGTATCGTCGCGTACCTGCGACGTCGAACCGTTTCGTCATGGCGCAGACGGGCCTCGCCGAGCTCCTCGTGTCGGACGCGATCCGCCCGCCGGCGCTGCAGGACGTCACCGCGGCGGCGGCGGCCCTAAAGGCCATCGAAGGGCTCTCCGACGGCCTCGCGGTCCACGAGCTCCGCGCGCGGGTCTACGCGGCCGGTGCCTCGCTGGTCGCGCATGGCGCCTACGCCGGAGCCGATTTGCTCGACGTCGCCCCGCGCGCCAGCGATCTACGGATCGCCGCGGAGCGCGAGCTCCGCGCGTGCAGCAAGTTCGCCAAGACCCCCCGCGAGCGCAACGCCTTCGTCGATCGCGCCAACGCAGTGCGCCCGCTGACGCTATTCTGAGCGGCAACACGTGCTCGCTTGCCCGAAGTGCGCCGCACCCGCCAACGACGCGGATGCTTTTTGCGAAGTGTGCGGCCGTGCACTGACGCCCGGGGCCGCCGCGCCGGCCGTCGCTCTGCGACCCGCGAGTGAAGGTACGCACCGCCTTCGTCGGGGCGTGCCGCCGGTTGTCTCGCCGATGACGCCGGGTCCGCCGCCGGGTCCGTCGGCCCACGGCGCTTCCGGCGCCGGGGTCACATCCGGACCGTTCCCCCCCCATTCCACGGGGGCGCCGGCCGGAACGACGATCGGCGCGGTGCGCATCCTCGGTTCGCGCGATGAGGACGACGCCTTCGCGGTCGACCCGCGCGGAGAGCAGAGCCTGGTCGTCTTTGGGGACGCAGCTGCGCTCGAGGCGGAGCTCCGCGCGCTCCAGGCGGTGAGTCGCCACGGGCCCTTGCTCCTCGACCGCGGGCGTCACGCGACGCACGGGCCCTGGCTCCGTCTCTCGCTGCCCGCGGGTGGCGAGCCGCTGGTGTCGGCGGCTCCGGCGCTGGACCTGGCAGCCGCCATCGCGCTGGCCGATGCGCTCCTCGACATCGCCGTGGCTTTCGAACGCGCCCGCTTCGACTGGACGCCGTGGACGAACGACCTCGCCATCGAGCATGGGAGCCCACGCCTCTTTCGCGCTCGCGTGGCGCCGCTCTCTTCCGGGCAACGGGCCGACGTGGCGCCGCTCCTTCGGGTGCTCGGGGCCATCCTCCTGCCGGAGCCGGCAGCCACCGGACCGACGCGGCTCGTGCACCTCTTCGCAGCGCCCCGATCGCCGCTCGACGCCGATCGCGCACGCGCGGAGCTCGAGGCGGCACGATCGGACAGCGCTCGCGATCGGCACGCGGCGGCGGGACGGATCGCAGCCGCGACGGACGCGGGCCTGCATCACACGAAGAACGAAGACGCTTTCGCGACGGCGCATGGCAACACGGCCGAACGACCCTGGAGGGTCCTCGTCGTGTGCGACGGCGTGTCGACGTCGACCGCCTCCGAGGAAGCCGCGGCGATCGCCGCGAAGACCGCGTGCGACGTGCTCGCGCAGTTCATGCGGTCGGGCGACGCCCCCTACGAAACCACCGCAGACGCCGTCGCGGCGGCGATCCGCGCCGCGCACATCGCGGTCTGCGCGACGCCGATCCCCCACGGCGAAGCCGCGCCTCCGGGGACCACGATCGTCGCCGCGCTCGTGAACGATCGCCGCGCGTCGATCGGCTGGGTCGGCGATAGCCGGGCCTACTGGATCGGCCCCTCTGGCGGCGAGCTCCTGACGCGCGACCATTCGTGGATCAACGAGGCCGTCGCGCGCGGCGAGATGAGCGAAGAGCAAGCCCGCAGAGCCCCGCTCGCGCACGCGATCACCCGGTGCCTGGGCCCCCTGGAGGTCGGCGAGACATCGCTCGCGCCCGTGGAGCCGGAGGTGCGTTCACGCGATCTCGCGGGCGGCGGAATCCTCCTTCTGTGCACCGACGGCCTGTGGAATTACTTCCCGGAGACGGGCGACCTCGCCGCCGCGGCAAATTCACTCGGTCCGCGCGCCAAGGTGAGCCTCGTGGCGCGGTATCTGGTCAATCGCGCCGTGGCCGCGGGCGGAGCCGACAACGTCACGGTCGCCGCGGCGCGCATCGCGGGCCCTGGAGAGTCCTGACCGTCTCCAAGGACGCTCGATGGGAGACTCGACGGGACGCTTGACGAGACCCCTCCGAATCAGGAGGCTCGAGTCATGTCCTTCCAGATCGAGGCCTTCCAGAACCGCTACCTCGCGCCGGGGACGACCACGGTGGACGCGATCCTCCAGGTGACGGCGACCGCTCCCGCGGCAGGAGGAAACGCCGCGCTCGTGGTCGGGTTCATCATCGACACATCGGGCTCGATGGAGGGGGAGCGCATCCAGGCGGCCAAACGAGCGGTGCTCCAGGCGATCGAGATGCTCGACGAGAGAACGACGTTCTTCGTCGTCGCCTTCGACGCGACGGCGAGCGTCGTCGTGCGCGAGTCGCGGGCGACCGCGGCGAACAAAATCCACGCGCACGGCGCGCTGCGCGATCTCAAGGCGGCCGGCGGGACGGCGATGTCCACGGGCCTCGCAGCGGCCCGTACCCTCTTCTCTCGAACCCCGGACGCGATCCGCGAGGCGATCTTCCTGACGGACGGAAAGAACGAATCCGAAAAGCCCGCCGTCGTCGCCACCGAGCTGGCACGCTGCGCGGGCGTCTTCGAGTGCGACTGTTGGGGTGTCGGCACGGATTGGCAGGTGGGAGAGGTCCAGGAGATCGCGCGCGGGCTCCTCGGAAAGGCATCCCTCATTCCGGAGCCGTCGGGGATCGGACAGGCGTTCGCGGCGGCGATGGCGCACGCGTCGCAGAAGGCGGTGAAGGACGTTCGTTTGCGTCTCTGGACGCCGCAGGGAGCCGAGATCGTGTTCGTCAAACAGGTCAATCCCACGATCGAAGATCTCTCCTCCAAGGCAAAGACCGTCTCCGCGCTCGTCCACGAGTACTTCACGGGAGCCTGGTCCTCACACGAGGCGAGAGACTTCCACGTGTCGATCCGCGTCAAGCCTGGCAACGCGGGCGACGAGATGCTGGCCGCGCGGCCGAGCATCGTTTGCCTCGAGCCGGCGGCGGGCTCCTGGCAGGAGCAGGAAGTGAAGTCGACCGAGGCGCGCATCTTCGCGA
>DATHQY010000363.1:0-23043 GCA_035482215.1 Polyangiaceae bacterium | reverse complement strand
CAGCCGCTCGCTTTGCGCGGACGTACGTTGGCTATCTCGCGTGGGACCTCGTTCACGCCATCGAGAAGGTCCCTGGTTGGGGCGCGCGCGCGACCGCGCCGCTGGGCCGCTTCTTCGGGGCGTCGACGATCGTCGTCTTCGACAGCCTTACCCACACGATCACGATCGCTGCGGAAGACGCGGCGGCCGTCGAGCGAGCGCGCGCCCATCTCGACGGGCGCGTCACCCTCGCGCCCCTCGCGCTCCCCGATCGCACGAAGATCCCGCACGACGTCGAAGTCGACACGGACGACGCGACCTACGAGGCGCGCGTGCGGCGCGCGCAGGAGTACATCGCCGCGGGCGATGCGTTCCAGGTCGTCCTGGCGCGCACGTTTCGCGTGCCCCAGAAGGGGCGTGACCCGTTCGACGTCTACCGCGCGATGCGCGTCTTGAATCCCAGCCCGTATATGTATTTTCTGGATCTGCCGCCCGCTCCGGGCGAACGCACGCGCACGCAGATCGTCGGCGCAAGCCCGGAGACGATGGTCCATCTCGAAGACGGAACCATGACCTTGCGGCCGATCGCGGGTACGCGGCCGCGGGGCCGGACGCCGGAGGAAGACGTGGCGCTCGAACGGGAGCTCATCGAAGACCCCAAGGAGCGCGCCGAGCATGTGATGCTCATCGACCTCGGGCGCAACGACGTCGGACGCGTCGCCGAGGTCGGGACGGTCAAGCTCGTGCGCCAGATGGAGATCGAGCGCTATTCGCATGTCATGCACATCGTGAGCGAAGTCAGCGGCCGAGTCCCGCCGGGCACGCCGCCGCTCGAAGTCGTGCGCGCCGCGTTCCCGGCAGGGACACTCTCGGGCGCGCCCAAAGTACGCGCCATGCAGATCATCCGTGAGCTCGAGCCGGGCCCACGCGGAATCTACGGCGGCGCAATCGGCTATGTCTCGAAGACGGGAGACCTCGATTTCGCAATCGCGATTCGTACCGCGGTCTGCCGCGACGACGCGTTCTACGTGACCGCCGGCGCCGGCATCGTCGAAGCAAGCGACCCGGCGAAGGAAGCCGAAGAGACCCGCAGCAAAGCGCGCGGCCCGCTATGCGCGATCGAAACCGCGGGCCGCTCGGCGTAGGCATCCTCCTTGTTGGAGACGGAGGAAGCCCTGCTAGCTCACCCACCGCGAGACGAGGCTGGTCGCCCGAGGCAGCTCGTCGTCGCGTAACCCGTTCGTGTAGACGACGAGCGAAGCGCGATCGCCGAAGGCGAGCCGGATCAACCGGAGAAACTCTTCGGCCCGCGAGACGGCAACGTGCGCGTGCCACTCGCTATGCCAACGATCAGGCTCGAGCGCCGATTCGAGCGCCAGCTGCGCATAGCCCCACCCGATGAATTGCCGTATCGCGCGCAGAATGCGGGCCCGACCTTTGATCGTCAGCGTGACCGTCCGCTTACGCGTATCGTTGGTGACGACGTCGCGTTCGACATAGCCCATTTCCTCGAGCCGCTTGAGCATGCGACTCACGACCGACGGGCACACACCGAGCGTGCGCCAGAGCGTGCCTTGTTGCGTCGAATGTCGGCCCCTCTTGTGGATCACGTACAGCATGTCCATACGAGCCGCGGTGAGCCCCATCTTGCCGAGAGTCCGTCGCGTGAGCCCGAGCGTGGCGTAGTACGCGCGCTTCAAACCGAAGAACACGGGGTGCATGCCCAGTCCCGAAACACATCTCGTGCCACCGTGACGAAGCGTCGGCCCAGCGCGCGGTCGCCGGCAGCGGCACCGTCAAACCCGCGCGAAAATGGCCGCGCTATACGCATTCCATTGCCATGACAATGAAGTGCCCCTAGCCGGACTATCCGGCGGCGGGCTCCCTCGGCGGCGCCGATTGCGTGTCGCGGGACAGCACGGGGTGTCCTCGGGACAGGCGGCGCATTGCTTGACGTCGAGGCCCGGTTTGTCCACTGCTGTTTTTGGAGATCCCACTAACGGGTAAACCGCGAGCGCACGCCTTCTTCGATCGAGTCGCGATAGGCGCGCACTGCGCCGGGTAGCCCGAGGAAGATCGCGTCGCTCACCAGCGCGTGGCCGATGTTGAGCTCGACGATCTGGGGCAGCGCGACGAGCGCCGGCACGTTGTCTTGCGTGAGGCCGTGGCCCGCAGCGACTTCGAGGCCGGCCGCTTGCGCGATGCGCGCACCCTCCGCGATGCGCTGGAGCGCGCCGGGCTCACCGTGCGCGTACGGCCCCGTGTGAAACTCCACCTGCACGGCGCCGATCGCTCGCGCGCGCGCGATTTGCGCCGCATCGGCGCCGATGAAGAGGCTCACCTTGATTCCCGCCGCAACGAGTGCCGACACGTGGCGCAAGAGGTCGTCCCCCCCACCGACGACGTCGAGGCCGCCCTCGGTGGTGCGCTCTTCGCGCCGTTCCGGCACAAGGGTGCACACGTCCGGCCCGACGCGCAGTGCGATGTCGACCATCTCGTCGGTCGCGGCCATTTCCAGATTGAACGTGTGCCGCGCCCGCTGCATCGCCGTGCGGAGCAGCGTGACGTCGTTGTCGAGGATGTGGCGCCGATCCTCGCGCAGGTGCGCGGTGATCCCATCGGCCCCCGCGGCGACGCATTGCTGCGCCGCTCGGACCGGGTCGGGGTACGTCGTGCCGCGGGCGTTCCGTACCGTCGCGACGTGATCGACGTTAACGTGCAGGCGGACGGTCATTCGTCGTCGCCCGAAGACGTCTCGCTGAGTTCGTCGTCCGTCTTCGGAGTGGGCAGGAGCTCGCCGCCAGGGCCGTCGCGCCGCACGATGAACGTGCGATGGGTCATCGTGTCGGGGTTCTCCCGCGCGACGATCGTGACGACGTTCACTCCCGGGCGTAGCGGGATGTCCGCGTTGAAGGCCATCTTCTTCGCGTCCTGCCCGTCGCGATTCGATCGGTAGAACACTTTGCGCGCCCCGACGAAGATGTACGCGTCGAGCAAGCGCGCGTCGTCGCTCGCCACGCCGCTGACCGCCGTATGCGCGTCCCGTGTTGCGAGCTGAGGCTGCGGGATCTCGAGGGCGGGCGGCGCGTGCGCCATTGCCTCTTCGATGGCCACCTCCGTCGGGGCTGCACCGCCCGCGGTCGTCACGTCCGCCGCGCGCACGAAGGCGAACCGCGTTCCCCCGAGGGACACCTTCACGTATCCGTTGGTCGTCCCGAGGATGCCCGCGGCCTGTCCCACGGGAAGGCGCCCGAAGACGCGGCCATTCCCGTCGGGTTCGTTCACGAGGTCCGCGCCGCCCGGCTTCGCGCGCGCGATCCCCCCGGCTGCCGCGATGGTCACCGCGTCGGCAATGGGGATCCGCACTTTCTCGACGACGCTCTCGCGCAAATCATCGTCGCGAATCGTGAGCTCCACCTTGGCTTCGGGATCCGTGAGACCCGGCTCGACGTCGAACGTGAATGCCACGCGCTTCGTGTCACCCGGCTGCATGTTGGAAAGATCGAAGCGCCCGTCATGCAGGAGGAGCCCCTCACCGGAGAGGTTCCGTAGGTTCGCGAGCGTCTCGTACGATCGTCCCTTCCCGACGTTCTTCACGGTCAGGTACATCGTCAGGCCCTCGCCGACCTGCACGCGCCCGTCTCCGTTGCCGTGCCGGTTGTCGCTGATCTCGTACGAATACGCGAACACCGGCCTTTCGAGCGACTTCACCGTCGCGCGAAACTCCGCGTCCGCCGGCGCGTGCCCGCGCGCCTCCTCGAAATGTACCTTCACGCCGTCGGCGCGCATCAGCGCATCTTTCGGGACGAGGCACTCGCGCGGCGCGTCCTTCGGCAGGGCCGCCGTCGAGTCGACCTTGCGGCCCTTAACGTCGCACCATCCGGCGGGAATCGTCACGGTCCGCGACTTGCCCACCTCGAGTTTGCCGATCGCCAGTTCCTTGTTGTCGAAGAGCGGGTCCTCGCTTTTCGTCACGCCGAGGAGCCGGTAGAGCGTCGTGGAACCGTGGTTCGTCACCGTGAGGCGCAGGTTGATAGCCTCGCCGGCGACGACTTCGTTGCCCGGCCGATCGGTCTCGACCTTCACGTCTACGCCGGCCGGCGCCGCAGGCGTCGCGAGCGACGGCGCGTCCGCGGGGGCGTCGCTCCAATCGATGCCCGTCGCCTTCAACTCCTCGGCGACCTTCTCGACCTCGGCGTGCCGCGTATCGTTGATGTACGCCTTGCCCTGGCGGACCTGATCGACCCGCTTTCCGGACTGGACGTGCGCCACGAACCCGCGCGCGAACTGAATCGGAAAGTCGGCGGTGAAGACGTCGTCGAGGTCTCCGCCTCGCTCGCGCTGCTCGAGGCGCTCTTTGATGGGTAGGTCGTAGCGCAAGACCTCGATCGGCCGGCCGCCGTCTTTCGCGCGCACGTTCGACAGCGCGCGCGAGAGGTCGCGCTCCTTCAGACCGCCGTCCTTCGCCGTCAGATTCATCTCGAGCGAATCGACCGTCATCGGGTCGAGCTCGATGTCCGGCGTGACACCCACGCCCTGAATCGAGACGTCCCCCGGCTCCGTCAAGTATTGTGCGATCGTCAGCTTGAGCGCCGCCTTGTCCGGCAAATCCGGGAAAACGAGCTGCACGCTCCCTTTGCCGAAGGTTGTCTCCCCGATGATGACCGCCCGCTCATGGTTCTTCAGCGCACCCGTCACGATCTCGCTCGCGCTCGCGGAAGAGCCGTTCACGAGGACCGCGAGCGGGTAGTTCGGCTCCGTGCCGTCCTCGCGCGCGACCTTCTCTTCGCGTCCTTCGCTCGGGTTGCCGACGGTCGCCACGATCGGCCCTTCGCTCACGAACGTGTCGACCACCTTCGCCGCCTGGTCGAGCAGGCCGCCGGGGTTGCCCCGCAGATCGAGCACGAGGCCCTTGAGCTCCCCGCCCTTCTTCATGTCGAGCAGCGCCGCGGCGAGGTCCGCCGTCGTGTTGGCCTGAAACTGCTTGAGCCGTACGTAGCCGATGTTGCCGTCGAGGAGCTTGTGATCGACCGACGCCACGTGAATCGTCTCACGCGTCAACTCGAACGGCCGCGTACCCGCCCAGCCTTCCGAGCCGTCGCGGTGGATCCAGGCGGTGACCTTCGTGCCGACCGGACCGCGGAGGTGGTTGACCGCCTCCTGCAGGCCCATGTTCAAGGTCGACTCGTTGTTGATCTTCTGGATGCGGTCGTACCGCCGCAGGCCCGCGCGCCCGGCGGGCGTGCCCGGCATCGGGTTCATCACGGTGAGCTGCTGATCGCGAATCGAGATCACGATCCCGAGGCCGCCGAATTGCCCTTGGGTCGTGAGGTTCATCTCCTTGTACGCGTCGGGCGTCAGGAGCACCGAATGCGGATCGAGCGTGTGCAGCATCCCGTTGCACGCCGCGTATTCGACGTCGCGCAAGTCCACGTCCGTGCCGCGCAGACCGTCCTGGATGAACGCGAAGACCTCGCGCAGATGCGAGCTCACGTCCCACGGGCCGACCACGTCGTCGACGCGGAACGCCTTTTCTTGCGTGTCGACGCGAACGCGAACCTGCGACGGATTGTTGTCTTCGCGCGTGACGATGACTTGCGCCACGTCCTTCTGAACGTAATCGAGGGCCGAGAGCAGCATCTCTTTCTGCTTGACGCGCTTCGGATCGACATAGCGATCGCGGATCGTCTTCAGCACTTCGTTCGCCACGCGGAGTTGCGTGAGGTCGTACGGAGCGGGTGCGTGCTCGGCCGCCTGCGCGGTGGCCGCGCCGAACGACGGCGTGAGCCCCTCCCACAACCCGGAGCCGCGGAGCTGCAGCGCCAGAAAAAACGATACGATGACGGCGCCGAGGAGCGCGCCTGTCTTCGCGAGAGCATCGAGTTTCCGCATTGCGCCAAGTATAGACGCGCGTTTTCGCCTAGCGTAGCGGACTCGAACCAACCGCAATGAGGGGCCGACCGAACGACTCGGCCGGAGGGGTGCCGGTTCGCTGCGGCTCGCCTCGCGAGCGGCGGGCGCGCTCGCGCTCGTCCGGGCGAACGGCGGCTGCGCAACGGCCCTTTCGACGTCGCAGGTCGCGCCCGTCGGCCACTTCTCGGCCGAAGGGTTCGCCGCCGGATCCTCGACGGAGCGCGACCGGGTTCACCTACGGTCCGGATCGGGCTCGACCGGTCGAAGGCCGCGAACCCATGGCAAGTCGCGCGTCGCGTTCGCCCGATGCCGCGTCGCCTTCGTTTCCCTGCGCGTCGCGTTCGCCCGATGCCGCGTCGCCTTCGTTTCCCCGCGCGTCGCGTTCACTCGGCGCCGCGGTGCAACGCCACGATCCGCGCGGCGCGTTCGTTCGAGGCGCGTCGCGTCGGCTTGTCCCAGCCTCCTCTTCACTCGCATGCGCATCGCGTCGCTTCCACACCGCGTCGCCCGGGCGGAGTCCCGCGCGATGGCGCACTCGCTGCGCGTCGCGCCGACGAGGAACCGCTTCGCGTGGCTTCGACACCACGTCGCGCTCGTCCGAGCGCGCGTCGCGTGGCTTCGACGCCGCGGGAATCCGAAAATCGACATGGCCCGTGACGATTTTCGGCGTTTCGCTTCCTAATTTGGCGGGTCTCCCAGCCTAACAAGTGAGGGAAGCGAAGCCAAACGGAACAAAGGCACTCCGGACGCGAAGCATTCCGCTCCGCGCACCGGGTCGGGCCCGATGGACGACCGTGCGCCCTCGAGAGGAAGAGAGACAAGTGTCATGTCCAATTCAATCGTTCGCAATATCACGTCCCAGTCCACCAAGTCCGCCGCTCTCGCGCAGGTGCAGGCACTCATTGCCGGCACCAACAAGACCTTCCCGAACGCCGCGCTGACGTTCGGGAACGCCACGGTGCAGGCCTCGTCGATTGTCCAGGATCTTCAGAACCTGGAACAAGCGATGCTCGCCCTGACCGCGGCGCAATCGAATGCGAGAGACGCGGTGTCCGCGCTTCGCACGCTGGAAGTGTCCGTGGGTCCGCTCGTCCGGGCCTACAAGCGCTTCCTGCTCGCGACGTACGGCACTTCGGCCCAACAGCTCGCGGTGTTCGGTTTGCAGCCTCCCAAGGCGCGCACGCCGATCTCCACGGGGACGCGCGCGACGGCGACCGCGAAGGCGCGGGCCACCCGCGCCGCACGCGGAACGAAAGGCAAGAAGCAGAAGCTCGCCATCAAAGGAGACGTCACCGGCGTCGTCGTGACACCGATTACGAATCCGCCCGAGCCGAAGCCCGAGCCTTCGCCGAGCCCGTCTGCGAGTCCGGCAGCCCACGCGCCGGCCCCCGCAGCGGAACGGTGACGTGAACGGACTGCGCTCGAGAAGCGGTCGCACGGGGTGACGTCGACGTGACGCCATCCCAACGCAAAACGAGAACGGGAGGCGCCCTCGATTCGGGGTCGGGGCTCGCCTCCCGTTCGCCTTCCGGCTCGTCTCTACGTTCGTCGCGCGTTCCTCCCGGCGAAGGTGATTCACATTCTCGCCAAGCGACCTTCCGAACCTCGCGTTCGTGCCCTACGTATTCGGTGCCGGCCCGCGACGGGCGCGGAAGGACGAGCGAAGACCATGGAAACCCGATTGCTCATGACGTTGCAGGTCGGCGTCGCGACGCCGCAGAACCTCGGCGCGGTCCCGACGGGGACGCGACGGACGGCGCCGCTCAGCGGCGGGCACTTCGAAGGACCCCGCCTGCGCGGCGTCGTGCTCCCCGGCGCGGCCGCGGATTGGCAACTCCTTCGCGCCGACGGCGTCCTCGAGATGGACCTTCGGATGACGCTCCAGACCGACGACGGCGCGCTCATTTCGCTGCGGTCGTTCGGTCTGCGCCATGGGCCGCCGGACGTGATCGCCGCGATTGCACGCGGCGATGCCGTCGACCCGGCGACGTATTACTTCCGGACGACGCCGCGCTTCGAGACCGCCGACCCGCGCTACGCCTTCTTGAACCGCATCGTCGCCGTGGCAACCGGCGATCGGCGCAAGGACGGGCCTATCTACACGGTGCACGAAGTCTTATGACGACGGCGCCGACCACCCGTCGCGACGCGCTGCGTACCTTCGGCGCGCTCGCGCTCGTCGGTTGCGCACCTGCCCTACCCGAGACCGCCGCGCCAGCCGACCCACCCACGCCACGGACCGAGAGGAATCCTGCCATGAATTTTCGTCCGCTCATGCGTTTGCACCTCGAGACGGCGCCGACTCAGGAGCTCGGCACGACCGCGCACGGCGCACTCTCCATATTCCCCGTGACCGGCGGCTCGTTCGAAGGAGACCGGTTGAAAGGAAAGGTTCTCTCCGGGGGCGGCGATTGGGTCACGAAGCGACCCGACGGCCCCTACGAGCTCGACCTCCGTGTCACCCTCGAGACCGATGACGGGGCGCTGATTCACATGACCTTCAGCGGGATTCGCGACGACGCCAATCACTACTTTCGGACACTCCCGCGCTTCGAAACGGCGTCTCCGCAGTACGCTTTCCTGAACCGGCTCCTCGCGGTGGGCCGTGGCGAAATCGGGCCGGAAGGCCCGCTGCACGTCATCGAGGAGCTCGTCTAGAATATCCTGAATAGGGACCGCGAAGGGAGCGATCAGGCGCCGAGCCCCTTCGCGACCGCCGTGTTCCCGAAGCGCTTTCGGTAGTCCGACGGGGCGATCCCGAAGCGACCTTCGAACGCCCGCCGGAAAGCGTCGGCGCTACGGAATCCCACCGATTCGGCCACGACGCTGACCGTCGCTTCCCGCTCCAGAAGCCGCGTCTTGGCCTCGTCGAGGCGCATGCGCTGCACGAGCTCCGCCGGGGTCGTCGCCAGCGCCGCGCGGCACTGCCGGGAGAACTGGCGCGGCGATACCGCCATCCGCTGCGCAAGCGCCTCCACCGTCAGGTCCTCTCCGAGGTGCGCCGCCACATAGGCGACGAGCTCTCCGTATTTGTCGGGATTCGCGGTCTGAAAGCGCAGCGGCTCGGAAAACTGCGCCTGCCCGCCGGGGCGCTTCACGTAGACCACGAGTCCCCGTGCCACGGCGAGCGAGGCGGCGGGGCCGAGGTCTTCTTCGATGAGCGCCAGCGCGAGATCAATCCCGGATGTGACGCCCGCGGATGTGTAGAAGCGCCCGTCCTTGATGAAGAGCTCATTTTCGTGCACCCGAAGCTTCGGAAAACGCGCTGCCACGTCCTTCGCGAACTTCCAATGGGTCGTGACGCGCCGCCCGTCGAGAAGGCCCGAAGGCGCGATTCCGTAAATGCCGGTGCACACCGAGGCGACGCGCTCGGCGCGCCGCGCGCTCTGGGCGATCCACGCGGCGACGACGCTCATCACGTGCGGTTTGCGCAGCCCCTGGCCGCCCGGCACGAGAATCGTGTGGCAAGGCGGCGCATCGGCGAGCGTCCTCGCCGGACGGATCGCGAAGCCGGAGTCGCTCGTGCAAACGCGCTTCGAAAGACCAAGGGTGACGACTTCGTATGGCGCGGCACCGCCGCGGGGCGCGACCGCATCGGTGAACGCCTCGGCGGGACCGACGGCGTCGAGCGCGGTCATCCCGTCGAAGACGACGATGCCGACGCGCCGGGGGCCGCGGGGCGCCTTGGGGCTTCGCGGTTCGGACATGCCCCCATCGTGCGCGGGCGCACGCTGCGTCACAAGGACGACGATCCGACGTTTTCGGACGCTTTCGTTTTTGGCCTTTTTCCCTGGCAATGCGCCAACGAAAGAGGCCCGAACGACGGACTCTGCGTTGGCGTTCGCTGGATTGCCGCGCGCTCGCGCGGGCGCGGCCTCCCATCGACGGCAAGCTGCACGCGGTACGCGACGTGCTCACAGCGCGTCGTGCGAACGGAGCGCCGCCTCGGCTTTTCGATCGATCGGGACAACGGCGACGCCCAATCCGGAACCGTGCATGTCCGTGGTCGCCTCGAGCTCGTCGAAGGGGCGGCGCTCTGGGCAAAAGCAAACGCGTTGCTCGTTTCGGCGTCGGCGCCCCGCGTCGACTTCGACCTGTCGAGGGTCGAGAGCGTCGACGGTGGCGCGATGGCGCTCCTCGTTCATCTGCGCAATCGCCTGCGCACGCGCGGAATCGAATCGGAGTTCGTAGGTGCCTCCCCGCCGGTCCAATCCATCGTCCACCTCTATGAGGGCGACCTCGACCTCCGCCCGCGAACGAAGCGAAAGGCCGAGAGCGCGTTGGCCCAAATCGGCCGGGCGACGATCGATGTCGCGGTCGAAGCGCAACAGGTGCTGGGGTTCTTCGGGCAGATGCTCTTGTCGATGGCCGGCACCCTTCGGGCGCCCAGGACGGGCAACTGGCGCGATGTGTGGCCCACGATCGAGCGCGTCGGCGCCGATGCCGTGCCCATCGTCGTGCTGATCAACTTTCTCGTCGGCTTCGTCATGGCGTTTCAGGGCGCCGTTCAGCTGAAGCAGTTCGGCGCGAACATCTTCGTCGCAGACCTCGTGGGGCTGTCCGTGACCCGAGAGCTCGGGCCTCTCATGACGGCGATCATCTTGTCGGGCCGCTCCGGGGCGGCCTTCGCCGCCGAACTCGGATCCATGAAAGTCTCCGAGGAGGTCGACGCGATGCGCACGATGGGCCTCGAGCCCGTTCGCTATCTCGTGCTGCCGCGCGCCGTGGCGCTTCTCCTCGCGATTCCGATCCTCGTCCTTCTGGCCGATCTCGCGGGCGTCCTGGGAGGCCTGGTCGTCGGCATATCGACCCTCGACCTCACCATCGTCGGCTATTTCTTGGAGACGAAGCGCGCGCTCTCGCTCTGGGACGTGTACTCGGGGCTCATCAAGAGCACTGTGTTCGCCGCCGCGATCGCGCTCATCGCCTGCCAGCAAGGACTGGCGACGACCGGCGGCGCCGAAGGCGTGGGGCGCCGGACGACCTCCTCCGTCGTCACGACGTTTTTCGCTCTCGTCTTGCTCGACGCCGCCTTCACCGTTCTCTTTCACGCCTTCAACCGATGACTGCCGAACCGCTGATTCGCGTGGAGGACGTCACGGTGGGCTGGGACGGTATCGTCCTCCAGAAGCACGCCCATTTCGATGTCGCGCAGGGAGAGATCTTCGCCATCCTCGGCGTCAGCGGCTGCGGCAAGTCGACGCTGCTGAGAACGTTGGTCGGACTGGAGACCCCCGTTCACGGAACCGTGAGCGTCGCCGGCTCCGCGGGACCACGCGCCGAAGTCGGACGCCCCCCTTTCGGGGTGATGTTCCAGTCGGGGGCGCTCTTCGGATCGATGACCGTCGGCGAAAACGTGGGCCTTCCCCTGCAGACGTGGACCGATCTGGAGCCCGACGCGGTGGCCGCGATCGTCAGCGCGAAGCTTTGTCTGGTGGGCCTGCGCGGGACCGAGGACAAGTTGCCGTCGGAGCTGTCGGGCGGGATGAAAAAGCGCGCCGCCATCGCCCGCGCGATGGCGTTGGAGCCGAATCTTCTCTTCCTCGATGAGCCGTCCGCCGGGCTCGACCCCGTGACGGCCGTGGAGCTCGACGATTTGATTCTCACTCTCAATCGCGCGCTCGGTTTGACGGTCGTGGTGGTGACGCACGAACTGCCCAGCATCTTCAAGATCGTATCTCGCTGCATCATGCTCGACCGCGAGAGCCAGAGCATCATCGCAAACGGCGTTCCGGGCGACCTCCGGGACTCGTCCGCCGACGCGCGCGTTCAGCGCTTCTTTCGCCGCACCTCGGAGGCACACTGAAATGGCGACCCCGACCAACCATTGGAAGCTCGGTCTCTTCGTCGTCGTGGGCTTCATCGTCGCCCTGGGGAGCATCGTTGCCCTCGGAGCCCGAAGCCTCGAGAAGAAGACCGTCACCTACCAGTCATTCTTCGATGAATCCGTTCAGGGCCTCGACGTGGGCTCGCCCGTCAAGTTCCGCGGCGTCACCGTCGGGAGCGTTTCGGCGATCGGCGTGGGGCCCGACCACCGCCACATCGGAGTGACCTGCGAGCTCGAAGTCAGCATTCTCGACGACCTGGGCCTCTCGATGGCGCAAGGGGCGACGAGGACGAAAACACGAATCGTCGTGCCACCCGATTTGCGCGTGCAGCTCGGGTCGAGCGGCCTCACGGGCGTCCGATTCATATCCATCGATTTCTTTCCGACGCAGGACAACCCCATTCGCCCGCCTCCCTTTGCGGTCCCCGAGAACTACATTCCGTCGGCGCAGTCGACGGTGAAGAACCTGGAAGACTCCGTGGTCCACGCCGTGGACCGCTTCCCCGAGCTCGCAGACCAGATCGTGCTGCTTCTGGCGAGGATCAGCGTGCTACTCGAGGCCGTCACCGGCGAGCACATTCCCGAGCAAGTGAGCACCACGCTTTCCCATGTCAACGACGTGCTCGCCGCGGTGGATCGAACGCTCAAAGGCGTGGATGCCGAGACGCTGTCACGCGAGGCACAAGGGACGATGGCCAACGTGAACGGGATGGTGACGCGAATGGACGGACTCATCGCACGTCTCGAAGCGGAGAAGGGCGTGATGGCGAGCGTCGAGCGCGCCTCGAGTGCAGTCGGCGACGTCGCCCGCGGCGCGACGGGAATGGGACAGGACCTCGAAGAAACGATGCGCGATGTCCAGGCCGCGGCCGCGGCGGTCCAGCGATTGGGCGACGAGCTCGATCGGGACCCGGACATGCTCCTGAAAGGACGCACGAGGTCGGCCCGATGAGGATTCTGCGAGCGATCTGCGTCGCGAGCCTGTTGCCGCAGGTCGGGTGTGCGCTTCTCTCGAAGAGCGATGCGTTCGTAGCTCGCTACTTCACCCCGGAGGTGGCGGCGAGCCCCGTGGAGCCGTCCGCGCCGGGCGAGCTGGAATTGAAGTTGGGTGCGGTCAACTCCGCGGCCTACATCAAAGACGACATCATCTTTCGCGATTCCAAGTACGAAGTTCGCTATTACGAGGAAACGCGGTGGACGGAGAATCCGGAAGTGTACGTTCGGCGGGCGCTGGTGCAGGCACTCTTCGCTCGACACGGCCTTCGCCAGATTGTCTACGGCCGGGGGACGACCATCGACGTCGACGTCCTCGCCTTCGAGGAGGTGCTCGCGCCGAGACACGTCGGTCGGGTGGTGCTCGCGTACTCCATGGTGGACGATCGCATCGTGCGCTCGGCTCGGTCGATCGTGATAGAGCGCCCCATCGCGAACGTCCCCAAAGACATGGCGGCGAGCGCGATGGTCGAAGCACTGTCCGCTGCCCTCGCCGACGCCGCCGATGCGGTCGCAAACCGCGCGGTGGGCGAGCTTCGCGCGGAGCAGGCAGCGCGAGCCGCAAACGCGGGTGCGGGGCCCCTTCCGTGAACTCCCGAGGCCATCGCGCCCGAGCAGCTCAGATGCCCGTCAAGCTCACCGCGGAGTCGTGGCTCTCGAAGGGTAGCGTCGATTGGTAGGAGTAGCCGTGATGAGCGTGCAAATGGTGGTTCTGCGAGTGACGCGTGCACCACCACGTTTGCCCGCGCGTCGTCTCGCGCACCTGAACGCAGTCGGCGCATGGAGGGTCGATGACGATCGCATGCGACGGTTTCGGTGCCGGCCGCGGGCCAGCGACGAAGACGGGACAGCTTGCGTTCGCCATCACGTGTTCCGCTGTCGAGCCGACGAAGAGCTGTCTGAGGTGAGGTCGGCGACGCGTCCCCACGACGACGAGGTCCGCGCTCACGTCGTTCGCAAACTGCCCGATCTCGTGCCCCGGCTCCCCCCGGCGGACGTGGATGCCGACGCTTTGCTGCGCCAGGCCACCGAGTTCAGTCGCCTTTTCCGCGACGTAGCGCTGTAGGCACCCCACCGCCTCGTTCGTATCTTCGACCGATGTCATCGGCTCGAGAACGTACAGAAGGTGCATCTCGCTGGCAGGGATGCGCATCGCGATGCGTGCCGTCTTGTCGAGGGCATACGCGCTTGAATCCGTATGGTGGATATTCAGGCCGACGACGACGACGAACGCGCGGTCTATTTGCGGGACGAGATTCTGCATGGTGCTACTCCTTCACGATTCGGTCTGTCTGGCGTACTTCTGCATCGAGAGCGCCATTCGCGAGAGTCTGCAGGGCGTCACCCACTTCCGCAGCCGACCCATGGACGGCGATCGCGAACTTTCCGGCGCGAACCGCTCCCTCGATAACGGCGGCGCTGCGCTTGGAGAGCCCGGTCGCGACGAGCGCGGCACCCACAACGCCGACCCCAGCTCCGGGCGGAGGCCGTTCGCAGGCATCCGCGAGCGAAGCCGCGAGGGGTCCCAGCACGAGCACTTCGCCCACGTCTGGAACGAGAAAGAAGCCGCCACCGCCCAAGCGGCCCCAAAGCTCGCGCCAGAGCGCAGCGCTTTTGCCCGAAAAAGTGAGTGCACGGGCCACGTTGCACGGACCAAGGGGGTGCTCGTCGGTCTGAAAGTCCTTGCCTAGGATCGAGAGCCTGCGGAGGTCGAAGTGCTCCTCTTGAAGAGCGTGGATCGCTCCGCCCGCTTGGACGTGCGAATCGAAGAAGTCTGCGGCGGAGTTCTCTTTGGACATGGCGACCTCCGCCACGCTGCGTGCACGAGAGATGCCGAGCCAATCCTCGGATCTCGGAGCGCCCTCCGAGCCCGATGTTGTCGCGATTCCGCAAGGGCCACGCGAAGTCGCGGATGCCATTCCCCCCCTGGATTGGCAAGCCACCTCGCAATCATCGCAAATTGCGCTTCCCGATTGGCCGGCGGCGGGATTGGCTGCGCTCTACCGGGCTTTCCGCGACGGCCCGCTAGTTGCTAGTGAGCCCCCCCGCCATGGAGGCCAACCACATGACTTGCCCAATCTGCACACGCCCCGTCTTACGGGATATGACGCTTCTGCGGGACGGCTCGCTCGCTCACGAAGACTGCGTGACGAAACGCCGGACGGCGCTTGCCGGAGACATTCGTAAGCGGATCATGACCAACGAGTGGCAATTCATCGAACATGCGCGCCTCGCGGCGAGGCGGCTCCCGCCGGCTCTGGCACTCCGCGCTTCAGCGACTCTCCGCGTTCCCTCCGCGCACGATAAGACCCAGTCGGAATCGACCGTCTAGGCGTCTTGCCAATGCGGCAACGCAATTTGCACGGCGTTCCCTGCCGCCCCCGGCCCGCCGTCGGAAGGAAGTCCCCATGCTCACCCTGAATATTGGTTCCTACTTTTCCGTCGCATTGTCCGCGCTCCTCGTGTTCTTCGCGCTGACGTTGGCGCTATCCAGCCTCAATATCGCGCGGGAGTACGAAAGGGGCGTCGTCTTCCGGCTCGGCCGGTTGATTCCCCTCAAAGGCCCCGGCCTCTTTTTCGTTTTCCCGTTCGGAATCGATCACGTCCGAAAGGTCGACCTTCGCGTGATCACGCTGGAGGTGGCTCAGCAAGAGGTCATCACGTCCGACAATGTGACGGTCAAGGTCAACGCCGTCATCTTCTTTCGGGTCACGGACGCCCAGGCGGCCATCGTGGGGGTCTACAACTTCATGGAGGCCACGTCTCAAATTGCGCAGACGACGCTCCGCGGGGTCCTGGGCCAGTCGAGCCTCGACGAGCTTCTCGGGGGCCGCGACAAGATCAACACGAAACTGCAGACGATCATCGATCGCCAGACCGAACCCTGGGGAGTCAAGGTGATCACCGTCGAACTCAAAGATGCGCAGCTCGCCGAGTCCATGGTGCGCGCACTCGCGCGACAGGCCGAAGCTGAGCGCGAAAAGCGCGCGAAGATCATCGCGACGGAAGGTGAGTTTCAAGCCGCTCAGGTCCTGGCGAACGCCGCCGAAATCATCTCGACCCAGCCGGCCGCTCTTGCGCTCCGTTACATGCAAACGCTGCTCGACATGGGCTCGAATCAGAATTCGACGATTGTGTTCCCGATCCCGATCGAGCTGATTCGCCCCCTCTTGGCAGCGCCCGTCCCGCCGAAAAGCGTGGTTGCGGCGAGCCGTCCGGTCCCGAACGGGGGCGACCCCGCCGCGATCGCACACCCGCAGCCGGCCGCGGGTTGAGAAAGACCCATCCGTGTTCGAGGGCGACGACGATGGTGAAAGCGTGAACTCCGCACGGACCGGACCGACCGCGAGCCGAGCGTTGCGAATGGAGATCGCGTGCGCGCGCACCTTGTTGGACGAACTCGAAGCCGCGCTCGACGCTGAGGAGGAAGTGCGATCTCACGTCAGCGCACAGACCGCCGATCAGCTCACGCGCTTGGCCAACACGATGAAGACCGCCCCGCCGGCTTCCGAGGGCAAGTGATCTCCAGGCTCGACTGCTCGAATACCGGTGTCGGTAAGGAGTCCGCGAGTCCGCCCGGGCGTCGCACGGACCATGCATGGACCGTTTTCATGCAGAACGAACTCCAGCTCACCTTCCGAAACATGGCGCATTCCGATGCGCTCTCGGCGCACGTGACGGCGCGCGCGGAGAAGCTCGAGGACCACTTCGACCGCATCGTTGCCTGTCACGTGGTGCTCGGCCTCGAAGGCCACCACCAGCATCGCGGCGACCGCTTCGCCGTCTCGATCAATCTGAGCCTGCCCAAGCACGAAATCCTCGTGAACCACACCCCTTCGAGCGACCACGAGGGGGAGACGGCCTACGCGGCCGTGGATCGCGCCTTCGGCGACGCGGAGCGCCAGCTCGAGCACTGGGTCGGGCAGCAGCGCGAGATCCGCCATACGGACAAGCGTCGACTGTAGGGCCAGAATCGCGGCCGTGGGTACGTGGGGCGGTCATGGCAGCAGCGCCCGGCCGCTACGTCTCCGGTGCGAGCACCGGCAACGCAATCGTGAAGACGCACCCCCGCCCGGCAATGTTGCGTACGCCCAGCGTTCCGCCGTGCGCCTCCACTCCCCTATGGGCGAGGTATAGGCCGCCGCGCTCCGTGCCGCGGCGCTGAAGAGCTCCGAAGAGCTCCTCGGCTTTGCCCGCGGGAAGGCCGCCGCAACTGTCTTCGACGGTGATCTCGACGCGGCCGTCGACGACGGACGTCTTGAGCGAAACCTGGCCGCCGACCTGCGTGAATTTGAGGGCGTTATGCATCAAGTTGCCGAGCGCGATCGCGAGAATCTGGGGGTCCGCATCGACGTCGATCGCATGATCGGCCGGGGTGACCGCCAACAGCACGCCGTGCGCGTCGGCCTCGATCAATCCGTCGACTTCGGCCTCTTCGATGAGACGGTAGAGCGCCGTCCGGCGTCGCCGCACGGTTCCGGCGTCGAGCCGCGCCTCGCTCAGCGCTCGATCGATGAGGGACGTCACCGCGCTGAGGTTCCGCGTGACGACCATGGCGACGCTGCCGCCGAGCGGTACCCGCCCGCTCTTGATCGTCAAATAGGCGAGACGCACGGAGGAGATGCGGTTGCGGAGCTGCGCGAGGATCTCGCGACGCTCCGTTTCACCCGCCGTTGCGGACTCCAGACGGAGCCGCGTGTATTCCGTCACCGCTTCTGCAATCGCGTTGTCGAGACAACGGTTCAGCGTCTGAAATTCGTCGGTCGTGATCGGCGCATCGATCTCGACCGCCAGCTCGGTGATGGCCTGACAAATATCGCCATAATCGTAAACGACCTGAGCTACGGTGTAGCCTCGCGAGAGCAACGCCGCCGCATGCACCGCCGCCGACCGCTCGATCGCCCCTGGTTGGGTCCGTGAAAGCTCGGGGCCTCGGAGCGTCTCCGCGAGTTGCTCCAAGAAAAGCGGAACGCCGCTGTTCAGTTCTGCCGGCGTCGGGCGGGGCGACAAACGCTTCGCGATCTTTGCCCTCGTTCGCGCAATGAGCTGCTCGCGATGGGCAATGATGAAATCGACTAACATGAGGGCTGGGGAGCGTTACTCTTATTTATGTCATGATGCAAACGTTGCGCACGTATTCCGCCTAGGCAGCGCCAGCGCGGCAGTCGATCCGGGCCCTTGCTATTTTGCGAAGTGTTTGCGCATTGCCAATCAATGAAATCCTGAAGACGACAACGCAAGAGACATTCCGCAACCTCGCCATGCGAACCTGCCCTTCGGGCGAGGTCGGGAATTCAAACTCGACATGTCACTCTTTGCTGGACCTTTGCCACCGATACAGCGTCGACAAATCGATCCCCAAGATCTCCGCCGCGCGCTCTTTGTCTCCGCCGGTCTGGAGGAGCACCCATTGGGTATAGGCACGGCTGATGCTACGCAGCGTCGACGGAGTCTTCGTACCCGAAGACCAGGGCGGCGGCGCGCTCTCGGGAACGGCTCCGCGCAGGGATGCCTCGAGGCTCGGGCTCGCCATGGCTTCATCGGTTCCGAAGACGACCGCGCGTTCGATGACGCTCGAAAGCTCGCGCACATTGCCTGGCCAGGACGCTTCGGTCATCGCGCGAAGCACCTCAGGGCCGATCGAGCGCACGGGGGAGTGGGGCGCGCGTAGCCGCGCCTGGGCAAGAAGGTGCACGGCAAGCTCGGGGATGTCTTCCCGGCGTTCCCGAAGTGGCGGGACGAACAGCCGCAATACGTTGAGGCGAAAGTAGAGATCTTCGCGAAACAGGCCATTGCGTACCAGCGAGGGCAGGTCCCGATGGGTCGCCGCGATGACGCGCACGTCGACCTGTCGGGCGCGGTCCCCGCCGACGGGCCGCACGTCGCCGAATTGAATGGCGCGGAGAAGCTTCGCCTGAAGGCCAACAGGCATATCGCCTATTTCGTCGAGGAGGACCGTGCCTCCATCCGCCTCGGCAAGGAGCCCTTTGCGCGATTGGACCGCACCGGTAAAGCCCCCGCGCACGTGCCCGAAGATCTCGCTTTCGAGGAGCTCGGGGGGAATGGCCGACGTATTGATCGGGAGAAATGGCCTGCGCCGGCGCGCTCCCCGCGCGTGGATCGCACGAGCGACGAGCTCTTTGCCCACGCCCGTCTCTCCCAACACCACCACCGGCGCGCTCGACGCCGCGACGAACTCGATGTTCCTTCGCAACGCTCGCATCGCAGGGCCGTTGCCAATGAGCTCCACGTCGGGAGCGGGCGGCAGCAAGCGAAGAGGGCCAGAGGACGGGGCCTCTCGCTCCGCCTCGCGGTTCCGCCGTCGCTCCCCGAGGGCGTCCGCGACGATGGACCGAAGCTCTTCGAGGTTGCACGGCTTCGTGACGTACTGAAACGCGCCGCGCTTCATCGCGTCGACGGCGTCCGGAACGCCGCCTCGGCCCGTAATTACCACGAACGGCAATGCGGGGTGCGAGCGCCTCACCCTGTCGAGGAGCTCGAGGCCGCTCATCCCTTCCATCTTCACGTCACAGATCACAGCATCCAGCTCGAGGCGCCCCACCATGTCGAGCGCCGTCGCCGCGTCGTTCGCAAGCTCGCACTCGTGCCCTTCGGCCACGAAGAAAATCGACAGCGCCGCACGCATCTCGGCGTCGTCATCGACGACGAGCACGCGCGAACGTGCTCTCGAGGAAGGTGCAAGCATCGCTCCATGCAACGTAACCATCGCCGCCGGACCATGCGGCGACATTCGCTCCGAACCTCGGTCCGGACGAGCTGGGGTGAAACGTTACCGAAAACAAGGCGACGGCCACGCATGCCCGGATCCGCATTTCGTCCAGTGCTTTCGGCGCGCTTTTCGTTTCTGGGTCTGAAACTATAATAGTTTCTTGTGATGCTTCGCGCCCTCCTCTCGACGCAGCGAGACGAGATCATGGGGCAGACCCGGCTGATCCTCGTCGCGGCGTTGGCCCCCCGCACGCACGCGATCGTCGAACGCGCCATCTTCGCCTTTTTGGAGGAGGCGGGAGAGGCCCTGCGAGTCTCTCCCGTCACCAACGAGGCCCTCGAGGCCATCGGAGGCAGCGCCGCCCTCCACGGCGCACAAATGCAGCGGGAAGGTTATTCCCTCGCCGACGTGGTGCATGGCTACGCAAGCGTCGCGCGCGCCATCCACGAACTGGCCGGAAAGGCGGGTCTAACCGTGCCCGAGGAGGATCTTCGTACTCTGCGTCGTTGTCTCGAGGAGGCCACCGCACAGGCCGTCACCGAACATGCCCGCCAGCGCGAACAATCATTCGCTCGAGACGAGCAAGAGCGTCTCGGTGAGCTTGCACACGAACTTCGCAGTTCGCTCGGAAGCGCGATGATCTCCTTCGATTTGCTCCGCGCGGGCACGGCCGGATTCGCCGGAAGTACGGCCGGCGTCCTCGGCCGGAGCCTGGGTCGGCTCTCTTCGCTCGTGGAGGCTTCGGTCGCAAGCGTTCGCGTCGGTGCGGGAATGCTCGTTCCTGAGCGAGTTTCGGTGCGCCAATTCATCGAAGAAGTCGAGGTTGGCGCGACGATCGACGCCGCGGCACACGAAGTCACGCTGGACGTACTCCCGGTGGAGCCGGAAATCGACGTCGAAGTCGACCGCTCGATCCTCACCACGGCCCTGGGGAACCTCTTGGCGAACGCGGTCAAGTTCACTCGCCCCAAGGGCCAAGTCCTGCTGCGGGCCTTCTCGGGTGACGACCGCGTGTTCATCGAAGTCGAGGACGAGTGCGGTGGCCTCCCGGCCGGAAAAGCGGAGGCCCTCTTTCGCCCCTTCGAGCAGCGAAGCGGCAACCGGACCGGGCTCGGCCTGGGCCTCTCGCTCAGTCGCAAGGGAATCGAGGCGAGCGGGGGCAAGATGAGCGTGCGCGACCGTCCCGGGATCGGCTGCGTATTCGTCATTGAGCTGCCACGGCTCACGAATGTCGCGTGAACGCGAGGACGGCCCTTCGCGCAAGATACGGCTCGCAATGGTCGCGGTAGAACTCGGCCTCGGATCACGGTAGGGCCGCAAGGCTCCGAGCGCCGCTGCCGCGCGGATGACGCACCACGCGGGGTCGCACTGATGCGGTAAGAAGCCGCAGCGCGCGCTGGTGTCCACGACCGTGTCCGTCGAAATTGAACGTTCGTATTCCGAACGCCCAAAAGAACGAGGTACCAAAAATCGCGGTCGCCAGGGAAACCGGACTTTTCTCGGCCCTCCGGCGAGCAAGCCCCGTCGCCATTCTCAATTCGCCGTTGTCGCCAGGTTCGATTTGCAAGACGCCAATGCGTCACACCCCGTCAGAATTGAATCGCGACCAGTTCGGCATGGGCGAGGCGAATGCGATTTCGTCTGTCGAGAAGAAGGGCCACCGTTCCCTCGGGGAAAGGTAACGCCAGTGCCCGGTCGAAGAGGGCCTCGGCTCGACTCATCGAGCGCCGGCAAGCGGCCACGGCGTCGCCGCTGTTTCGGCCCCCGACGGCGACTCGCAGATTCCGCCGGAACTCCCTCAGCAGCTCGCGCCACGAGCCACTCACTCCCCCACGTCGGCGGCGGCGGCGGTGAACCGATTGGAGCTGGTCGACCGTCGCACCGCACTCGGCCGCCAGGCGTCTCAGAGTGGGGCGCCGCGAGCTATCGACGAACCCGCTCTCGTAGCGGAGCAAGCGCTCGTTGTCGCGGCTCGAATCGATGAGCTTCCGAAGCGCGTTCGACTTTCGCATGTCTTTTTTCTCCGTCCCGCGGATCTCGTGAATACGCTGCATCCGAGTCGCACCGTTCGTCGTCACGGCCGCCGGATTAGGGCGAGCGCGATCGGCGCCTCGCTGACGGCGATTCCCCCATCGCCGGCCCCCAAGCTTCGGTGGACGAGAAGCTCGAAGCCGTCGTGGCGCAGAAGCCCGCAAACACGACTCTTGAGCCGTTCGTTTTGAAAGCAGCCTCCCGAGAGCACGACGCACGAAACGCGATTCAGCTCGCGTACTCGCCGGGACCCTGCGACGATCACCTGCGCCATCGTCTCGTGAAAACGTGCCGAAATCTCCGACGCGGGGATTGCGTGGACGACGTCGTGCGCGATGGCGCGCACGACCGGGCGCATGTCGACGACGAACGGACCCTGCCGTTGTACGAACGCGGCGATAGGGCCGTCCGGCAACGCGGGTACGATCGCGAACGGGTACGGCGCGTGCGCGCCATCGGCGGCCGTCGCCTCGAGTTCAATCGCGGCCTGGCCGCAATAGGAGATCTCGCGCACGATTCCAGCAATCGCGGCGACCGCGTCAAACCATCGACCCGCGCTCGTCGCGAACGGCGTCGTGATGCGCTGCTCGATCATGCGCTGCACGATCGCGCGTTGGCCGGGCTTCACATCCTCCAGCGGGGCGAACGTGGCTCGCGCGTCGAGCAGCGCGGCGAAGCCCACCCGCCACGGCTGCTGGATCGCCACCTCGCCTCCCGGCAGCGCGATCGGCCGCATGTGACCGGCGCGACGAAAACCGTCGAGGGTCGCGACGAGGAACTCGCCGCCCCACACGACCCCGTCGGACTCCCAAGCGGTACCGTCGAATACGACGCCGATCGCCGGGCCGGTGCGGCCGTGCTCGACGAGGCACGAGGCAATGTGCGCGTGATGATGCTGCACCGCGATGGGCTCCACGCGGAACGCAAGCGCCCCGCGGGTGGAGCGGTAATCGGGATGCACGCAGAGGGGTTCTTCGAATCCGCCGACGCTCGCGCGGCTGACTTCTCCTTCCGCGGCTACCACTGGAGCCAGCATGACCGGCGCGCGACTTACATTCAAGTCGGGCGAGGCGTAAGACGAGAATTGCCACTCTCGAAGTAAGCCATTCTCATTCGCAACTTGCGAACTATATACTTTCGCAAGTCGCCAACGCCGCAATCGCGGCTTCTCGTGTCGTTCGATTTTAGGCGTCGACGTGTCCGAACGAGGAAAGGTCGCGGGATGACGCGCTGGAATTCCCAACTATCGCGCGCGCCAATCCGGCGCTCCCACCGCATTTGCTTCGCTCGCGCTCGCATTTTGCAAATACTTCCGCAAATCGCGAATTGCACGGTTCGCCTCGCATGCCCGCCGCGTGAGAGAAATACCCGCCACGCCTCGTCATCGACAGGGAGGGGATTAGTGCTTACGTTGGGCGCATTCCGCCATGTTGCGCAGCTTCATCGTCGAATACCGTCACGTCATTCTCGCACGCGCGAGAACGAGGGTTGCCCAGCGACGCGTGCCCGTGGCGACCGAAGACGAGGTGAACCATGGCCTTCCCGTGTTTCTCGATCAGCTATGCGAGTC
>DATHQY010000362.1:0-7315 GCA_035482215.1 Polyangiaceae bacterium | reverse complement strand
CTCGTCGGCGCCGACCTCACAGTCCGCCAGCCGGATGCGCGAGGCTGGCCCGCGGGAGCCGCCGTCCTTGCAATAGATCGCGAGCTGGCCGGGCGCCGCCCACGCCGCGAGAGTGCATCCCGTGAGGCTTACATAACACTGAGGACCGTTCAGATCGATCAGCCTTCGGGCCGACTTCACCTGCCCGCCACCCGCGTAGTCCCCTTTGCCGAGAGCGGCGACGGTGAATGTCGTATTCGTCAGAACCTGGACCGCAAAAATACCGTTGGCGGCGTCGTTTCCCTGGACGCCGGAAATCGAAGCGAACTGCCCGGTACGCAGCTCGTGCGGAGCGTCCGTCGTCACCGTGATCGGCGCCACGCCCCTACCACTCGTGCGCACGATGGCATTCGTCTTCGCCGCGGGTCCACCCTTCTTGTCGTAGCCGAACGCATTGAAGACGAGCGCCCCGCCCGAAAGCGGATGAGGCACCGGTTCCACGGAGAGAAAGCCCGACCCGCCCTCGGTGCAAGTCCCGAATATGTTGATGGGGTGCTCGCTACGACCGGCGTACACGAAGTCCCACGACGACGCGGAGATGCTGCCCCCGTACATCGAGAAGCTGCCGCCCGCAGGCATCCACACGCCGACCTGCCCGATCAAGTCGCACGCGTGGAATTCGTGGACGAGCGAGTTTTCGCCTCCGATGAAGACCCCGGCGACCGAGGCGCCACGCACGAAGCAGTGATCGAACTTCATCCCATCGTTGTTCGCGTCGCTACGGTTGGCCTTTTCGCCGCCGTCCATATAGGTCCAAAGGACGGTGCCTCCGCCGGCGTACGCACCGTCCCCGGTCCCATTGATTTCGAATCGATTCGGCGTGAGGACGCGGACGCTGCCTCCCGTGTTGGCCGCCTCGTTGCCTCGAACGCCCACGATGCCGACGACGCTTCCCGTCGAAAGACCGTGCGGAATCCCGGTCGTCACGGTGATGGGCGAGACGCCCGCGCCGCTCGTCATCACGACGGGGGTCAACAAGTTCGCGCACGAAATCGAGAAACCGATGGGGCACCGTTCGACGGCAATGGACGAGCATCGGTTGTTGTTCGGAGCGAACGCCGGTTGGCCGATATCGCCGAAGCTTTGCCACGCGGCCTCCGCACCGGGGGCGTCCCCCGTCCCCCAAAACGTCATCGCCGCGCAGGTGACGAACTGGCAATTGACGAGTTGGAGAATCGCGGGGCTGCCCGCCGTGCCCGCATCGGCCTGTAGAATCGTCTGGTCGATCCCGGCACCCATGATGTGGCCGCCAAGGGCACCGACGCAGCGAAGCATCTGGGACGTTCGGTACCTCCCGGGAGGCAAATGCAAAGCGACGCCCGCGTTCGTCACGCTCGCCGCCGCGAACACAGCGAGCGCGCGCGAGAGCGCGGGTCCGTCGTCGTGAACGCCGTCCCCGATGGCTCCGTACGGGGCCGCGCGAACGTCGATGACGAGCCCGCCGGGCGCGGGTGGCAACGATGCGCCTTGGGGGGCCGGCGCGGGTACGGGAGAGGCTGCGGCCGCGAGCCCGCGAACCGGTGGCAGAGACGCGAAGAGAGCGTCGAGCCACGGCGCACGGCCGCGCTGGCGTAGAAAGAATGGCGTGGACAGCACGCGTTGGAGCACCGAACGGCGGCTCAGAAGCTCTCGCAATTCGGCACGCAAGGCGGGTTGAGCGTATCGCATGGCGGCAGACCTGCGCCACGTTTGCTCCGGGTTCGGCGGCACTGCCGCTGTGCGTTGGATCCAGGTCCGTCGTTCAGCTCTTCGAAGAGCCGACGGCACGGGCATACGCCTCGACGAGGCGGCTCCCCATCGCACCAATGGAGAACGTGCTCGCGACGAGCGCGACCCCTCGCCGCCCGCATGCGGCCCGCTCCTCGGGGTCCATGAGCTCCTTCACGGCTCCGGCCAGCGCCGCGGCGTCGCCCGTGGCGCAGACCCGTCCCGCGCGCGCTTCGTTTACGTCCTCGGCGATCCCCACGGCCTCCGAGACGACCACGGGCACGCCGTACGCCATCGCCTCGGCAACCGAAATCCCGAAGTTCTCGTCGTACGCCGGCAAGACGAATACGTGCGCGCTACCGAGCAATTGTGCCTTGGCTTCGCCGGTCACGAAGCCGACGAATCGAACCGCCGGCCCGAGGGCGAGGCGCGTCACCTCGCCGGCCAGGACTCGCGCATAGGCTTCGTCGCCGCTTCCGGCGACGTCGAGGACGGCGTCAATCCCCGCCCGGCGCAACTGGCTCAGGGCCTCGAGCAGCAGCGGGATACCCTTCTTCGGATGCAGGCGCCCGATGAACAGAAGCCGCAATGGGGGAGCAACCGGCGGCGCCTCGAGCCTCGATGCGGGGTCGATCCCGAGCGGCATGAGCGCGATCCTGTCGCGCGGGACGCCGAGCGCCGCGATGGCCTCCCGCTCGGGCCGCGACGTCACATGCACAGCCTGAGCCCCGTACAGATTGCGCTTCTCGATGAGCTGGTAGTACGGGCGCTTCTTCCATGCTTTCTGGCGAAGCGACCACGGATCGAGCGTCCCCAGCGTGCGATACACGTACGGAACGCGCATCCGCCGCGCGAAGGCGCATGCCGGCCACGTCGGAAAGGAAAACGGCGCATGCACATGGAGCACGTCGTAGTCCGCGACGTGCGAAAAGAGCCAGCGCGTGAGGCTCGCCGAGAAGTTCCAGCGTGAGGCGGCGAGCTGCGGGAAGAGGCGAAAGGTGACGCCGTCTTCTTGGTAGACCCATACGCGGCCCGGATCCGTCCGCCCTTGCGAGGTCCCGTAGCTCGTCGCGGCGACGTGAACCTCGGCGCCTGCCCTCGTGACGACGCGGGCCATGAGCCGCACCGCGTGGCTCGGACCTCCGTGCTCGAGCGCAATCGTCGGGATCACGTGGAGCACTCGCATCGGCGTGCTCACGACGGACCGGGCTTCTCCATCCAGAAGGAACCGATCCCCAGGCAATCCATGCGCGTGCGCGCGAAGCACGCGACGGCCTGCTCCGGCGTGTGCACGATCGGCTCGTTCTCGTTGAACGACGTATTGAGCAGCACGGGCGTCCCCGTCTTGCGTTCGAACGCAGATATCAAATCGTAATAGATCTCGTTTTGATCGCGCGCGACGGTCTGCACGCGGCCCGTCCCGTCCTCGTGGGTCACGGCGCTGAGGCGGTCCTTCCATTGGGGGCGGACCTTGTAGACGACGATCATGAAAGGCACTTCGTGCGTGCCGCGAAAGCACGTGTCGAGCTTTTCGATCAGGACCGCAGGCGCGAAGGGACGGAAAGGCTCGCGATTCTTGATTCGCGCATTGAGCGTCGCCTTCATGTCGGGCCACCCCGGGTGGCACAAGATGCTCCGGTTGCCGAGCGCGCGCGGCCCCCACTCTTCACGTCCCTGAAACCACCCGACGATCTTTCCTGCCGCGAGTGCGCCCGACGCCGTGTCGAGGAGCGATGGGCGATCGAGCTTCCAGAACGGGATTCCCGACGCGACCACCGCTCCCTCGATCGCCGCGTCGTCCCACTTGGTGCCGAGGTAGCCGTGTTTCATCGGCTCCGCGCGGCGGACGCCGTGCTTCGCGTGCAGCACATAGAGCGCGGCGCCGGCGGCGGTTCCATCGTCGGACGCCGCGGGATGGAAGTACGCTCTCTCGACCAGGCCTTCGGTGATCATTCGCCCATTGGCCACAGAGTTGAGGACGCACCCTCCCGCCATGACGACGTCGCGCGTCTTGGCTCCCTCGACGGCGTCTTCGACGTAGTCGAGATACATCTCTTCGAAGTGCGTCTGGATCGACGCGGCGAGGTCGCGCTCGCGATCGCCGATGGGGTCTTCTCGTTTGCGCGCCGGGCCGAAGAGCTTCTCCATCTCGGGCGAAAACAGCAAGGGCACCGTGACCTCGCCGTCGTCGACCATCTCGAGGGCTCGGGTCTGCTGGTGATGGCGGAAGTAACGCAGATCGAGCCGGAAGCCGCGGCCCGGCTCGTACGACGCGACGTCACGCAGCGCCCGCACGAAGCGGTTCACGCCGTAGGCCGACAAGCCCATCACCTTGTACTCTTCGCCGAACCGATCGAAGCCGATGAGCTGGCACATGGCCGTGTAGAAGACGCCCGGCGAATGCGGCCACAGCGTGCGCTTCTGCACGCCGATGCGGATTCCTTCGCAGTGAGCGATCATCGCCGACGCGAAATCGCCCGCGCCGTCGGCGCTGATGCCCGTCGCACGTTCGAACGGCGAGCAGAAGAACGAACTCGCGAGGTGCGCGAGGTGATGCTCGACCTGATGAAACTCGGCGCGCGCCTCCTCCGCGGGGCCTCCGAGCGCGCTCGCCACGAGCCCCGAGGTCGACTGCACCCCCTTGTGGATGCCCCACCGGTCCACGGCGCGCGCCACCCGCTTCACCGGGTTGCGCGCGACGAAGGCCGCTTTGGCGGCGAGGTTGGCGCGAGGATCGCGCGCGACGGCGATGTCCGTGAGATCGCGCAAGGACGCGCCCCCGATGCGCATCACCTCCCGGACGGCGAGCGCAGGAAAACCTGCGCAATGCTTGCGCCGGTTCAGCCGCTCTTCCGCGATCGCGGCGATGACGCCGCGCTCGTCGACGAGCACAGCCGAGGAATCTGCGTGTGCGGAATTGATCCCGAGGACGAGGCGATTTCCCATTCGTTACGGGCCTTGGAGGCTCTTCGCGTCACGATTACGCGAGGACATCGCACTCGACAAGCGGTCCTTTACGGTTCCACGACCATCGGCTCGTGCGCCGAAATTCGATCGGACGAGATGCGCTCGGACGAGATGCGGTCGGGCAGAGGCGCCGTGGCGGGCAACGGCGCGAACGCGCTTCCGGCGCGCACGAGCGCGCTCGTGATGACGTCCACCATGACTTGCAGAAGGACCTCGGCCTGCGGCGGCACTTCTCCCGTCGGGTTGCCCCATCGAAAACGGAGCGACGCGCGTGCAACGCGATCCTCGCCAATCGGGAACTGGGCCCAGACGGCCACTTCGGGCTCGAGCTCGATGTCGCGCGCCCAGATCTTCAATGGAGCGGGACTCCGCACGGCCAAACTCTCGCGGGGAACCGCCGCCCGCAGCTCGACAGCCGCGAGGTCGGCACGCACGAGCACCCCTTCGAGGACGCGCCAGACCGCCTCCTCGGACATCGCCGCCGCAAAGAGCCCGGTCACCGCGGGAAGAGCCCGACGCAGAACCTCCACGTCCGGACTGCGAACGCGCGCACGCTGGCGGTGCATGAGAAACAGGTACTCGAAGTAGCCTACGAAGCGGACGAGACCGACGAGAACGACGCTGGCGACGAGAATCGCGACGCCGACTTGCCACGCGCGCCCGAGCGACACGCCGATGGCCGCGACCGTGAAAATCACACTGACCGAGTAGAGCAGGAGCACCGCCCGCTTGTGCGTGAGCCCCATGTCGAGCAACCGGTGATGCACGTGGCCGCGATCGGGAGAGAAGAGCGGCCGTCGCTCGAGAAAGCGGCGCCCCATCGCAAAGAGCGTGTCGAAGATCGGCAGCCCGAGCGCGAGGATCGGGACGAGGATCGACACGGTCGTCGACGCCTTTTGCGACGACCCCTCGAGGGAAAGCGTTCCAAGGAGAAAACCGAGAAAGTAGCTCCCCGAGTCCCCCATGAAGATGCGCGCGGGATTGAAGTTGAAGAAGAGAAAGCCGAGCACCGCCCCGAGCATCGTCGCCATGAGGGCGCTCAAGAACGTATCGCCGGTGACCCACGCGACGACGAAGTTCGTCACGCCGGCAAAGAACACGACGCCCGCTGCAAGCCCGTCGAGCCCGTCGATCAGATTGATGGCGTTGACGATCCCGACGATCCAGATCACCGTGACCGGAAGCGCGAAGATGCCCATCGACAGATTGCCGAAGATGGGCAAGGTGACGGCGTCGATATGAAAGCCGACGCTGTACGCGATGGCGCCCGCGACAATCTGAACGAGCAGCTTGTGCAACGCACGCACCCGCTTCGTGTCGTCGAGGACGCCCACTCCGGCCATCAGGGCCGCGCCGGCGAGCAGGCCGATCAGCTTGCGCGACTCGCCGCGTAGGACCGCGGCTACGGCCGACTCGGCGGGGAAAATCGTCGCCAAGGGGATGAGAAATCCCAGGGCGATCGCGATGCCGCCCAGTCGCGGCACGGTCCGCTCGTTGATGTTTCGGCCGCCCGGATTCGAGACCGCTCCGAGCTTGAGCGCGAGAGCCCGCACGAGCGGCGTTAGAAGCGCGCTCGACGCAGCCGCGAGAAGGAACGCGAAGACAAACGCTCTCACTTGACCTCGTGGTGCGGCGTCAAAGCTATCGTAGGTCCTGGTGCGCGGCGAGCCCGGGGCATTCAGTTTTTCCACAAAGATCAGCGCGGTTACGACATACGCCAATCCGATTCGGCCGTTGGAGACCTTGTCTTCCACCGCCTCAGCTGCGCGCAGTCCGACGCCTCACCCGTGCGGTCACGCGCGTGAACAAGTACCGGCGAGCGCGCTGTTCGCGTCAGAGAATCGCTCGTGGCGAGCACAACGCTGTGTCAGAAACCCCATGCGAACGCGAGATTGAGGGACGCAAAGCCCGTCCCCGAAGAGTTGCGGCTGCCGTCGAAGAGGAAGAACTCCGCGGCTCCGCCGTCGAGCGAGGCTTCGAACGCGGTGCTCGATCCCAGGGCGCGCCGGTAGCCGAATCGCAAGCGACCGGTCACCGCGCCTTCCGACGTGGAGGCGAGGTCGGGGTCGTTCGGCGCAACCTGGAAGTGGGAATAACCGACACCGGGCGTGAGAAAGAGTTGGTTATCGTAACGAGGATCGAGCCCGAACCGGAACTCGTAGCCGACCATCGTCGTCAGCCCGTAGACGACCGCAATGTCATCGCTCGTCGAGTTGAAATGCTCGTAGCCGAGCTCCACGAAGATTGCCCCGATGCGGTTCGGCGCATAGCGCACTTGGATCCCCACGCACTCGGACCACGTCTCGTTGTCACCGAACGACATCCCGCTGAAGAACCACTTGTGCTCGGCGAGAAACGGCGCGACCGACCATCCCCGCCCGCGGCGCAACGACCCACCGAGCTCGTCTTCGTCTTCGTCGTCCGTCTTGTCGCGCGAAGGCCCGCCGACGCCCCCCTCCGGGCTCGCGGCGACGCCCGCCTGCATCCCGCCCGCGCTCGCGCCACCATTCACGCCTTCGCCGCGGAACGGGCTGTCGTCCGACTCGGAAGCCTGCGCGCGGCCCTTCACCTGCGCCTCCAAGAGCTCGAGTCGTTCGCGGAT
>DATHQY010000361.1:0-22586 GCA_035482215.1 Polyangiaceae bacterium | reverse complement strand
GTCTCTCATGGACCGCGTGCGGCCGATCCGCTCGAGCCGCATGCTCGTCACGCGCGTGCGGATCACGGACGGGCGCGTAATGCCCTTCATTCAACTCGGTCTCGGCCAGTGGCGAATTGACACGGATCTCCTGCCGACGTTGCCCCACGATGTCGAAATGGCAGGGCAGCTGGGTGGTGGGGTGGAGATCGCGCTCGGTCCGCGCGCCATGCTCGCGATCGAGGCGGACGAGACGATGCTCTACCGCGAGCGGCACGAAGCGCAGATGGTTTGCGATCCCCACGTGTGGAACTCGCTTCTCGCGGCCCGCGTCGAGTTTTGAGCCGCGCGCAGGCGCATTGAAGCGCGCCCGCGAGCGACTACTGCTCCCGGGAGTGAACGAGCGCGTCGCGTGTGCCCATGAAGACCGGTGCGGGGGATGCCCGCTCCTCGATCGGCCGTACGCCGATCAGCTGGCGTACAAGGGCGATCGGGTCCGGGCGGCGTTTGCGGCCTTCGTCCGCGGTGGCGCGCCGGCCGACGGCTCGATCGATCGGGTCATCCCCGCCCATCCGATCGTCGCGTACCGCACGCGCGCCAAGTGGATGGTCGGGCCGCGCGGAGAGCTGGGCCTCTTCGCGAAGAGCAGCGCGCACGTGGTCGTCGATACGCCGCATTGCCGGGTCCTCGCGCCATCGCTCGCGGAAGCCGCGGCATACCTGCGGACCCGCATCGCGGCCGCGGTCGACCCACGGGCCGCGCCCGACCCGCTCCGCCCGTTCGATCCGGCGCGGCCGGACGAGGGGGGCCTCCGCGCCGTCGACCTGCGCGAAACGCGCGACGGCGACGCGGCGAGGGTGCTCGTGACGCTGGTCGTGACCGCGCAAAACAGGGGTTCGCTGCCTGCTCTGCGCGCGGTCGCGAGCGAGATTCTCCGGGAGGTCCCGTGCGTGGCGGGCGTGGCGGTCAACTTCCACGACGGCGATTCGCCGCAAGTCCTCGGGCCGGAGACGCTGCCGCTCGCCGGCGACGCGAGCGCTCCCGATCGCGTCGGACGATCGCTGCACATGGCGACCTTCGGATCGTTCGCGCAAGCGCATCGCGGGCAGGCCGCTGCGATCCATGCGCTCGTGGCCGGCGCGCTCGGCGTCGAGCGGTCGCCGGAGCGCGCCGATCGCGACGCGCCGCCTCGCATCCTGGACGTTTATGGCGGATCGGGCGCCATCGGCCTCGGGCTCGCCGCCGCCGGAGCGCACGTGCATCTCGTCGAGTCGTTCGGACCGGCGGCCGCGCAGGCCCTTCGTTCCGCGCGGATGCAAGGGATCGACCTCGTCGCCACGAGCGAGGACGCGGCGACCGCGCTGCAAGCCTTCTCCGCGCGGGGCGAACGCTTCGACGCCGCGGTGCTCAACCCGCCCCGGCGGGGAACGAGTCCGGCGACGCGCGAAGCCGTCGCGCGCGTCGGGCCTGCCCGCATCGCGTACGTCTCGTGCGACCCCGACACGCTCGCGCGCGATCTCGATCACCTGGCGCGCCTCGGTTACCGCACCGCCTGGATAAAGCCCTTCGACATGATCCCGCTCACCGATCAGGTGGAGTGCGTTGCGCTGCTGCTCCGTGGCGATCCGGCCCCGCCGTGCGTTCTATGGGAGAGCGCGGGCGCGTTCGCCGTGGAGAAGGCCGCACACGAGCCGACGGTGCCGCAAGGAGAGTACGCGTCCTCGCTCCTCGCGCGCGTGCGCGCCTTGCCCGGCGCGGCGCTCGCGGTCCCAGTCCATCGGCTCGACGTGGGCACGAGCGGCGCGGTCGTGTTCGCGCGCCGTCCCGAAGACGCGGCGCCATGGCGGCGCGCGCTCGCCGCGGCCACGACGGGGAGGACGGCGCTCGTCGCGGTGCGCGGCGGCACGCCGACGGAAGGCACTCTCGCGTCGAAAGAGGCATCGCGAGCGGACGCGCGAGCGGGAGCCGCGGGCCGCTACCGCCGGGTGGCACTCGCGTCGGGGCATAGCGTCCTCCATGTGCTCCTCGGCGAGGAGACCCGCCACGCGCCGCGCACCGCGCTTGCGGCGCTGGGTCACCCCGTCCTCGGCGACGACCGCTACGGCCACCGGCCCACGAACCGTCACTTCGAAGAGAAGCACGCGCTCGACCGGACCTTCGTCCACGTCGCGGCCCTCGCGTTCGACGAGCCGGCGAAGGGGCGCCGCGTGCGCGTCTTCGCGCCGGTGCCCGGAGACCTCCGGCTCGTTCTGGCGCGCATGGGAGCGCCGGTCGGCGCCCTCACGGTCTCGAGCGCATTCGGCGCGTGACCCGCATCAGCCTGCGACGGCCGCCGCCGCATTCTCCAACGCCGCGGCCGCGAGCGCGGCCCCGAGCGACACGCCGAGGTGCACCTTGGCGCGCGCCCCCACAGGCTTTCCCGCGTACCAGCGCGCGCCGGCTTGCTGCGCCGCGGCGTTCCCCGCCAGAAACGACCGCCATCCAGCCCCGCCCGACCCGTACACGCGTCGGGCCAGCCACGCGGCCTGCAGGAGGTGCCGCCCGACGCGCGACCGCAGTACGTCGCGCCCGTAGCCGTCGAGCGACGCGTCGCCCGTCCGAAGGGCGCGCGCGAGATGGCGCGCGGCGAGGCCGCCCGTGAGGATCGCCTGCGCGATCCCCTCGCCTGTCGTCTGGTCGATCCCCGCCGCCTCGCCCACGAGCGCCAACCCCTTTTGCGAGAAGCACGAGCCGGGCACGAGCGGCCGCGTGCTGAAGGGCTTGAGCGCGACCGCGGCGATGTCGATCCCGCGCGCCCGGAGCGCGCGGCCGAGGGTCGCTTTCACGTCGGACCGCGGCGTGAAGTTCGCGTGGTAGATGCCGCGGCTCACCGCGGGCGCTCCGTCGATGACGGTCGGAAAATCCCAGTAGTAGCCCTCGATCCCCTCGTCCGCGATGCGCAGATCGAAGTCGCACAGCCCCGCGCGCGGTCCCGTATCGCACGCGAGAAGCGCCGTCTCGGCGACGTAGAGGTGGCCCTTGCGCGCCGCTTCCGGGATCGCCAGCAGCTTGCGCACGCGGCTTCCCGCGCCGTCGCACGCGGCGACGAGCCTCGCGGTGATGCGCCGCGCGGGCGTGTCCAGCACGAAGCCCGAGCCCTCGCGGGCGATCGCAAGGAGCGGCTCGCCGTCCCAAACGACCGCGCCGTCGGCAGCCGCCTGCCGCCACAAGCTCGCATCGAACTCGCAACGGCGGACGACGGCTCCGAGCGGCGCGGCGGACCCGGGCGCCGGCCAGAGCGGATCCGGTGCGGCTGCGGAGCCCCTCGTGCGATCGGCGGGGCCGGCGAGCACGCGCAAGCCGCGCATGACGGCGTGCGGCACGGTGAGGTCGACGCCGATCGAAGCCAGCGCCTCGAGACCCCATGCGCTGACCGCGCCCGCGCACGGCTTCTCGCGCGGATGGCGGGCCTTCTCGATCACGGCGATGCGCCGACCCGCGATGCGCTCCCGGCGCACGAGGTGAAGCGCGGTGCTCGTGCCAGCCGGGCCGCCCCCCACGATGACGATGTCGAAGTCGAAAATCACGGCTCAGAAGAATCGGGGGGGGACGCACGAGGCCGTGTCCTTCATGTGAGGATCATGGCGTCGAGCTCGCTACACAGCGCGGACAACACCGCATCGAGTTCCGCCTGCCGAGCCGACGGGGTGGAGACGGTGAGGTCGCCGCCGCGCTCGGCGAAAATCGCCGCGAGGCCGTCGCTCGCTTCGAGGATGCCCTTGAAAAAGACGACGTCGCGCGCACGGAGAACCACACGGCGGTGCACCATGCCTTCCCCGACGCTCGGCGCTGCGGAATTTCGGCCCATCGATCGCGGCGGTCTCGTAGCCTACCCGCGCTCCGCCCGCCGCTATGGCCTTTCTTGAGGCGCGCGCGCACGCTAAGTTCCCGCCCTGGAGAATCGGACATGATTCAGGACGTCCAGAAGGACCTCTCGACTTCGCTCGCCAAGGCGCACGACGCGCTGAAGCGCGAGCTGACCAAGCTTCGGGCCGGGCGTGCCACCACGAGTCTGCTCGACGGCATCAAAGTCGACTATTACGGCACACCGACGGCGCTCGCGCAGATGGCCCACATCAACATCCCCGAGCCCCGCCTCATCACGGTGAAGCCCTGGGATAAGACGCAGATCAAGCTGGTCGAGAAGGCCCTTCGCGAGAACGACCTAGGCCTGAACCCGCAGGTGGATGGGGACGTCATCCGACTCCCGCTTCCTCCCCTGACTGAAGAGCGCCGCAAGGATTTCGTGAAAATTGCGCGCAAATACGGCGAGGAATGCAAGGTCGCCATCCGCAAGTGTCGCCACGATGCACTCGATATGCTCGGTTCGCTGGAAGAGGGGGGAGATTCGAGCGCTGACGAGGTGGACCGCGCCAAAAAGAAAGTCGAAGAGCTCGTCCAAGAGGCGGTGAAGCACGTCGATTCCGTCATCGCGAGCAAAGAGAAGGACATTCTCGAAGTGTGAGCCGGCTGCCTCGTAAGGCAGCGGCAAACGCGACCGGCACGAACCGACGGAACGGAAGCGGAACCGGCGCAAGACCGGCACGAGGCGGCGGCTCCGCCAATCCTTGACACTCTTCGGGGTGGGTGAAAGTCTTTTATGGTTGGAGGATCAAGCGGTTTGATGCGCGCGGTCGCGGCCGGGTTGAGCGACGTCGGGCTCCAGCGCGAGCACAACGAAGATTCATTCGTGGTGCTCAAGGAGTTCGATCTATTCGTCGTCGCGGACGGCATGGGCGGCCACCGCGCGGGAGACGTGGCTTCGCGCATTGCCACGGAGACGATCTCCGAATTTTTTCGGACGACGGCAAATGAAGACGTCACGTGGCCTTTTCACTTCGACACGAACCTGAGCGAAGAAGAGAACCGGCTGCTCACGGGCATTCGCGTCGCCAACCGGCAGATCTTCGAGCGCTCCACCCGCTCGCGCGAGTGCCATGGGATGGGGACGACCGTCGTCGGCGCGATGTTCAGCCCCAAGAAGCAGCGCATGTACATCGGCCACGTGGGCGACTCGCGTTGCTACCGCGTGCGCGGCGGCGAGATCACCCTCTTGACCCGCGACCATTCGCTCATCAACGACTACTTGCTCGCGATGCCGGACCTCACGGACGAGCAGAAGAGCGAGCTCCCCCGCAACGTCATCACCCGCGCGCTCGGCATGCAGGATCACGTAGTGGTCGATCTGCAACGCGACGACCCCGAGCCGGGTGACGTGTACGTCCTCTGCTCCGATGGCCTGAGCGGCATGGTGAGCGACGAAGACATCAAAGAGATCGTCACGCTCGGGTCGGGCGACATCCGCGAAGCGTGCCGCATGCTCATCCATCGGGCGAACGAGCGCGGGGGCGAGGACAACATCACGGCGGTGCTCATCAAGATCGAAGAGGCGGACGATGCCTCGGAGCAGACCGTGCGCCGCGATCGCCGTGCGCTGGGCTTGAGCAACGGAAACCCGACCGACAAGGCGGACAAGAAAGGTTGACGGCCTTGACGCGGGCCCTCTCCTTCGACTAAGCCGCCCGGCGACCCATGACCAAAGCGATCTTCGCCGTTCTCGGGGCCTTCTGCGTCTACGTGATGGCGACGTTCTCGTATTTTGGTGTCGCCTTGCTCATGGGCATCGAGAGCGCCTGCATCCCGCTTCCGAGTGAGCTCATCATGCCATACGCGGGCGCCCTCTCGGACCCTCAGGTGGCCGCAGCGTTGAGCGTGCAATACGGCATCGCCAACTTGCCCGCGTTCAACCTCTTCGCGGCGGCGATCGCAGGAGCGCTGGGCTGCAACCTCGGCAGCGAGATTGCGTACTGGATCGGGGCGAAGGGCGGTCGCCCGGCCATCGAGAAGTACGGTCGCTACCTGCTCGTGTCGAAGCACGAGATCGCCCTCGCGGATCGCTGGTTTGCGCAGCGCGGCGACATCATCATCTTCGTGGGGCGGCTCTTGCCGGTCGTGCGCACGTTCATCGCGTTTCCCGCGGGCGTCGCGCGGATGAACCGCACCAAGTTCCACGTCTACACGTTCGCCGGGTCCCTCCCCTGGTGCCTCGCGCTCGGGTACGTCGGCCAGCAGCTCGGCATTCGCTTGCTCGACGAGCATTCGCCGCTGAAGAGCTTCATGCACAAGTTCGACGCGGTCATCGCCGCCGTCATCGTGATCGCGGCGGCCTACTTCGTCTGGTCGCGCGTCAAAGTCTACCGCCAATACAAGGCCACCGAGTCGTCCGCCCCGCCTGTGCCGGCCGAGGCGCCCGAGCTCAAAGCGGATTGACCGGTGCCTGAGGGCGAGTCCTCCGAGGACTTGGACGCCATTCGTGCCGCCACGGCCGCATGGCGCAAGGACGCCGTCGCCCCGGCCGAAGCGAAGGTGCCGCCGCGCAAAGAGCGTTTCTCGACGTGGAGCGGCGTCGAAGTGCCGGACGTCCTGACCCCCGCCGACGTGCCCGTCGATTATGCGAGCGACCTCGGATTGCCGGGCCAATTCCCGTTCACACGCGGCGTCCAGCCGACGATGTACCGGGGAAAGCTCTGGACGATGCGGATGTTCGCGGGCTTCGGCACCCCCGAGCAGACGAATGCGCGCTTCAAGTACCTGCTCGCGGCAGGCCAGACGGGCCTGTCGACCGCCTTCGATTTCCCGACGCTCATGGGATACGACAGCGACAGCCCGCGCGCTCTCGGCGAAGTGGGCATGTGCGGCGTCGCGGTCGACACGCTCCGCGACATGGACGTTCTGTTCGCGGACATTCCGCTCGACCGCGTGACCACGTCGATGACCATCAACGGTCCGGCGATCGTCCTCCTGGCTTTCTACATCGCGCTGGCCGATGTCCGCGGGATTCGCCGCGACCGCATCGGCGGCACCGTGCAGAACGACTGCCTGAAGGAGTTCATCGCCCAGCACGCGTGGCTCGTGCCGCCGCGCCCGGCCATGCGCCTCGTCACGGACATGATCGCGTTCTGTTCGCGCGAGGTCCCGCGCTGGAACACCGTGAGCATCAGCGGCTACCACATTCGCGAAGCCGGGGCGACGGCCGCGCAGGAGCTCGCGTTCACGCTGGCCGACGGGATTGCCTACGTGCAAGCGGCGATCGATCGCGGCCTCGCGGTCGATTCGTTCGCGCCCCGGCTCTCGTTCTTCTTCGACGTGCACAACGACTTCTTCGAAGAGATCGCGAAGTTTCGCGCGGCCCGCCGCATGTGGGCACGCATCATGCGCGACCGGTTCGGCGCGAAGAACCCGGAGAGCATGAAGCTGCGCACGCACGCGCAGACCGCCGGGGTCTCCCTCACGGCGCAGGAGCCGTACAACAACGTCGTGCGCGTGGCTGTGCAGGCGCTCGCCGCGGTGCTCGGCGGCGCCCAGTCGCTCCACACGAACTCGCTCGACGAGACCTACGCGCTCCCGACGGAAGACGCGGTGACGGTCGCGCTTCGCACGCAACAGATCCTCGCCGAGGAGAGCGGCGTCGCGAACACGATCGACCCGCTCGGCGGATCGTTCTTCGTCGAAGAGCTCACCTCCCGTCTCGAACGGGAGGCGGCGCAGACGATCCGGCAGATCGACGCGATGGGCGGCATGGTGAATGCCGTGGAGAAGGGCTACCCCCAGCGGGAAATCGCCGCGAGCGCTTATCGCTTCCAGCGCGAGCTCGAGACCGGCGAGCGCAGAATGGTGGGCGTGCCGCCGCCCGGTGACGGCGCGGGCCCGGGCGGCGCGGGCCCGGGCGGCGCGGGCCCAGGCGGGGCGAGCGCACCGGCGGACGCGAACATTCCCCTTCTGCGGATCGACGAGAGCGTCGGGTCCACGCAGATCGCCAACCTGCAGCGCGTGAAGGGGTCGCGCGACGCCGCGACGGTCACCCGTGCGCTCGCCGCCGTCCGCGACGCCGCCGAGAGGAAGCCGGGGGCGGACGACGCCAACTTGATGCCTCCGATCATCGACGCCGCGAAGGCCTATTGCACCGAGCAGGAGATCTGCGACGTCTTGCGCGACGTGCTCGGCACGTACAGCGATCCGGCCGAATTTTAGAGCAGGAGTCTTTTGGCCGGAACGGTCAAGAGACGGATGCGGCCCAACTTGGGGCTCAGAACGGACCGCCGCCGCCGGGCATGCACGTCGCGCATTGCGAGGGCGCATCGGGCCCGCCGCAGGTCGTCGGGCAATAGACGACCGTCTGAAAGACGCGCTGCACGTTCTCGCACGCGTCGGTTTGGCCGGTGACGGACATCTCGCCGTAGCCCCCCGTCGCGACGAACGCGGCCGTGCACGCGCTCTGGTCCGGCGAGGAGGACCACCCGGGCAGCGGCGGAAACACCATGGTGCTTCCGGCCGGGCCGTAGTGCGCGCCGGTGCACGTCTGCGCGACGACACAGTCGCCCGCCTGGGGATTCGTTCCGTCCCCCGCCTTCAACGTAAAGCAGAGCGCGAATACGCCGGCACAATCGACTTGAAGCGTGTCCGGGCTCCACGTCGCCGGCACGATCGGCGCGCCGCTGTTCGGATCGAGGCCGCACTGGATCGGGTTGCCCGGCGTCGACGCGTACGCCGTCGTGATGGAGTCGCCCACGCTGTCCATCGTGGTGGCGAAGCAGGGCTCGAGGTTGTCGATGCTCCAGTCGCCCGTGGAGAAGCAACCGGTGGCGTCCCCAGCGCCCCCGTCGCAAACGGTAGGCGTGATTCCGCCGTCGGTCGCCCCTCCGCCGGCACCGGTCGCTCCGCCGCCGTCGGCCTCGCCGTCACCGAATCCGCCGTCGATGGATCCCGTGTTCGCCCCGGCTTCGCCGTTGCCCGTACCGGTCGCGCTTCCGTCGTGGGTGCCCCCCTCGGCCTCACCGAGGGCATCGGCCGACGCGTCGCTCGAGACGGAGTTCCCCGGCGATGCGTCGGTGGACGCGGAGGACGCGCCGCCGCCATTCGTGCCGAAGCCCGATCCCGTCGTCCCGCAGCCGGCGACGCCCGGAAGGCCTGTCACCACGACGAACACGGCGACGGCACCGGCAGCACCGCCGCGGCCGCCGCCTTCGAGAACGAAACGAAAGGATCCCATCGCGAACTCCTTCTAAGAAACGAGCGCGCGCGCCGCGTCCTGCCCCTGGCGAATGCAATCGGGAATCCCGACGCCGTCGAAGCCCCCGCCCACGATGCGAAGCGCCGGCGCGGCACGCGCGAGCCGCTCGTGCACGCTGCGCATGCGCGCCAGATGCCCCACGCGCATCTGCGCCGTCGCGCGCTCGAACCGGAAGACGCGCGACCAGAGCGGAGCGCGTTCGATCCCCATGAGCGCGCGGAGCTCGCTCCGCGCAAGCTCCGCGAGTCCTGCGTCGCTCCGCTCGAGCACTCCCTGCCCTTGCGCGCCTCCGAAGAACACGCGGAGCAGAACATGGCCCGCGGGAGCCCGGCCCTCCCATTTGCTCGAAACCCATGTCGACGCGAGGATCGGCATCCCGAGCGAACGCGGAACGACGAACCCGACCGCGTCGAGCGGGTGAAGGATGTCCTCGCGCCGGTATGCCACAAAGACCGTTGCCGTCGATCCGTATTGAATCTGTGCGAGTGTTTCCGCCGCGACGGGCTCGATCGCAGCGAGCAGGCGCGCGGCGGCGCCGCCCGGAACGGCGAGGACCACCGCATCCGCCGCGACTCGCTCGCCGTCGGCCGCGACGATCGTCCAGGGGGGCGACTGGGCGTCCGTCGCTCGCTCGATCGCCTGGACGGCCAGGCCCGTCCGGAGCGATACGCCTCGCCGTGCGAGGTCCGCACACACCGCGCGCGGGAGCGCCTCCACGCCGCGACGTAGCGAGATGAACCCGCTCGGCGGCGCCTGCGATGCCGCGCGCGCTTTCTGCGCGGCGCGCATCCCGAGGACGAGCGACCCGTGATCGCGTTCCATCGCGACGAGTTGGGGGACGAGCGCGCGCACCGAGAGCTCGCTCGCGTCCCCCGCGGAGATCCCCCCGAGGAGCGGCGCGACCAACCGGTCTGCCGCTTCGCGCCCGAGGCGGCGCGCCGCGAAGTCCGCGATCGACTCGTCGTCGTCGCCCTCGAAACGACGCGCGCGCACGAACGGCTCGAACGCCATGCGTAGCTTGCCGCCCCACGAAAAAAGCCGCGACCCCGCGAGCGGCAGGAGACGGGTGGGCACGCCGAGGACGAGCCCCTCGGGTACCGGATGCAGGCGGCCTCCGAAGGCCACGTGGTAGCGGCGCGTGGCTTCGTTCGTCCCGATGAGATCCGCTTCGAGGCCGACCGCGCGCGCGAGAGCGGCCGCATGGGGCTTGGTCGCGACCCACGAGTCCGGCCCGGCGTCGAGGAGGAATCCGTCGGCCTCCTCGGTCAGGAGGTTCCCGCCGAAGCGCGCGCTGCTCTCGAGCAGCGTCACGGCGATGCTGGCCCCGGCTTCGCTCGCGCGCACCACGGCGGCGTGTGCCGCGGCGAGGCCGGCGATCCCGCCACCGACGACGGCGAGGCGGAGCGGCTTCGCGGCGCGAGCCCCCCAGTCGCCGGACGCGGTCATGCGGCGAGGAGCGGGCTCGCGACCCGCGCGAGCACTTCGATGAAGTCGTCGTCCGCATTGAGCGATGCGGTGCGCGCGTACGCGAGGCCGCGGGCGGCGGCCATCGCACGGGCCTCGATGTCGAGGTCGTAGAGAATCTCGACGTGATCGGCGAGAAAGCCGACGGGGGCAAAGACGACGCGCTTCGAGCCGAGGGCGACCGCTTCGTCGAGTGCAGCCGCGAGGTCCGGTCCGAGCCACGGGATGGGCCGCCCGCCGGCCCCCGCGGAGGCGAACCCTTGGCTCTGAAAGGCGACGACGAAGTGCGCCGCATTCGCAACGCGCACGCGCTCCGCGATGGCGTCGGCCGCGCCGCGGACTTCGCGCTCGTAAGGATCGCCTGCCTCGATGACCGAGCGAGGGAGGCTGTGCGCCGTCATGATCACCGTGGGGGGGATCGTTGCCATGGCAACGTTCTCCGGCAGCCCAGCGCCGCCTGTCGGGACGCCGTGCGCGGGACCGACCAGGGCCTGCCCGATACGCCGCGCGAACGCGTCGCAGAGCGCCGGATCGCGGCCCCAGTTCGTGGCACAAACGAGCTCGACGCCCGCCGCCTCGGCCGCCGGTCTGGCATCCGCCGCGTAGACGGCCGCCGAGTGCTGCGCGAGGGGAACGAGCGCGATGCGTGTCGCGCCTTCCGTCGCGAGCGAGGCGATGACGTCGCGGGCGTACGGCTTCCACAACCGATTCGCGAAGGCGACGCGTACGGACAGCCGCACGGAGAGCTTCCGCGCGACCTCGGCGTTGATCGCGTTGAGCGGCGAGCCGCCCACGGCGTCGTAACGACGGTGGAGCTCCGCCACGAGATCCGCCGAGGGCGCGTGCCCGCGTCGCACGTTCGTCACGAACGCCCCGAGATCGTCCAGGTCGTCTACGGTTCCGTGCGAGACGAGGACAACCGCGACGGTCACCGCGCGCTCGCCTTGGCGACGTGCTCCACGACCGCCCGCACGTTGTCGACCGGAGTCTCGGGCAGAATCCCGTGGCCCAGATTGAAGATATGTCCCGGCCGATTGCGAGCGGCGTCGAGAACGCGCTGCGCGTGCGCGACGGCCACTTCGCGCGTCGTGAGCAGCGCGCAAGAGTCCATGTTGCCCTGCACGGCGTGGTCGTAGCCGATGCGCTCCCAGGCGACGTCGAGCGGCGTGCACCAGTCGACGCCGATTACCGTACCGCCCGCGTCGCGCATCGCCTCGAGCAAGGTCGCCGTTCCAGTTCCGAAATGGATGACCGGGACGCCGGTCTTTTCGACGTCGGCGAGAATGCGGCGCACGTGCGGCTGCACGAACTCGACGTAATCGGCGGGGGCCAGATCACCGACCCACGAATCGAAGAGCTGCACCGCGTCGGCCCCCGCGTCGACCTGCGCGAGCAAGTACCGGCGGACCACCTGCCCGAGCTTGTCCATCAGCGCGTGCCACGCCTCGGGCGCGCCGAACATGAGCTTCTTCGTCTTCGCGAAGTTGGCACTCTTGCCGCCTTCGACGAGGTAACTCGCAAGCGTGAACGGAGCCCCCGCAAACCCGATGAGCGGAATCTTCAGCTCTCGCTTCAGAAGACGGATGGCCTGAAGGACGTACCCGAGTGACTCGTGCGGGTCGATGACGCGAAGCGCGTCGATCTGCGCGCGCGTCGCGATGGGCTCGTGAATCACGGGTCCTTCGCCTTTCGCGAATTCGAACGAGGCGCCCATCGGCTCGAGCGGAAGCAAAATGTCGGCGAAGAGAATCGCGACGTCGATGCCGAGGCGCAGGGGCTGCAGCGTGACCTCGAGCGCAAGCTCGGGCGTCCTGCACAGCTCGAGAAGCGTGTATTTTTCCCGCAGCTTTCGGTACTCGGGCATGTAGCGCCCGGCCTGCCGCATGAACCATACGGGCGTACGTTCGACGGGCTGGCGGCGGCACGCGCGGAGGAAAAGATCGTTCACCCCGACTTGGTACCATCGGGCCGCGCGGGGACCTAGAGCCGGGTGAGCGTCGCCTGCGCCAAGCCTTCCCGGCGCGATGGTCATCGCGGTCGCGGCGGTGCCGAAAATGGGACGTTGCATTTTCGACCGACGACGACGAGGCCAGCGACTCCCTCGCCTCCGCACGGCGCGACCACGCTGACGCAGCGGGCTCCGTTCGAGCGTTCGAGCGGCCCCCCCAAGCGTACTGTTCATTCTCCCATGATGTCGTCGCGGCGCCGGTACTGGCCATACCGAAGATGCTTTCGTGAAGAATTGGCGAACCGTCCCCCTACGGCAGGCGCCATGCATTACCCTCACGCCCCATGCGCGCCTTACGTTTTCATCGCCATGGTCCGTCGCGTGAAGCGCTCGTCGTGGAAGATATCCCGGTGCCGACGCCCGGGCCCGGCGAAGCGCTCGTCCAAGTGCTCGCGGCCGGGTTGAATCCGAGCGACGCGAAGAACGTCGAGGGCGCATTCCCACAGACGACGCTGCCGCGGATCCCCGGACGGGACTTCGCGGGCCGTGTCGTCGCGGGCAGCCCTGCTTGGCACGGCAAGGAAGTCTTTGGGTCCGGCTCCGCGGGGCTCGGGTACCAGCGCGACGGCACGCACGCCGAATACGTCGTCGTCCCCGAAGACGGGCTCGCGGCCCGCCCTGAAGCGCTTACGCCCGGCCAGGCGGCGACCGCCGGCGTTCCGTACACGACCGCGGCCGAAGGGCTCACGCGCGCGGGGATTCGCGCAGGGGATCGCGTCCTCATCGTGGGCGGCACGGGCGCGGTCGGGCGCGCCGTCGCCCAGATTGCAAAGTGGTCGGGCGCGCGCGTCGTCGCGACGACGCTCAGCACGGCGGACGCCGACGACGCGGCGCGGCGGCACGTCGATGCGTGGATCGATCTCTCGCGCGAGGACCTCACGCAAGGAGCGCGCGCGGCGACGGCCGGCGAGGGCGTCGACATCGCGTACAACGTCGTCGGCGGCGATACCTTCGGCAAGACGCTCACCGCGCTCGCCATCGGAGGCCGGATGGTGTGCATCTCGGCCCCGAAGGATCCGATGACGCCTCTCGACGTGCGGCACCTCTATCGCAATAACTTGCAGGTCGTCGGCGTCGACTCGGCGAAGTTCACGGCGCGCGACATCGCCCAGATTCTGCGGCGACTGGCGCACGGCTTCGACCAAGGTGCGCTCGTGATCGCGGAACCGCTGAAGGTCCCTCTGGCCAATGCGATCGACGCCTACGCGGCGCTCGGCGCAGGCCCCCAGCCGAAAACGGTGCTCGTGCCGTGAGCGTCAGCTCTTCTGGTTGTAGCTCGTGTTCTCGAGCAGGATGACGTTGGTCTTGCTCCGGGTCTCACCCACGCTGGTCACGTACACAGCGGGTTGATCCTGGACCGGACAGACCTTTTCGCACGCTCCACAACCGACGCACAGGCTGGGATCGACGTGAGGCCTCTGCAAGTGCACCGTCCTGTACGCGGGCGGCGCGCCGTCCGGTCCGGGCTTACTGTCGCGAACCGGCGCGTCCACCTCTTCGACCCAGATCGCCTTCGGCGACGTCGGGCAGAACTCCTCGCAGACGATGCAGGGAGTCTGCATGGACCAGGGCAAGCACCGCCCGTGGTCGTAGAACGCCGTCCCGATCTTGATGGGCGCTTGTCCTTGGCCCATCTTTTCTTTCTCGGTGATCTTCTGGATGGCGCCGGTCGGGCAGACCTGCCCGCAGAGCACGCACGAGAATTCGCAGTAGCCGACGCGCGCGATGAGAATCGGCGTCCAGAGCCCCTCGACTCCCGCTTCGAAGAAGGCGGGATGGAGCGCGTTGTTCGGACAGACTTTCATGCACTCGGCGCAGCGAATGCACCGCTCGAGAAACGCGCGCTCCTCCACCGCTCCCGGCGGCCGGATCACTTTGGGGTGGTAGTTGACGTCCAGCGAGTCGGCGACGCGCGCCGCAGGGATGAACAGCGCGCCGGCCCCGATCGACGCGAGGGCCGTGCGGCGCTGCGTATCGGGCACCGTGATCGCGCTCCGGCGGTTCGGCAGGAACGTGAACTTGATCACGTCCTCCGGGCACGCGTTCTCGCAGTTCATGCACATGTGGCACTCGTCCTGCCGCCACTTGACGCCCCCCTGCGGGGAGTCGGCGCCCTGGCAATGAACGATGCACAAGTTGCAGTCGGTGCACTTCGCGTGGTCCTTCGTCATCCCGAAGAGCGCGAAGCGCGAGAAGACGCCGAGGAACGCGCCGAGCGGGCAGAGCACGCGGCACCAGAAGCGCGGGATGAAGCGGTTCGCGAAGAGCACCGCGACCAGCAAGAAGACGATGAACCAGGTTTGATGGAAGTAAAACTGCTTGCTCTGCCAGACCGTCTGCGCGAGCCAGTCTTGCGTGTGGTCCGCCGCGCCTTGAATCGCGCGCGAATGCACGTCCTGCGCAGCGCCGAGGGCACGGTGCGACAGATATTGCATCCCGGGAATGACGCCGAGTCCGATGGATCGCACCGCGATGCAAATCGGATCGAAGAGCCCTCCGATCGCGCTGCCGGCGACGCCCGCGACGAGGAACGCGTAGAGCAGATAGTACTTGGCGCGCTGGTAGAGGTGCGTCTTGTTGGCTTCGACACGCGGGCCGCCGCGGCCTCGTTTGCTCGGCAGGATCCACGCAAAGAAGTGATGCAGCGTGCCGAAGGGGCAGATCCACCCGCAGAAGACGCGCCCGAAGACCATCGTGAGCGCGAGGAGCCCGAGGCTCCAGAGCAGGCCCCGGTACACGGTGTGCGTCGACAGCACGGTCATCGCGGCGACGAAGGGATCGGCGAGAAGAAAAGCCTCGACCGGGAGCGGCAAACGCACGGGCGCGTCCGACCGCGCGGCGAAGCTGCCGCGAAAGCCGGTCTGGCAGAGAAAATACAGGAAGAGCCCGATGAAGAAGACCTGCGAGAAGCGCCGCGCCCATTTCAGGATGACGGCGATGCGGCGCGGCGGAATCCCGCTGCCCGGGAGCTTTCGCTTTTTCGGGAGGAACCGCGCCGCCGCCGCTGTCCAGGAGCGAGGCGCCGCGGCCGCGGCAGTCGCCGGGGCGACCGGCGCGGCGCTCGCGTGAACCGTCGCGTGCGCCGCCGTCGGCACCCGCGCGGCAGCATCGGATCCGCATCCCTGCGATGGCTCACGATGCGCCGGCCGCGGCGTCTCCGGCCGCGCGCTCACCCGCTCGATGCGGTCGATGCGCTCGATGCGGTCGATCGGCGCGACCACGCCGACCCGCCCCGTCTTCCACGGGATCGGCTCGACCTCCGCGTGCATCGGATCGCTCGCGAGCACGGACACGCGCGGATCCAGCCCGACGCCTGCGTGCTGCGGCACATCGGACTGCGCCATGATCAGACTTCCTTTACCCGCAGCGTCTCCCAGCGCATCGTCCCGAGGCCACGCTTCTCACCCATGGCGAGATAAGGCAAATTCTCCGGCTTCTGCCCGATGAGCGTGCAGCCGAACGCGTCGGCGGCGACTTGGTCGCAGGACGCGATGACCGTGTGCATGTCCTTCGCGTCGTCGATGTTGCCGCCCTGCGGGCCATTTCGCATCAGCACGCGCCACGCGTCCATCACGACGAGGGTCGGACGCATGAAGGTCGCGAGGTCGGCGATCGACGTATCGATGTTCTGGTGCAGGCGGTTTCGCCGCCCTCCGAGAACGCCGTACCAGTTCTTCATCGCCGCCGTGAACTTGGCGAGGTTGTGGTGCTTCGCGATCGGGACGTTGATCACCTTGTCGGCGTCGACGAGCGTCGTGAAGATCGGCCACTCGTCGAGAACGTCTCCCGAAAGGCGCATCGAGCGGAAGCGATGCTCCTGCGGCAGCACGACTTCGGCCCCCATGGCGTACGCCGCGCGCCAGATGCCCGAGCGCTGGAAGCACCGATTCGGGTCGTTGCACGAGCCGTCGGCCACGACGACCTTCTTGGCGCCCGCGTCGTACGCGAGCTTGATGACGGCCGCGACGACGTCCGGGTTCGTATTGGCCGCGTGGATCGGCATGCGATCCCACCCGATGTTCGGCTTGACGACGACGACGTCGCCGCGCGAAACGAACCTACCCATGCCGCCCATCGCGTCGACCGCGCGCCGCACGAGGTCTTCGGGCGTGGCCGTCGGATTCGGCGAGTCGTCTCCCGCCTCTTTGGCGGCCGCCCGCGCGATGGCGAGCTGCGCGTGCTCGGCGTCCCGCGCGACGATACGGTAATCGCGCACCTGGCGCGTGGCGCTCGACTGGGCGACGCCGAACCCGCCCCTGTCCCACGAAAGGCGCGCCCCGACCGCCGCCGCGCCGAGCACGCCCGCCGTCGCGCCCGTGCGCACGAGCATCTCGCGGCGCGACGGTCGCGCCACGTCCGGAGCGGTCGCGGGCGGGAAAGCCTCTTTCGGCATCGTAGGGCAATTCATACCGCGCCCACCGCGCCACCGCCAACTTGCCTCAGCGTTTCGGCTGGCGCTCGTGACCGGGCCCGAGAATGTCGGCCATGCGCGCCACCGGGTCGAACCCTTCGACGTGCGGAGGCTGGTGGCAGCTGATGCAGAGCGACGGGCCCGGCGAGCCCACGATCGTGCTCTTGCTCGGGCTCTTCGCGTGCTTCGAGCCCGGACCGTGGCAGACCTCGCACTGCACGTTCTGCAGCCCGTCGACATGGGCCACAGCGCTACCGCCCGGCTTCTCGTACCCCGTCACATGGCAACCCACGCAATCGAGGTTGTACTCCTTGAATTGCGTCGCGAGCGTCGCGTACGCGTGTGCGTGGCGCGTGCCGTCCCAGAACTTGCGCTCGTTCGGATGGCACGTCGAGCACACCGCGATCCCCACATAGGACGCCACGTCCGGCCCGGCGGGTGGCGGCAGCCGGTCCTGGAACGCCGCGCGATTGTGCTCGTTGACCGACTTGTAATAGTCGCCGAAGCGCGCCTCGATGTTCGGATCCTGTCCGAGCGACTCGCGAATCTCTTTGAGCGAGTAGCGAAAGAAGCTCGCGGCCGCGGGCGGCGCGGCGGCCGCCTTCGCGTCGGCGAACTTGACGATGTGCCCCGGCGTCACCGCCTCCCGCACATAAAGGTCGAGCACCGCCACGCTCTGCAGGTGGTTCGCCGCCTGGACGATGACCACGTCCCCCACGCGATCGGCCGGAGGCGCCGTCGTGTTGGCGTCCCCGGCGGACTTCGCCGATCCCACGACGACCGCCGTGAGCTCGGGTACCGCGTCGGCGATTCGCTTCGCTTCGCCACGCCCGACCGATGCGAGCGCGATGAGGACGTTCGCCCCCTGCGCCTTCACTTCGGCGACCCCGCGTTGCACGACATCTTCCGCGGAAGGCTCGGGCGGCGCGGCGGACGCGCCCGCTGCGGAGCGCCCGTCGCCCACGAAGCCAATCGTCAGCGTCGATCCGCCCGGACCAGGTACCCGGCGAACCGCCGTCGTGGCAAACGGCGGCGCCGGCGTGCCCGGCGCCAGCGCTGCCGCGCCGGATGCACTCGCGAGGTTCGCGAGCGTGACCGGGCCGGCCGCCCAGTCGTTCTCGCCGGGCGCGAACGCGGCCAGACCCAAGTCGTGGAGCACGTGCGCCATCGTCTCGGCCTTCGCTTCGTCCTGGCTCGCGTGATCGGGCGCAAGGGTCGCGTCCATGAAGAAGAGCGGCCCTGCCGACGCGACGAGCGCCGCCGTCCCGGCCATCGCGTCGTGCTTCACCCATGCGCCGAAGTGGTTCAGGCCGCCGAGCTGGTCGCGCGTGCAGCCGCACGGCTCGAGCGCGCCGGCCACGTCGCTCAACAGGTAGAGGCGAACGGTAGGCGTCGCGTCCGGCCCTGCGGAGTGCGCGTGCGACTCGCCGCCGGCGGGCGCCGTGGAGCGGCACCCCTCGCAAGAAGCGACCCCTAGCGCACCCACGACCACAGGGATCCAAAGTGCGCGCCGTGTCGACCAGGCCCCATCGAGGAGCAATCGCTTCGTCATTTCCTGATCCGGGGCGCCCCACATAGATACACTCGGAAGCGGGATGGCGTCAGGCGAAAAGCCTTCGGGGAACCCTTCGGGAACAGGCGGGTCGCCGCCGCCGTCGGGCACTCCGACGAAGTTCGGGCCGTTCTGGCTCGAGACGCGCATCGCCGTCGGCGGGACCGCCGAAGTCTTCCTCGCGCGACCGATCGACCCGCACGCCGAGCCGCGCAAGCTCGTCGTAAAGCGACTTTTGCCGCAGTTTCTGAAAGACCCCGACGGGCGCACGATGTTCGAGCGCGAAGCCGCGCTGCACGCGGCGGTGCATCACCGCAACGTCGTGCAGGTGTACGGCTTCGGAACCGTGGGGGACGAGCCTTGGCTCGCGATGGAATACATCGACGGGTGCGATCTGTTCCGCCTCCTGCGGAGGCTCGCGAACGACGGTCGCGCGCTCAGCCCCAGCGTCTCCACGTACGTGACGCGCGAGATCTTGAGCGCGCTCGAGAGCGTGCACGGCGCGCACGACGCCAACGGCAACCAGCTCGGGATCATCCATCGGGACGTCACCCCTTCGAACGTGTACCTGTCGACGGCCGGGCGCGTCACGCTCGGAGACTTCGGCATCGCGCGCGCGGCGAGCGTCGGCACCAAGCGGACGGCTGGCGCCGTGCTGAAAGGCAAATTCGCCTATCTGTCGCCCGAGCAAGTCGCAGGAGACCCGTTCGACCACCGCGCGGACCTCTTCGCCCTCGCCGCCGTTCTCACCGAGATGATCCTCGGGCATCCCCTCTTCGCCGGCAGCGGGCAGCTCGCGGTCCTGCTCGCGATTCGCGACTGCCGGATCGACACCCTTCGCGAGGCGCGCGGCACGCTGCCCAAGGGCATGTTCGACGTGCTCGAACGCGCGCTCGCGCGGAGCCCCTCGGCGCGCATCCCGACGGCGAGCGCTTTTTCGCGGGAGCTCATGCCGTTCGACACGAACCCGAACGCGTCGCAAAACGAGCTCTCCGCGCTCGTCCGCTGGGTGCGGTCGGCGCCCTCCGTCGAACAGATGCCGGCCATGCGCGACAGCGCGGCCAAGCTCCGCGCGCGCGTCGCGAAGGCGTCGAGCGCCGCGGCGGACGCGGCGGCCGAGACGCTCGAGGGCCCCACCTCGGCGCCGGGCGAGTTCGGCGAAGGCGATCGCGCCACGGGCGAATACGGTTCCATCCCGTCGTTCGTGGTGACGACGCGCGGCCTCCGGCTCGGGCCGTGGAAGTTCGCGCGTCTCGTCGAGGCGATCGCCACCGGCGAACTCACCCAGGAGGATTCGATCGATTACATGGGCCGCGGGTTCGCGAAGCTCCGCGCGATCGACGATCTGACGCGCTTCATTCCAGCCGCGGCCGAGCCAGCGCGAACCGAGAGCGCCGGCCAGCCGGCCGAATGGTCCGAGCGCGTGTCGCCCAGAGCGCTCGTCACGATCCTCGCGCGCATCGCCGAGTCCGACGCGACCGGCGTCCTGGTCGCCGAGGGACCTCCGGAGTCGATCGCGTTCGGTCTGCCCGGCGACCGGCAGGCCGCCACGGGCGATCGCCACCGCGACCCGCGCGACGGCCACAAGGAGCTCTACTTCGTCTCCGGCAAGCTCCACCACATCGCGTCCAACAACGCGGGCGAGCTTCTCGGCGAGTACGTCGTCCGGCGCGGGATGATCTCGCGCGAAGAGCTCGACTTCGCGCTCGCCGTCCTCCCGCGCTACGCGGGGCACATGGGCGACACGCTCATCGGCCTCGGACTCCTCGGCTCGCTCGAAATCTTCCGGGCGATTCGCGACCAGGGCCGCGACCGGCTCGTGGATCTCTTCCAGTGGCGAACCGGCAAGCTCACGTTTCGTCCGGGGCCGACGGCGCCGCGCGTCGACTTTCCGCTGGACCTCGACGTGCCGCCGCTCCTCCTCGCCGGAATCGAAGCGTCTTCGCCGGGCGAGGCGCCCCTCACGCGATGGCGCGATCGGCTCGGCGACGTGCTCGCGCCGTCGGCTTCCGTGAGCTCCGGGCTGCGCAAGGCGTCCTGGCCGCCGACGGTGCGGCGTCTCCTCGACATCGTGAACGGGCCCATGCCTCTGCGCGACGTCCTCTCGGGCGCGGCGTGCGAAGGCGCGACGACCGCGAACGACGCATTGCGCGCCGTCGAAGTGCTCCTCGGCGCGAGCCTGCTCAAGTGGCAATAGGGTCTTTTGACCGGAACGGTCAAAAGACTCCACGCGACCCAACCTGACGGTCCGCGCTCAGTGCCCCGCCGCGGCGAGGCCTCCCGAGAACGGCAGAATCGTCTTCAGGTCGTCGTCGGTGAAGCGCACTTGCAAGCCGAGGAAGTAATCGCGTTCGCTCGGCAGGAACAAATGGTCCACGCCGCCGAGGAGCCACAAGTGCTTCACGAATTCGTACGAGATGAATACGCGATAACGCGGCTGCGGTTCTTCGCTGAATCCGAAGAGATCGTTGACGATCTCGAATCGGTCTTTCAAGAGATGAATGTCGAGCCCGATGCCGCCCGTCGATTCCTTGATACCGAAGCGGCCCGTGAAAGGACCGAATCGCTGCGCGTACTGGAGCGAGAAGCGGAACGAGTTCGTGGTCGTCGTCGTGATCGTGCGGTAGTGGGACGGCATCGTCGGGTTCGTCGTGTCGACGGTGCTGTCCGTGATCGACGTGAGCCCCTGCGGATCGTTGATGAGCTCCAGATCGTAGTACTTGTCCTCGCGCGGCTGGAGGCGCAATTCGGCATACGTCTTGAGCGTATTCGCGAGAAAGTTGTAGTCGGTGCGGAGGCCCACGATCGTCTGCAGGCGCGAGATGTTCTGGACGTAGTCGTTCACCCCCTCGGCGACGCCTTGTACTTCGTTGATGAGCGCGTCGTCCTTCGTCAGGCGGCCTACCGTGCCCTCGCCCTTGTCGATCCGCTCCGCGACGCTGTCGACGTGCGCGAGCGCGCTCTCGAGGCTCTTGCTCGCCTTGTCGATGTGCTCGAACGTGTCGCGGAGCTCGCCCTTCTCGGCGCCGTTCGTCTGCCCGGCCGCGAGAAGCTTGCGCGCGTCTTCCGTCACGACGCGCACGTTCTCGAGAATCTTCGAGAGCTCCGGGTTCGCGTTGCGCGAAATCTCGTCGACGTTGACGAGCGTGTCGTTGATGAGGGTGCGGTTTTCGCGAATCGTCTTGTTGATGGCGTCGCTCGCGTCCGCGAGGTTCTGCAAAATGAGGCGGATGTTCTGGCCGCCTTGGTCGGTGCCGATCGACGCCGCAAGCTGATTGGCGACGGCCTTCACGCTGTCGGCGATCTCCTTCACTTCGTCGAGGATTTCGGCGGGCGTGGTCTCGTCGACCACGACGTGAATCTCGTCCCCGTCGTGGAGCTGGGGGCGATCCGGCGTCCCCGGCGTCAGGACCACCGCGGCCTCGCCGAGGAGCGACGTGCTCTTCTTTCCGAGCGTCGCGTTCCCGTAGAGCGTCACGTCGCCATGAATTTTCACGTCGAGGCGGGCCTCCCCGCGCTCGAGCTTGATCGCGTCGAGCGTGCCCACCGGGATGCCGGCGATCGTCACGCGCGATCGCATCGCGAGGCCGGTCGCGTCGCGGATGTAGGCGTGCACGGTGTAGCCACCCCCCGCGCCCAGCTGGGGACTCACGAACCGGAAGAGGCCGTACGCAGAAGCTCCCGTCAGCGCAACGAAAAGGCCCACTTTGGCCGCATGCGTGCCTCTCGCCATCTGCTCGACGCGGCTACGCTACCAGCGTTCGCCTCGCACGGAAGTATTCTCTCACGGTTCTTCGTAGAACGTCTCGTGCTCGGGCTCCGTGACCGCGGCGCCCGCGCCGGGTGCAGGCAGCGGAATGCCGTCGAGCTCCTTGTCGAGCCCCGCGCGCCGGCGATCAAAGTCGTCGCGTTGCCCGTTGGGCACTACCCGAAACCCGTCGAGGCGTAGCGACATCGGATCGATGAACACGCCGTTCTTGCGGATCCCGAAGTGGAGGTGCGGGCCGGTCACGCGCCCCGTCTGGCCGACGTACGCGATGATCTGCCGCTGCTCGACGTGCAT
>DATHQY010000360.1:0-7862 GCA_035482215.1 Polyangiaceae bacterium | reverse complement strand
ACCAACGTGGTGGTGATGGAGCGTAACCTGCGGCCAGACAGCCGTGGCATCGAGGCGGCGACGCGCGGTTCAGCGCGGCGACGGGATCGTCGCGTCCATGGACACGACGTGGTTTGATAGCGGACGTGCGAATCCCCCAGGGCACCAGTCTTCTCCGTTTGGCTGTGCTGGCATGCGTGGTGGGCTGCCGCCCGCCCATGGCGGTGGAGGCAGCCGTCGCTTCTACGTCGAGCACCGGTCAGGCGAGCGAGGCAGGGCCCAGCATCCCAAGTTCGGCGGCGGCGACCAAAGTGGAGCGACACCCCTCGACGGAACAAGTCCAGTTCGCGATGGTTGGGCTCATTTCGGATTTGGGGGACGGCGGTCGCGACGAATCGAACCTGGTCGGCGAAACGAAACCGTTGGGCGAACCTTCCGAGGTCGATACCGGGATGGGCGGTAACGGCCAAGGCATTGGCCTGGGCAACCTCGGGCGTATCGGGTATGGCGGACGGCTCGGTGGCTGCCAGGCACACGCCAAGGTTCACGACGGGACGCCAACCGTCAGCGGAGCGCTACCGGTAGAGGTGATCCGGAGGATTCTCCGCCAGAATCTGGGGCGCTTCCGCCTTTGCTACTACGAACGTGAGCACAAGTTCGACCCCAAACTGCAGGGGCACATAGACATCAAGTTCATCATCGACCGCGAGGGAATCGTCTCGCACGCCGAGGCTCAGAGGAGCGACCTTCCAGATCGAATGGTGCAGTGTGTCGTGCGTGGCGTCTTCAGCCTCTCGTTTCCTCAACCGGAAGAAGGCGCAGTCACCGTGGTCTACCCGATTCGCTTTGAGCCCGCGGATCGTCCGGGTGACGGAGCCTCGCCGCCTTGCGCATCCGCACAATCACCGAGCGCCTCACCGGCCGACGCGGGGGCAGGCGCGGGCGATATCGCCAGATAGCTCCCCCACAGGCGTCCGGTTGCACGACCGTGACGTCGACGCCGCAGGCCTTCAGCTCGTACCGGTAGGCGTCGGAGATCGCCTCGAGCGCAGACTTCATGGGGCCGTAAAGCGCAACGATCGGAATGTTGGACGCCGACGATGTTGGTGGCGAAGAGGCGCAGGAGTGATCGGGCGTGATCGCTTCGGCAAGACCGAGGATCGCTCATCGCTTTTGCAAATCCGTCGCTCCTGAGGCCGGCGTGGTGTGAGCCACGATGACATCCGTGGGCATCTCGACGATGGCGGGTTGTTCGTCCATGACCAGCGGTGTGTCCGCCGGTGGGTTGTAGGTCGGCGTCGAGGTCAATGCGGTCGAGCTCCATCCGGCGATCGGCTCGTGGAGTCGATGGACGCGATTGACATTCCACACAGAGGCCGAGGCCAGGGCCAGCCCCGCAGTCCAAAATGCGATTGCCATCATGACGGCTGCACCTTGCGGCAACAACTCCGTCAATCCCAATTGCTTTTCCAAATACATGGTTTCTTCCTTCTCCGGCGCTTGCGCCGCAACGACACTTCCGCCGCGACGACCGGCGCCGGAGCTCATCCCGCTCTCGTGGATGGCCCGGATTGTCCGGCCGCGTCGCGGCGCATATCGCTCTTTGGCAGTGCAATATTCCCGCCAGCGCGGCCGCAGCTGATGCGACGCGATCAGCGGATGCGGTTGGAAGGTGACGAAATGCGGGCTCCAACGCAGCTGATGCAATAGATTGGCTCCTGGCGTGCGGACCACGTAACCTTGGCCAAGAATCGATACGCAATTCTCCTTCGCGGAGTGAACGTCGGGATGAAGAACAGCCTTCCGATGGCGGAATTTCGCGCGATGCTCACGGCAGCCGGGTGCACCGACGTGCAGACCTACGTGCAGAGCGGCAATGCCGTCTTCGGCACGGGCCTCGGCGTGGCGGATGTCACTCGGGCGGTCGAAGAGGCCCTCGAGCGCTACATGGGGCGGCCTATCGCGACGACCGTCCGCACCGAGACGCAGATGAAGGCCATCCTCGACGCGAATCCACTGGCAAAGGTGGTGACCCATCCCGCCTACTCGTGCGTGACCTTTCTCTCCCACACGCCGACCAAGGCGGAGCTCGGCCCGCTCTACGCGCAGGACTTCGGGCCCGAGCTCTTCTCAATCGAAGGAAAGGAGATCTACACGTGGCACCCGAACGGTCAGGCGAGAAGCGCTCTCGCGGCCGCGCTGGGAAAGCTCAAATTGCGAGGCGCGGTAACGACACGCAATTGGAATACCGTGCAGAAGCTCGTCGCGATGCTGGAAAAGAGCGCCCCGCGATAAACGGAGCCTGCCCGTGAAGATTCGAGCCATGCAACGCGTATGGGCCGTCGCCATCGCGCTGGGCGCCCTGGGGTGCTTCGCCGTGTTTCTCCGCTTTCAAAGCGGTCCGTGGTCCGGAGCTCCTTCGTTCGTGCCCGTCGCGGGCGCCACCGGGTTTCTGCTCTCGCTTCTCGGAATTGCCTATCTGGGACGGCGGGACGGCGGCGACGCGCCCGCCCGCTGGCTTGCGTGGATGACGAAGTGGGGTTCTGTCCGGCGGGCCTCCGGGACGGAAGCCGGGCCGAGCGACCGCGCGTCGGCGCACGCGATCGAGGTCGGCAAACGCGAGCCCGCGGGCACGTGGGTCCTCGTCGTCGATGCGCGCTACCTCCCGCATGGCGGCAGCGATCGCATCGTGCTCACGCTGCGCGCCGAGGGGGGCGGCTTCATCGAGCGGCGACGCGCTCCCGGGCGCGGGCCGCCGATGGAGGTCAACGCTCCGCTGTCGCCCGAGGTGTCGCAATCGATCCGCGCGGAGCTCGCTGCACGCGGGGTCTCGCAGATGCGGGATCAGCTCGAGCCAGTGCTGGATGGTCTGTACGCCACTTTTGCGTTCGTCGTGGACGGAGACGTCCAGAGCGCGAACCTGCATTGCGGAGCGCGCAGCGTCAGTCTCGCCGAGCTCCTCCGGTTCGTGGCGGACCTCGCGCCGCTGCAAGAAGACTGAGCCGCGGCGCCTTGTCGATCGCGGCTTGGTCGTAAAGAAGGGGTCGAAGATCCGCTCGGCAAGTTGCGGCGGAAACCCGTGCACGCGTCACGCCTCTCGGCGCAGGGAGTTCCGTCAGCGCGCGTGCTCCTTTCGATAGGCCCCCGGGGGCGCGCCAAGCGCGCGGTGGAAGGCGCGGCTGAACGCGAACTCCGACCGGTACCCGACACGTTCCGCGATGGCTCCTAGACTGTCGTCCGTCGTACGTAAGAGGTGCGCCGCCTCCTGCATCCGGACGTTCGTGAGGTAAGCGCGCGGCGACTGCCTCACGTCGGCCGCAAACCGCCGGGCCAGCGTCGGACGCGAGGTGCCCGCGCGACGCGCGAGCTCGGGCATGTCCCAGTCGCGTCCGGGTTCGGCGTGCATCAGTCCGAGCGCTCGCGAAAGGATCGGATCACGCAGTGCCCCTAGCCAGCCGGCCTCGCCGGGCGGCTGCCGATCGGCCCAGGCCCGTAGGACCTGCACGAGCAGCACGTCGAGCAGCCGCGACACGATCACCGACCCCCCCCGTTCGTTCCGCTCGGACTCGCGGTCGAGGAGACTCACGGTCGGCCCGAGGGCGCGCGCCGCCTCCTCGGGCCCGCGCAAGTGAACGCGCGACGGCAACAGGCGAAGCACCGGGTGAACGAGGGGCGAGACGGACGCGTAGGACCCACAGAGAACGACCGTCTCGAGGCCGTCGCCCCCCAGCCGCTTTCGTGCTCCGCCGGGGCCCTCCAGCCACTCGGCGAGCGGTTTGCGCGCGCTGCGCGGTGAGTCCGCCATTGCATGGCCGTCGCCATGCGGCAGGAGCACCACGTCTCCTGGACCCAGCACAATCCGCTCGGCGCCCTGAAAGAGGAGGCAAGTGCCCGCGACGCAAAGGTGCAGTGCCACCTCCGGGCGCGCCGGGAAGCGCAGCCCCCACGGCGCCCTCGCCACCGTGCGACAGTAGATCTGGCCTGTCAGCCGCGAGCGATCGAGGATCTGACCGAGCACGTCGGCGGGGCGCGAATCGTCCACCCCCTTACCGTACGCGCCCGCCGCGCCGCTCGCTCGACCTCTGAGCGTCTTGGACAAAGCATTGAGCCGTCCGCGCATGGCTGTCGGGCCGCGGCGTCGTCACGTTCTCTCCCATCAACGGGGCTGTTTTGTGGGCCCCTGGCGTTTGGAAGGAAGCCATGACGACCTCTCCCCTGTCCCCGGTTCGGAGCGCATGGAAGCTCACGTCGCCGTCCGCGCTGCTTGCCTGGTCGCTCGCCGCCTTCATGTTGTTCCTGAGCGTGCGGGGTCTGCTCGATCCGGTTGGAGCCGCCGACGGCTTCGGCCTTCCCATCCACAGCGCCGACGCGGTCCCCTGGCTTCGAATCAAGGCGGACCGTGATCTCAGCCTCGGGCTGATCCTCGTGGTGCTCATCGTCGGGCGCTGGCGTCGCTTGTTCGGGGGGGTTGCCCTGGTCAGCGCGGTGAGCCCGACCGTCGACGCGCTGACCGTCATTGGCCACGGCATGCGCCCGGTGGGGTACGCGCTATCCGTGCACGGAAGCGCGGTCGTCTACTGCCTCGCGTTGGGGGCTTGGCTCCTGTGGAGGGGTGAGCCCGTGGCCACGCAAGCCGGGAGCGTCGGTAGCTCGTGGACCTCGTACGGCCCTCATGGAGTGCGGCGATCCTCCTGACCGCGGTCGCGTTTGCTCGATTTCGTCCATGGGAGACCTCCGATGCTCAGTGTACTCAGCCAGATCGTCGCGATCTTCGCGGTTCTCACCACCGCCGTCGTGTACGGCACGGACATGTGCGCCATCCTCATCATGAAGCCCGTCTACGCCCGGCTCGACGCCGCCACCGTCACCAAGGTCGCCGGATGGGGCCATTTCTACGGTGATAAACGCATGCCGGTACCCGGGGTCGGCGGCGTCGCCGGCTCGATCCTGGCAACGGTGCTCGCGCTGCTCAGCGGCCGGGTGCCTTCGGCCATCGCGAGCGCGGTCGCCGTCGCGGAGAGGTCACGTACGGGGAAAGAACTCGATCGCTTGTCCGTGAAGTCGATCAAGGCGGACCACAGCGCCGAGCATCCTCGCCGATTCGAAGTCGAACACGACGACCTCGTCGCGGGCCACGCAGAAGAGGCGACCGTCTGGACTGAAGCGAAGACCCCGAGGTCGTTGAAAGCGCACCGATCCGTCCGGTCGAAAAACGCGTACCAGCTTCCCCGTGCGGGGGTCGTATTCGCGCACGCTGGTCACAGCGTCCTCTGCTCCGAAGGGAACCTCGCTGCTGGTCACGATGTTCCCACTCGGTGTGATGGCCAGGTCAAGTGGACTGAGATCAGGGTCCTCGACGAGCCGAACCTTGGGGTGCCCAGGAGCCGCAGACACCGCGAAGATCGCGCCCGCTCCGGCGCCTGACGCTCCCTCGGCCAGGAACAAGCGGCCGTCCGCGGAGAAAGCGAAGCCACGGGGAAAGGCTACTACGCCGACGGGCAATAGTGGCACCGCGGGGCCGCCGAGACTCGCCGCGAAGGCGAGGATAGTGCCCAGAGATCTTGATCCGACGCAATAGCGGCCGTCGGGGCCCATCACGCCCCCACCCGCATTCAGTCGTTCGACCGGAACCGTGGAGGCGACGCGCCCTCCGCCCTCGTCCACGAGCAAGATGCGGTCGTCTCCGTTGTTCACGTACAGGTGCTTTCCGTCAGGGTGCACGTGTAGCCCGCGGGGGTCGACGATTGCCGCGCCCGATGCGAATGTGCCGAGTGACTGCCCGTTCGTATCGAACGCCAGCAAGGCCCCCCGCCCGTCGCCGTTGGCGCCGCTGGCGCTCGTGACCACGATCCGCATGCGTCGAGAGCATACGGGCAAGGAGCCTATACGACGAGTCGTTGCGACCTTGGCGCGCGCGTCGCGCTTCTCGAGCCCCGCCCGCACCGCTCCGTGAGCGTTTCAGCAACACAGACGCCGGCCGACAACACCTGTCGTCCGGTTCCCGCCGACGTGACGAGTCCCGTTCGGGCGAAGGGTCCAGCAGTGACAACGGACGCGATCGAAAGCGCGCCTGCTGCGCCACCGACCGAGTCGCCGTCGGGACAATGGTACGGGTGGCAAACGCTGATCCTCGACTCGGTCGCCGCGGGCGCGTTCGCGGGGCTTGCTCTCGGAGACGTTGCCTTGCGCGTGGCCGCGCCGGTGCTGCTGGCCCTGATCGGCGTGGCGATTGAAGAAGCGAGTACGCCGGGTTGCGGCGACACCGGGGACATCTGCTTACGAGGGCTCGGCGGTGCGCTCGCCGGCGGCGCGATTGGGTACGTGGCCGCCGTCGCGATCGATGCCGCCGTCCTCGCACGGGAGCGGGCGGCGTCCGTCCCGCGCCGCAAAATCCATCAAGCCACGCTGCTCCTCATGCCCGTGGTGAATGCCGGCCAGACCGCCGTCACGGCGGGGATCGCCGGGTGCTTCTGAGTCTCGGTAGAGGGGAGACCGCGGGCGACGGAGACCGTTGACAATGGCAACGATCCCTCCGTTGAGGGCTCGAATGTGCACGTGCCAGCAAGGCCATCGAAAGTCCTTCCCGTTCGATCGGCCATCGGCGCTCCATCGGAGTCGGACGGGGGAAATTCCGTTCAATGCGCAGTCACTTCCTCATCGTCGTCGAGCGTGGGCCGCGTCGGTGAGGCATCTTGGACCGCCGCACGGAGCGCGATCGCGATCTTGACCGACGACCGCTCCGCATCCGTCCGCGCGACGCCTTCCTCGAGCACGATGGCCGAGCACGACGCGCATTCCATTGCTGGCGCGGTCACTTCCCCAGTCTTGTATTCGGTCGCGACGAACCGCGTTCCACCGCAAACCGTGCATCGCATGCAGCACCCCCGGGGCACAGCGTCGCTCCATCCGAGCCGCGTGGGAGAAAATCGGTCGCGCAAGCACGGGCGAGGTGAAGTCCACGAAGACGAAGGACGTGCGGAAGGTCGCGATCGAGCCCGCCCTGCTTCCGCTCCTCCAGAAGATGCACGAGGAGGCCGCTGGCGAGGGGAGGGTGGTCGGTTCGATGCCGCCTCGTTCCACGACCTTCGCCACACTGGGATCACCCGGCGAGCGCTGCGGGGCGACGGGTCGATCCCGTCCTGCTCGAAGCTCTGGAGTTCGACCCCAGCACCGTCTCCCGCGAGGACATCGAGTACGAGACACAAAAGAACGCGGGCGATTCGATGGAGACGACATTCGCGCGAATCTGCGCCGGACGAAAACAGTCGCGGCTGGTCGCGCTCGTCGGCACCCCGTCCGGCGCGTTGGCGAGCCTCGGGTTCGGTGCCTACAACGACTGCCCCCGGCCGCAGGAGCATGGAGCCGCCTGGCGTGCAGGGGGGCTGCCTTCGACGCGACCGTCGTCCGGATGGACGGAGCCTCGCTCGAAGCTTTCGTGCGTCGCCCGCCGTCGGTGCGATCCGAGCTCGACGATCTCGCGTACGACGCTTGGCGATACTGCCCCGACGGCGCGGTCGAAGGCGTCTTGCCCCTCGCGGTCACTTCGCGTGAACGGCGAGCTGGTAATCCGTAAACCAGTAAACGTCCGTCGCATTGACCGCGATGGCTCCAGGCTGCTGGACGCTGCTCGCGGAGAACGTGGTCGCCGCGCCCGTGGCCAGATTCACTTTGATCACGGGGCCGAGGTTGACGTAAGCGTCGGTGTCGTCGACGGCAATGCCGATCGGCTCGGTGTTGGCCCCGAACTCGGTGTACGAGCCCAACGCCACGCCCACGCTCGCGACGGTCCCTCCCGCGAGCGGCTCTTTGCGCACGACCGCGGCGCCGTCAATCAGATCGACCCAGTAGAGATTGTTCGCGTCCATCACGAGGTCGGAGAACGC
>DATHQY010000359.1:0-9252 GCA_035482215.1 Polyangiaceae bacterium | reverse complement strand
CGCCCGTGCGCCCGGCATACGCCGCATGGAGACCTCGCGCAGCAAAAAGTGCCGGCGCCCGCGACTCGGGCACGTCGCGTGCTTCTTGCGCGGAGATCGGCTCTCGCGCCAGACCGTCGGCGTTCGCCATCAAGATGGCGGTCGGCCGGCGGTCCTCGTGAACGACGAGGGCTGCGAGATTCGGCCCGTTCGTGGTGATTGCCGCGGCGCCGCTCGCGGACCCGGCACTCGCCGATCCGATGGACGGCTGCCGGTCTTCGCCCCAATGCCGTAGGGCGCCGTCCCGCGTTCGCACCCAGACAACGCCGGACGCAATGGCCACCTCCGCCGCCGGCCGGGCGGACTCGCGAAATTCGAACGAGCTTCCTCCGTCCGTCGAGACCGCCGCGCGCCCTCCCCGCACTACGACCGCCACGAGCTCCGGCTCTACGGCCCCGAAAGCCGCGAGCGATACGACCCGGGCCCCTTCGAGGCCGGTCGCGTCGAGCCTGCGTCGCGCTCCCTCGAGATCCACGAGGAGAAGCTGGCTTCGCTCGTCGTCGCCGTCTTCGGGGGTTCCGCGGCCGGCCGCAGGCCCGCTCGCGCGTTCGCCGGCGTCGTCGTCCGTTTCGATTCGCCCGGCGACGACGGCCCCGTGGCCGGCGCACGCAATCGCCGTGGCGCCGAAGACGCCGAGAGGCGCCCCCACGCGCGCCCAAGGAATCGCGGCCCAAGGCAAACCAAGCGGGTCATTCGTGGCGAAGCGTTCGTCCACGAATCCGGCGTCCTCCGATTCCCCTTCGTCGTCGGCGTCGAGCGCCGGCAGATCCTCATCTCGCAGCTCTTCGTCCTCGTCGATTGGCCCCTCGTCGCCCGAATCGAGCCCGACCCGCGCAGGACTCTCCGCGAGGCCCGCATCTTCGTCGTCCACCATTCGATCATCGGGCTCGTCCAGCGCGAGCCCCTTGTCGCCGCCCTCGTCCTTCACCGCAAAGAGCGGCATGTCGCCGAGGTCGAGGTCCGGCGTTTCCGCTGCCTCGTCGAGCCAGCTCGTCTCGTCGCGATCGAGCGACAGATCCCGAATATCCGGCGATTCGTCCTCGCCGGTCGAGTCGTCCAACGCATTTTCGCCGGCGCCCCCCTCTTCGTCGGTATCGAGATCCGCGTCGGCATCGTCGCCCGCGTCATCGCGCGCCGGATGATCCGGGTCCGAAGAGTCCTCGCCGTCGCCGTCGAGCGGCGGAAGCTCGTCGAGCTCGTCGTCTTCCTCGTCGGCGCGGTCGCGAGGTTTGGGTTGGTTGGGCAACTTGGGTAGGTTCGGCAAATCGGGCCAGTTCGACTCGTTACCGGCGCTCCGCTGCTTGTCAACGACAAGCCGCAACACACATGGTGCGAGTGAAATGCATGTGAGACGCGAGTGTGTCGCGCAGGGAGCGAGAGGTGGGTAACCATTCGGCGTTCGCGGGTCACCGCAGAACGAGCGAGGCACGTATGACGTCGACGCGTGAGAACATGCGCCGAGAGCTCCGAGAGCTCAGCAAATTGGCCGATGAAATGCGAAAGACTCGATCGCCGGACGTGCGATCGAGTGGGGAGTGGTCCGCGCTCGGAGCCGCACTGGCCGCCGAGGAAGCCTCCACGACGAAAGAGCCGGTTGAGCCGCCCGCGCTTCCGCCTCCGCGGCCTTCGGATGCCACGGTTCCTCCGGCGGTGGCGACCGTCCCCCCGGTCATGACCCCGTACGCGCCGGTCTTTGCTACCGGCTCCGGAGCTTTCGTCGGAGCCGAGGCGAAGCCGCGCCGGCGCATGATGATGATCGGAGGCGCAGTCGGGGCCGCCGCCCTCCTCGCGCTCGTCGCGACGGTTTCGCGATCGCATGGCGGCGCGGCGCGCGCATCCAGCGATGGAAGCGAGACGGCCGCCGCGACGCCAGCGCCGCAGGCTCCGGCGGATCCCCCGGCCGAGCCGGCTCCCGCGCCCCCCGCCGCGACGCCCCCGTCGCAAGACACGGTCGCGAACCCGTCCCCATCGGCTGGCGACGGCACCCCTCCGAGCGCCACGTCGAGCACGCCGGCATCGAAGCGGCGTAGCCATGGCGGCGTCGCCCGCCCCGTCACGAAGGCGGCGGCTCCGGCGGTGGCCAAGGCAGCGGCACCGAAGAAAGCGGCAACCCCCGCCGCGACTTCGGGTGGCCCGGAGTCGCTCGACGACTTGATGCGCAAAGCGGTCAATTCGCCGTCCAAGTAGACCGCGCGCAAACGACGGCGCTTGGAGCGGAAGTCGTTCGTGCGGGTTCGTGCGGGCCTCGAAAGCCGATTCGATCGGGCTCGGGGTCCGCGGCGACACGCACCCTGTGTCATAAACGCGACGGCGTGACCAAAGACCGACGCATCGGTCATAGCGACCGCGCGTGCGATGGTTCCGACTACGTGGGATTTTCGCAGTCACGAGCAGCAAGCGACAACGGCACGGAACATGCTCACTGGATGGTTGTCCGCCCGTTCGGGAACGACCATGTCGCAACGCGCTCACTTCTGGCTTCGGGTCATCGGCCTCACCGCGATTCTCGCGGCGCAGTTCGCCCCGCGCCTGTGGAATGCCGCGACCGCGGGCTCCCAGCCCTCGCGTGTTGCCGTCGCAGCCGACCTTCGCCAGCCGTAGGCCGGTGTTGCCCGGGGGTCCTGCGTGATTGCAGCGAGGCGGTTGCATCCACGAAAGCGGCGCGTAGCCTCTGGCCACCGCGATGCGCCTCCTGGTCCTCTCCCGCAACGCCACGCTCTATTCGACGAGCCGTTTGGTCCTGGCCGCGCGGGCCCGTGGGCATGACGTATCCGTCGCCGACCCGCTGGCGTTTCGCATCGTCATTTCGCGGGGCCGGCCGTCCATCTACCTGGGCAACGACCCGGCGCCTCACGCGGACCTCGTGCTGCCCCGCATCGGCGCATCGATCACGAACTACGGGCTGGCCGTCGTGCGCCAGTTCGACCTCATGGGCGTCCCCGTCCTGAACACGGCGCTCGCGATCGCGCGCTCGCGCGACAAGCTCCGCGCGATGCAGTTGCTCACGAAGAAGGACATCGACGTGCCCGTCACGGTTTGCGCGCGCACGCCCGATTCGATCGATCAGGCGCTCGCGCTCGTGGGCGGCGCGCCATGCATCGTCAAGCTGCAGCAAGGCGCGCAGGGCATCGGGACGATGATCGCCGAGACTCCGCAGGCGGTGACGTCACTGCTCGAGACGTTGTGGGCCATGGGCCAGGACATCGTGCTTCAGCAGTACATCGCGGAAGCGAAGGGCCGCGACCTTCGCGCCATCGTCGTCGGCGGCCGCGTCGTCGCGGCGATGCGCCGCCAGGCGAAGGCTGGCGAATTCCGCTCCAATCTGCACCGCGGCGGCCTCGGCGTGCGCGCGCTCCTCGGCGATTCGTACCGGCGCGTCGCCGTCGCCGCAACGAGCGTCATGGGGCTCGAAGTGGCCGGGGTCGACATGCTCGAGACGCGCGAAGGCCCGAAGATCCTCGAGATCAACAGCTCGCCGGGCCTGGAGGGCGTGGAGCGGGCCAGCGGCGTCGACGTCGCGAGCGCCATCATCAAATATGCCGAACGCTACCTCGCGCGCCGGGGCCGCCGCCGCCACCGGACGACACTCGACGACGAGAGGCGCGCCTCCCGCATCCGGGACGGAGCCGCGCGCGCTTGACCCGCCGCGACCCCCATCGGTGCCCCGCACGAAGCCGCACGTGACGCGCGCCTGACCAGGACTGCGCGCGGCATCTGCGCTACACAGAATGTCGCTCGCATGCAGTCCGACCGACCCACGTCGAATTCGTTCGCTCCCGCGTCCTCGTCTGCTTCGTCGCCCCGGGCGGGGTACTTCGGGCCTTTCGGCGGCTCCTTCGTCGCGGAAACCCTGGTCCCCGCGCTCGATGAGCTCTCCACCGCGCTCGATCAGATCGTGCGCTCCGATTCGTTCCAGCGCGAGTGGCGGGACTTGCTGGCGACCTACGTGGGACGGCCGACGGCGCTCGGCCAAGCCACGCGATTCGCTCGGGCTCTCGATCCCGAGGGACGCTTTCTGGAACGCCTGTGGCTCAAGCGCGAGGATCTCTGCCATACGGGCGCGCACAAGATCAACAACGCGCTCGGCCAGATTCTTCTCGCCAAGCGCATGGGCAAGACGCGCATCATCGCGGAGACGGGCGCCGGCCAGCACGGCGTTGCCACGGCGAGTGCGTGCGCGCTCTTCGGCCTTCCGTGCGAGGTCTACATGGGCGAGGAGGACGTGCGGCGCCAGGCCCCCAACGTCGGCCGCATGAAGCTACTCGGCGCGAAGGTCGTTCCGGTCGCGAGCGGGTCCCGCACGCTCAAAGACGCGATGAACGAAGCCATGCGCGACTGGGTCACGAACGTGCGGACGACGCACTACTGCGTCGGGAGCGCGGCGGGACCGCACCCGTATCCGGAGCTCGTCGCGACGCTCCAGAGCGTCATCGGGGACGAGGCGCGAAAACAAGTGGTCGCGGCGGACGGACGGCTGCCGGACGGAGCCGTCGCGTGCGTCGGCGGAGGGTCGAATGCGATCGGCCTCTTTCGCGCGTTCGCGGGCGATGCGTCGGTCGGGCTCTTCGGGGTCGAAGCCGCCGGGGAAGGCATCGAGACCGGACGCCATGCCGCCACGCTCACGGCGGGTCGCATCGGCGTCTTGCATGGATCGAAGAGCTACGTCTTGTGCGACGACGGCGGCCAGATCGCCGAGGCGCACTCGATCAGCGCGGGGCTCGACTATCCCGGCGTGGGGCCCGAGCACAGCTTCCTCAAGGACAGCGGGCGCGCGACGTACCTTTCGGCGACGGACGAGGAGGCGCTCGGCGCCGTAGCGTTGCTCGCGCGGACGGAAGGCATCATCGTCGCTCTCGAAACGGCGCACGCACTCGCGCGCGTGGCGGACATCGCGCGGAGCGTGCGCGACGCGAAGGGCCGGCCCGCGACGCTCCTGCTGGGTCTCTCGGGGCGTGGCGACAAGGACCTGGCGACCCTGCTCGATCGCATCGGGGTCGAGAGCGTCGCGCTCGGAGCGGTGGCATCGTGACCGTCGCGAACCGGTTGGAGCGGATCTTCGATCGCGCCCCGCGCGCCCCCAAGGCACTGGTTGCCTATCTCTGCGTCGGCGATCCCAGCGTCGAGGAGAGCATCGATCTCGGCATCGCCTGCGTGCGCGCGGGCGCGCAGGTCCTCGAGCTCGGCGTGCCTTTCAGCGATCCGACCGCCGACGGACCGGCCATCGCGCGCGCGAGCCAGCGCGCGATCGCACGAGGGGGCGGCCTCTCGGCAACGCTTCGCGCGGCGCGGGCCATCCGCGCGGCCGAGCCGCGCGTCGGCATCGTCCTCTTCGGGTACTACAACCCGATTTTCGTCCTCGGCGAAGCACGCGCCGTGGGGGAAGCCGCGGAGGCGGGCGTCGACGCCCTCCTCGTCGTGGACTTGCCGCCCGAGGAGAGCGGCTCGCTCCGCGCCGCAGCCAACGCCGCCCACGTCGGCGTGGTGCCGCTCCTCGCACCCACGAGCCGGCCCGAGCGGGTGGCCGCAGTCGCCGCCGCGGCGAAAACGTCGCTCACGCCGTTCATCTATTACGTCTCGGTCACCGGCGTGACGGGCAGCGCAGCGCTCGTGGCGGACGAAGCCGGGGCGCGAGCCGCCCATCTGCAAGAGACGACCGGCCGGCCCGTGGTCATCGGGTTCGGGATCGACTCGCGCGCGAAAGCCCGCGCCGCGGCCAAGCACGCCGCCGGCGTCGTCGTCGGGACCGCTCTCGTTCGCACGATCGAAGAAGGCAAGACTCCTGCGGAGCGCCGGAGCGCGGTCGAATCGCTCGTGCGCGACCTGCGCGCCGGCGTCGACGAAGCGAGCGCGTAAGTCCATGCTTTTCCTCTGCGTGTCGGACATCCACGGCCATCTCGACGCACTCCGCGCCGTTTTCGCGACCGCCGAGCGCCGGAGCTTCCACAAGCTCCTCGTCGCGGGCGACATCGTTTTTCCCGGCGCTGAACCGCTCGAAACGTGGCGCCGCCTCACCGGCGCCGGCGCGATCATGGTGCAGGGCCTCAGTGACCGCGCGGTCGCGACGATCGATCCGTCGTCCCTGCACCCGCAAAACCCACACGAAGCCGAACGCCTCGAGCGAATGCGCGCCACGCGGACCGCGCTTGGCGACTTGATCCTCGAGCGGATCCGCCGGCTGCCCTCGCACATACGCATTCCCCTCGAAGACGGGGGCGAGCTCGTGCTCGTCCACGGCTCGCCGGTCGACCCTGCCGAGGCCATCACCCACGACATGACCGACGAAGAGATCAACGCGGTCATCGGCGACGACCCGGCGGACTTGATCGTCTGCGGGGCCAGCCATGTCCCGTTCGACCGCATGGTGGGTGACGTGCGCGTCGTGAACGTCGGGAGCGTCGGCGAAGCGCCCGGCTCGGGACCGAGAATCGCGCACGCCACCTGGATCGAATCGACGCCACGCGGCCTGTCGATCGAGTCGATCGCCGTGCCCCTCGACGAAGAAATCGCGCGCGTCGCGGGTGGCTGACCCCTGGGGTGCGTCGCAACCTTGGATTCCCGCCCCAGCGGCGACGTTCGGAACAAAACTGGATTCCCGCACGCGCGTTTGCCACGATCCGTTTCGTGTCCGGCCCCGGGATCGTCAAAGCGCGCGCCGCGCCGCTCGTCGCCGCGCGCAGGATCCTGGTGGTTCGCCGGTCGCACGCACAGTGGCGCGAGTGGTTCGATCAGGCCGACATCGTGAGCGAAGGCAGCGCCCGGCAGGAGGCCGACGGGCGCGTGTGGTACGGCTCGACCAGCTTGATCCTCCCTTCCAACGGGCTTGCGACCTGCCTCGGTCGGGGACAAGGCGGGGTACAAGTTGTGGAAAAGGACGTCGTCGCCCTCATGGCGCGCTTCGCCGAGAGAGACGTGCACCTGCGCGTACGGGCTCTGCGAATCGCGCGCCGCGAGGCCGCGCTTCGCGCGCCGTCGAGCCTGGGTCGCGTCGTGTGCGAGATCCGCGTCCTCTGCGAAGACCAAGGCGTGAGGATTGACGTCGACGTGCAGGCGCCGTTGATTGACGAAGGTACAATCGCGCAACGAGCGCGGTGAGCGGCCTACCAACATGACGACAACGGACAAGGGCGGCGCTGGCGTCGGCGACCGCAAGCGGAAGCGCCGTCGCGGCGACGGCAAGGACGGCTTGGGGGGCGGCGGGAGCGAAGGCGCGCCCGGCACGGTCATCCACGTCGCGTTCGGCGCGGGCGGCGGCCGCATTCCCCCGCCTCCGCCGCAACCCCCTCCCGCCGGCGCGGGAGTCCTGGCGAGCGCACCCGATGCCGTCAGTGACGTGTTCACCCGCCGCGAAGTCGCAAAACTCCTCTCGGTCACCGAGGCGCGCCTGCGATCGCTCGACCGATCGGGCATCGTCACCCCTTCCGGGCAGCGCGGCAAACAGCGCGTCTACACGTTCCAGGACTTGATCGCTCTGCGCGCGACTCGCGAGCTCCTCGATCATCGCGTGCGCATTCGCGACGTGGCCGAGGCGATCGGCGTTTTGCGGGCTACGTTGCCGCGGGTCACGCGGCCCCTGCAGGAGCTTCGCATCGTGGGGGACGGGAGGCGCGTCGTCGTCCGCTCGAACACGGGAAGCTTCGAGCCGCTCACCGGGCAGATGGTGCTCGATTTCGAGGTGCAATCGCTCCAGGACGACGTCGTCCGCATGCTCCGTCCCGAGTCGGGATCGGCCCGCGCGCAGACCGCGTACGACCTTTACGTGCAAGCGAGCGCGCTCGACGAGAACGTGAGTACGTACGATCAGGCCGAGGAGCTCTACAGCCGCGCGATCAAGCTCGATCCGTCGCTGGCGATCGCGTACACGAATCTGGGCAATATTCGCTTCCGGCGCGGCGACGAGCCGGGTGCCGAGCAGCTGTACCGGCGCGCGATCGAGATCGACCCTCACCAGCCCGAGGCCCACTACAACCTCGGGTACGTCATGCTCGAACGCGGCGAATCGCGGAAAGCGACGGACCACTTCGCGCAGGCCCTGCAGGGCGATCCCCGCTTCGCCGACGCGCATTTCAATCTCGCGATGGCGCTCGAGCAAAGCGGCGAACACACACGCGCGCGCACGCACTGGAAGAAATACCTCGAGCTCGAGCCGACCGGCACCTGGTCGGACATCGCCCGCGAACACCTCAAGTCGTAGCGCCGATTCCGGTTCGTCGGTCGCGACCGGCGCGTGCGTCGAGCGGAATCACGGCGTGTCCGAAGGACGCTCGCGGACGACCCGTGACACGCGAGCCCGCGCCTCGGGAGAGCCCCCGGCCGGATACGTCGCCCATGCGGCTTTCGTTGCTTGGGCAATGGAAAGCCCATGGTCACGCCGATTTCGCGCGGGTTCGGGGCCGCCGCCCGGCGGCGACCGCGAGTTCGAGAGGCATTTCAGTGCGTTGGCACGCGACATGATCTTTGGGGCCGGGAATGCACCCTGTGTTTTTCGGTTTGAAGCGCGCGTACTACGCGACGCTCGGGCTCACGCGTCGAACGCTCCGCAAAATGGGGCTGACCGCGGCTCGCATGGACATGCTCTACGTCATCCACAAGAAGGGCCGCTATCCGACGCTCCAAGGCCACTTGTGGCGCACCCTCGGCGTTTGCCCATCGGTCGTTAGCCGTATGCTGAAACGGCTCGAGGCCATTGGCTATATTCAACGCAATGTCGTTCCCAACGACACGCGCAAGCGAACGGTCACGCTGACCATCCAAGGGCGGGCGCGGATTCTGCGCGCGATACGGCAATTCATCGGCTGGGGCTACGCGCAGCTGGCGCTTCATTCCGCGCTCGAGCCCCGGCATTGGCATAGCGAATGGCACACACACGTGGCCGTCTTGCGGGGCGAAGAGTTCCTCCGTCTAATCCGGGTCGGATTCGGCGACCGCGCTTCGCTCGTCGTCTACACGAGTGGTCTGCGCGACGACCAACTGCCGCGCGCGACGACCCTTGTCTCTCAGTGGGTGACCTAGAGCAGCGAACAAGTAAGTTCAGGCGGCGCGTCGGGGTCGGTCGAGGGTGATCAGGTTTTCGACGGCACAGGTGCGTCGGAGATCGAGGACGTTCTTTCGGACACCGAGGTATCGGGCGCGGGGGCCGTGGCGTCTGCCGACATGAGCGAGGGCGTGCTCGATGGCTACTCGTTGGCGAAGGTCTTTTCGTCCCTCAGGGGTCGA
>DATHQY010000358.1:0-4075 GCA_035482215.1 Polyangiaceae bacterium | reverse complement strand
ATCCTGCGAGCGTTGACACGTTGTGCGTGAAGTGCGTGTATTCGTGCAGAAACGTGGCAAGGGTGTCTGCGTCGAGACGACTCTTGGGCACCCCGCATTCGTCGATGAGCGACGCTTCTGGCGGAAGGTGAATACAGAAGCGGTGCGTCTCGTACAAGGCGTAGCGTGCCGCGAGATCGAGATGAAGGGTGCTGAGGTCGGGGCGCTTGCCCATATGATTCTCCGCATAGAATGAGAAGCGACGGGGCTTTGAGCGGGACGTCGAGCCAGGCCAGCTCCACCGCCCGCCGCAGGGCGAAGGGGCCCCCGTCGAGAACGGCCCTCGCGACCGTGACGAGTGGCAGCTCGAGAACGGTCTTCGCGAGCCCCTGCGCCGCCGCCCAAGCGTCCTGCTCGCGACCCTCTGCGATGGCATTGAGAAGCGCTTTCGCAGTTGTCATGCGGTTGTCATGACCAAATTCTGGTTCAGCGAAATCCCCAACGATCCCGCTGGCACGCCCGGCAGGACTCGAACCTGCGACCCGCGGCTTAGAAGGCCGCTGCTCTATCCAACTGAGCTACGGGCGCGTACCTGAAGTTTCAACGACTTATCGCATGCGGCGCGCGGCGTCCACGCGCTCGCGCAGCCAGGGCGTCCCGCGTACGCCAATGACGCGCCAGGTTATTCATCGCCGCACCTCCGCGCGCACCCCATCATTTCGCTGCGGGCAAACGCCCTCCTCGCGGGCATCCGGCCCGCGCGCGAGATAGCGCGATCCAGTGCGCGAGGCGCGTCCTTGCGAGAAGAAGCCCCGCGAGAGAGCCACGACGACAAAAGATCGACCTCGACGTTCACAAAGCGGAAGCCCGCCGCTCTCGATTGTCACGAGGAGCATCCACCATGACCCCCCTGACCATCTTCGAGAGCACCGTCCCTCCCTCTTCGCGGCGGGAGCCGCTGCGCGCGGTGCCGCCGCATCGTGAGCACGCCAGGAGCCCGCGTTTCGTGACGTGTGCATCGCTGGGAAACCCGGAGGTTGCCTGGACGGCGGGATGCGCGTCGGCGTCGCACGGCACTGCCGCGCGGCCCCGACTCTGCGCCGAGCGCGCGCCGCTCGTGCTGGATCAACTCGACTTCCACTTCTTCATCTCGCGCGACGGCGAATTTGTTCGACTCGAACTCACCGGCGACGGCGTCACCATCGATCTGGGCGGGCGTGTGCACCACCGCGCGCTGGCGACGCTCGCGGAGCGCCGGCTCGCGGATCGCGCGATGGGCTTGCCGGAAACGAGCTGCGGGTGGGTCTACGCGGACGACCTGCATCGCGAGGCCGGAAACGAGTCCCTCCTCGTGAACCTGCATGTCTTCCGCGCCAGAAAGTTGCTCGCATCGAAAGGAATCGCCGGCGCCGCCGCGATCGTCGAGCGGCGGACCAGTACCCACGAGATCCGGATCGGAACCGGGCGCCTCGCGATCGTGACTCTCTAGAGCAACGCTCCCCGGCGGCTCCCGCTTGACGCGTTCTCTTCGCGTCGGAGAGAGTGCGCCCGATGCCTTACGGATTCCCTCGGTGGATTGCGCGCACGGTGCTCCTGGGCGCGCTCTCCGTTGTTGCCACGGCGGCTTGCCAAGCCGCGGCGCCTGCCGTGTCGCCGGAGGGGCTCGCGGTGCAGGTCTCCGATCACCCTGCGCCGCCCAGCGCGCGGCCGCTCGGCCCCGTAACCGCCGTCCACGGCCGGGGCTGCGGCCTTTCCGGCGAGCATGGCAGCCGCGATCAAGCTCTCGCGCTCCTCCGCGAGGAGGTTGCCTCCGAAGGCGGCGACTACGTGCAGATTACCAGCGTCGTCACTCCGCATCTCGAGAACGGCTGCTACGCCAACCAAATCGTCCTGCGCGGGCAGGCCTGGCGCGTGGCTCCGGGCCCCGTACCGGCGATCGCCCCCGCACCGGCATCCGCGATCGCCGCTCCACCCGCTTGCGACCCGCCCTGCGGTGCCGGCTATGCCTGCGACGACGGCGCGTGCCGCGCGGTTTGCTCCCCCCCGTGCGGCCCGAACGAAGAGTGCGGGCAGGACCGCGTGTGTCGACCCGTCGTACAGATCCCGCCGCCCGCGCCGTCGTCCGCATCCTCGTCTGCGCCGCGCTAGTCTCCGCCCGCGCCATGTCATCCACGCCTTCGACGCAAGACCCGCTGAACCGCGCGCTCGACGAGGCCCTCGCGGGTCGCGTCGCGCCACTCTATGCGCTCCTCGAGCGTGGCTCACGGCTCCCGGGGCCGACCGCGAACGACGCGCTCGCGGAGGCCTTCGCCCTCGTTTGCCGCGCGCGCCATCCCAGGGCCGACGCGCTGGCCTTCGCCATGGCGCGCCTTTCGGCGGACGAAGCACCCGGCGCGGGTCCGCGCGAATTTCTTCCGGTGTGCGGTCTCTTGGCGCTCGCCGTTCGCGCCGCGTCCGAATCCACGCTGCGCCCGGGCGTGCTCGCGGAGCTCCACGCGCACGCCGATGATCCGCGCTTTCGCGTGCGCGACGCCGTCATTGCGGGGCTCGTGCGCATCGGGGCTACCGCCGGCGACGCGCTGGTCCCCGAGCTGCAGCCCTGGACGGACGGCTACTTCCACGCGGCGGCGGCGATCATGGCGCTGTCGCGCGAAGCCTGGCTCGGCCAGCTGCAGGACTCCGCCGTCGTTCTCCAGCGCCTCGACGAGGCCTGGGAGACCGCCGTCAACGCGCCGCGCGCGGCGGCTCGGTACCCCGGGCGAAAGGCCCTCGTCGACGCTCTGGCGCGAACGCCGGTGGCGTTTGCGGTTCGTTTCGGCACGCCGGTCTTCGACGTGCTGGCGCGATGGAGCCGCGTGAAGGATCCAGAGATGCGCGCGCTCGTCTTGGCGCTCCTTGGCGACAAGCGGCTCGTCACGCGCTTCGCCGGGGACGTCCAGCGCGTGCGCGCCTCGCTCGACGCGACCGCCCCGCCGGTACGCAACCCGGATCACGACTTCGGCACGTCGCGCGATCGCAGCGGAGCCCGCAAGCGTCGCGAACGGCGGTAGGCGCGTACGTAGAGCGCTTCAAAGGGCTCTACCGCGGCGTTTCGCCGACGCACATTCCGTCGTCGCAGCCGCCGGAACAGCACGCCGAGTCGTCGGTGCACTGCGCGCCGTCGACGAGGCACCAGGATCCGCCGGTCGCGCCGCCACCGTCATTGCAAGCTTCGCCAATGCATTCCGTGGGCGAGCCCGCGTCGCAGAGCAAACCGAAGCATTCGCCGCCGCTGTTGCAGCCTTCGCCCACGCATCCGCCGCCGCCGCTGCTTCCGCCTTCGCATCCGGCGCCCACGCATTCGCCGTTACCGTTGCAGCCCTCGCCCACGCACGATCCGGCGTCGCACCACGGGCCGACGCACGTGCCCCCCGGGTTGCAGCCCTCGCCCACGCAATGCAGGGGCGGGCACGGCGCTGCGGTGACCGTGTAGGTCGACTGCAGTTTGCTGGGCGAGGCGTGAACGTACGGGATGGACACGGTCCACCCGGCGGGCAGGGCGGACTCCAGCACCCATACGTCGTAGACCACGCGGAAGTCCCAGTCGGGCGCCTCCGGGGAAGGCGTGTACGAAGCGTCCGTCGGAGGCGAGTCGGTCGTGTATTGCTCGTAGCCGCAAGCGTTGAGGTCGCGGTCGAGCGAGGTCGCGTAGTACTCGACGGACGACGCGCTGCCCGTGATCATCGCTCCGTCACCGCCCGAGACGCCGAGGCACGCGTAGCCCGAGGGAGCGTTCGCGTCGGCCGAACAGTAGTCTTCGTCGAACGCGAGGACGATGTCTCCCTTCGCGTCGGCGAAGTCGAACTCGGCGTGGTCGCTGTCGATGAGGTCGAAGAACGTGTGGCCGTGGCTCGCCATCCCCATCCCGGGTCCGCCCGCGTCGGTCCCGCCCCATCCGACGGCGTTTGCCCCGTACGTATTGTCCACGAAGTCCGGATTGAGGGTCAGCCGGACATGGGCGAGATCCTTTCCGCCGATGATCTCTTCGTCTTGCTCGACGAACGCCAGCGGCGTCGTGTCGCTGACCGACGACGAGTAGAAACACGTGACGTCGTCG
>DATHQY010000357.1:0-24355 GCA_035482215.1 Polyangiaceae bacterium | reverse complement strand
CTGGGCACAGCGGTCGGGCCAGGCCGAGCGCGTCGCCTTCGCGCAAAAGCACGTCGACGCGCTGGAGCCCCGCCTCGCTTATATCGTCATCACCGCGCCGGCGATTCCAAGCTTGCAACTCCGCGTCGACGACGCATTGCTCAATTCGGCGGCGATTGGAACACCGCTGCCGGTCGATCCGGGAAGCCATTTGATCGAGGCGTCCGCGCCGAACATGCAGTCGTGGCAAGAGAAGGTGACCGTGCCCTCCGAGCCGGGAAAGACGCCGGTGGAAGTCCCGCCGCTCGTGCCTGCGCCCGTGGCCACGACCGCGCCCGTGACGCCGACGACCGGCACGACGCCGGCGACGCCCACGGCTCCTCCTGCCGACAACGACGGAGGTCGCCGCGCGATCCTCTGGACGTCCGTCGCCTTTACCGGGGTCGGCGTCGTGGTGGGTTCGATCTTCGGCGCGCTGACGCTCAGCGCGCGCGACACGGCCCGCAGCGAGTGCCCCAATAACCAGTGCACGAGCCAGGACGGATTGAACAAGATCAGCGACGCGCGTACCGACGCTACGGTGTCGACCGTCGGCTTCGTGGCGGCCGGCGTGGGCGCGGCCGTCGCGACGTACTTCGCGATCTCGCTCCTGCACGACTCGGGCAAGCAGCACGTCGATGCCTCGGCGGCGACCACGACTCTGCGCTCGCTGAAGGCCACGCCGACAATCTTCGCCCACCACGGCGGCGGACTAGCTCTGCAAGGCCAGTTCTGAGTCCTTGGCTGCGAACGACGGCGCCCGCAACGCGCCGTCGAGAATCTCGAGGCAACCCTCGAGCGAATCGCAAAGATTGAGCTTCTGGCGAAGCAGAGCGGCGCCGGGCAGCCCCTTGAGATAGCCGGCGAGGTGGCGCCTCGTGCAATGGACGCCGAACGGCTCCCCCCTCTGCTGAACGTTGGCGGTGAGGTGCTCGCAGCAAAGGGCAATGCGCTCCACCGCCGTGGGCGCCGCGATGGATTGGCCATCGTCGAGGAGCGCCCGGGCCTCCCGAAAGATCCAAGGGTGCTCGATGGCCCGTCGGCCCACCATGGCGCCCGCGCAGCCCGTCTCGGCGAGCGCGCGCCTCGCGTCCTCCGCGCTGCGCACGTCACCGTTGACGATGACCGGGATGCCGACGGCGGCCTGCGCACGAGCAGCCCAGGACCAATCGGCCGCGCCCGAGTGACCCATCTGCGCCGTCCGGCAATGAAGGGTCATCGCCGCGACCCCTGCGTCTTCCAACCGACGCGCGAGGTCGACAATCGGCATATGCGACTCGGGCCCCAAGCCGATCCGCGTCTTCACCGTCACGGGGACGGACACCCGCGACACGACGAGCTTGGCCATCGCAACCATCGCCACCGGGTCACGCAGCCACCCGGCCCCGGCGCCGCGGCCCGCGATCTTCGGCACCCAGCACCCACAATTGATGTCGATGAAAATAGGCTGCGCTTCTTCAGCCACGCCGGCCGCCTCCGCCAGGCGATCCGGATCGGACCCATAGATCTGAATCCCGGTGAGGGCGTCGTCGTCCGCGAGCGATACTTTGCGGCGCGCGTTGCGGCAGCCGCGAAGAAGCCCCTCGACGTTCACGAACTCGGTCATCGCGAGAGTGGCGCCGTGCTTACGGCAGAGACGGCGGAAGACCGCGTCCGTCACGTCCTCCATGGGGGCGAGGACCACGGGCTTTTGGGCGTAGAGCGCCTGGATGCGTTCGCGGGAGGAGGGCACGGCGAGGGCCGTGGTAGCACGATGCGCGCCTCGTTTCCCGCGGAGCTCAGTCCTCGGGGTCTTCCTCCTTGCCGCCTGCAGGCGCGGGGACACCGACAGCGAACCCCACGCAGCGCGAAGCCTGCTCCCGAAGCACGGCGTCGGTCGCAGCGAGGTCGACGTCGCAGCGCCCGAGGATCGACGCGAGCGATCGTTTGGCCCATTCGCGGATGAGCGGGTATTCGCCGACGAGACTCGGCGCGATGAGGGGCACCGCATCGCGCGCGCCGGCCTGCGCGAGCACCGCCATCGCGACCGCCTGCTCGTGCGGCTTGCCCCGCTCGAGCGTCGCCCGGAGAACGTTGGCGTCGAGCGACCCATACAGCTCCTCGAGGCGCTGCCGCGGATAGCGAACGGGCCACCACGACTCCATGGTGCTCGCGAGCGCGCCTGCAGTGCGGTCTGCGTGGCAGAGGGCGCACTCGAGCGGGCGGTCGCCGAGCACGCGCGCGGGATCGGTGGGGGAACCGATCCGGTGGTAGCGGGTCAGTGCGCCGTCGAGGCCCATGTTCTTCCGCGGCATGTGGCAGGCAATGCATGCGCCGCCGGCCCCCTCCGGATCGTGGTGCGCGTGCGCACGAAGCGCGTCCGGCTTGGCAAACTCGGAATGGCAACCGAGGCACACCCGATTGCCGGCCGGCGTGCCGAGCGCCTGCAAGCTCTCGCGATCGTTTCCGCCGCCGTGCGGATCGTGGCATGCGGTGCAGGCCATCGCGCCCGAACATCCACCTAGCAGGTAGTCGCGCCCTTCCCCCGAATTGATGTGGCTCCCTCCGGCGCCGTGGTCGCGCTGCTCGCGCCGGCCCCCCTCCCACGTGAACGGGTATCGCGAAAAGAGCACCTGGTGGCAGCGCGCGCAAACACGATTGATCGCCTCCGCCGGGCCCGCGTGCGCGTCGGTCACGCGAAGCCACGACGCGGTCGGGAGGAACGAGGGCGATACGGCCGGATTCGACGCATGGGCGCGCGCGCCGCCATGGCACGCCTCGCAGCCGATCCCTTCTTCGACGAGCGCGCGCCCATCGAAGGCGTTGCGCACGACGTCGATAGCCTCGCGCGCGAGACGGCTCGGGTCCTGCTCGCGCGGCTGCACCCCGCCGAGCCGCTCGAGTTCGCTCGCGACGTCGTGCGCGAACGCCGCCGTGTCCGTGACTTCGACCCGAGCGCGCCGATCGGGGGAGAGCCACGCGTCGACCTGCTCGCCCTGGTATCCGTGCGATCGGGGCCCGCCGATCGCGCCGAGCAGCCGGTCCATCTCCGGCACGGTGTTGTGGCAAAAAATGCACGTGCGGCTCCAGGCCGGTCCCGCGCGAAGGCCATCGCGCTCGTGGACCATGACGGAGTAGCCCTTGTACCGAAGCGCGTGGGTCGCGAAGACGTAAGACACGGGAAGGACGACCTCCTCGCCGCCGGCACGCTCGTCCACGCCGGCAAAGTCTTCGCGTGTGCGTCCGCCGATGACCCGCGTGACCCGATAGGTCTCGCTCGTTCCCGCGGCCGTCTCGATGCGCATCAGGCGATCCCCCCCGCGTTGCTCGAGGACCACCGCGTCGCCCTTGAAGCGAAACGTCGTGCCGTCGAAGGGCGCGCGAATCTCCGCGCTTCGGGCGTCGCGCGTCATGCGATGCATCGGCGAGCGATCCCACGCGGCCGCGACGTCGGCGTGACAGGGCCGACACGCGGCGGAGCCGGCGTAATCTCCGCGGGTCAGATTGCTGCTCTCCGCGCCAGCGGCTGCCCCGTGGGATGACGGCCCCGCGCCCGCCGCATACGGAACGGCCGATGCGCCACCGCAGCCAAGGGCGAGAAGCGAGACCCACGCCCCGCCCAAGACGATCGCGATTCTCGAATGCGTCGCTCGTGAGCGAGAAACAGGGAGGGGAGGAGAGGAGGTCGAAGATGACCCGAAGCGGCGCAGTCCGCGGCGAAGAGCGCGGCTGTCGAAAGCGACCCGGAGCACGACCGTGCGCGGCGGCTTAGCCGGCGCCCGGGCGCGACGAAAGCCGCGGGGCGACGGGACGGACGGCGCGGCTACCGGCGCGAAGGCTCGCTTCGAGCAAACGGTCGTGCTTGGGCCGCTCGAGGCAGCGGATGAGGAGCGTCGACTCGTCGTGAATCGCCACGCGAAACGTCTGCGGCGGCGCCGCGACCCCGGGCACTTCGCGCGACCAGCGGAACGCGTCGGGATCGTCCTTCTGCCGCTCGATCGCAAACCGCGCGGACTCGCATTCGAAGTGCACGCCGAGGAGACTGCCGCAAGGCACCTCCGGCCGGTCCTCGCGATCGAAGCGAAAGACGATGCCCCCGAGGCTCGCTTCGCTCCACGTCGATTCGCGGTGCCAGCGCACTCCGGCCGGATCCGTCGGCAGCCCGAGCACGTGCACGATCCACCCGAAGAGCAGGCCCGCCTGCGTGCTGGCCGCGTCCTGCTCATTTTCGCGAGGCGTGAACGTGACGTGGACGCGCGACAGCGACGAGAGGCACGCCGTGGCCGCCTCGTCGTCGAAGAAACGCGCGATGAGCTCCTGCAGGGGCCGGAGGCGGATCCACGTGAGATCGCTCAGGGCGAATCGATCGCGCGACCGCGACACGAGCCCGTCGAGCTTCTCGAGATCGCGAAGGTCCATTTCGCACGAGTTGACGACGACGATGTCGGCGATGCCGAGCAGGCGGTCGAACAGATCGTCGTGGTCGGGCAGGTCGCCGACCCACCAGATGCACACCGGCAGGTCCGGCAGCGCCAGACGATCGACGTTTTCGGGCAGCCATTCGCGCCCCGCGCCCGTCGCTTCGAGGACGATCGCGTCGCCCCGCGCGGGGCTATCCGGCGAACGGCGGTGGAGCGCGGCCTCCGCCGTGATTTCGGCCTCGCCTCCCGGCAAGGACACCGCCACGATCGTTCGCGCGGCTTGCGCGCACACGAGGTCGTTCACGGCCTTCTTGGCGCGATCGAGGAGGCGCGCATCGCTCACCAGAGCGACGACGGTCATGAGCTCGAGGCGCGGCGCGGAGGATTTCGTCGCTTCCTCTTCCCAGAGCTTCGTGATGGCGCGTTCGACGCCTTCGAGCGGTATTTTCACAGTCGCCTCCACGCTCGGCCGCCGGCCTCGATGAGATCGAACGCCCGCCGAGGTCCCCATGTTCCCGCGGCGTAGTTCGGGAATTTCTCGGGCGGCTCCTTGGCCCAGCCTTGAAGGATCGGCGTGATGAACCGCCACGCCGCGCTGACCTCGTCGGCGCGCGCAAAGAGGGTCGGATCGCCGAAGAGCGCGTCGAGGATCAGCCGCTCGTACGCCTCGGGTCCGCTGCCGCCGAAGACCGAGCCGTAACGGAAGTCCATCGTCACGGGTCGCAGCGTCATGGACGGGCCGGGGACCTTCGCCACGAAGCGCAAACCGATCCCCTCGTCGGGCTGGATGCGAATCGCGAGGACGTCCGGATCCACGCGCGAGGCGTCCTCGACGCGCAGATCGGCCTGGAACGTGGGGGAGAGCGACATGCTCGGCGGCGCCAGCACCGCGTGGGGCACGTGTTTGAAATGGATGCTGATCTCGGTCACCCGCCGCGCGAGCCGCTTGCCGGCGCGCACGAAGATCGGGACGCCGGCGAACCGCCAGTTGTCGACTTCGAGCTGCATGGCGACGAACGTGTCCATGTTCGATTCGGGGCTCACGTTCGGTTCCTGGCGGTACCCCGCGACGGCGTGGCCGGCCATGTTGCCCGGCCCGTATTGCCCGCGGACCGTGAGCTTCGCGATGTCGGGTCCGACGATGGGCCGCAGCGCGCGGAGGACCTTCACCTTCTCGTCGCGAACCTCGTCCGCGGTGAAAGAGACCGGGGGCTCCATCGCCGTCACCATGAGGAGCTGCAGGAGGTGATTCTGGACGATGTCGCGCATCGCCCCAGCTTCCTCGTAGAACTTGCCGCGGCCCTCCACGCCGATGTCCTCGGCGACGGTAATCTGGAGATGATCGATGTGATTGCGATTCCAGAGCGGCTCGAAGATGGCATTCCCGAAGCGCAGTGCGACGATGTTCTGCACCGTCTCCTTGCCGAGGTAGTGATCGATACGGAAGATTTGTTCTTCCGCGAACACCCGATGCAAATCCGCGTTCAGCGCTTGGGCCGTCGCCAGATCGCGGCCGAAGGGCTTCTCGACGATGATCCGCGTGTAGCGGTTTCCGTCCTCCGGGTCCGCGACGAGCCCCGCCTTGGACAGGTTGTCGTTGACGACGGGGAAGACGCTGGGCGGGATCGCGAGGTAGTAGATGCGATTGCCGCGCGTTCCGTTCTTGCGATCGAGCTGCTCGAGAGCCTCGCGCAGGCGCGCGAAGTTCGCGGGGTCTTCGAACTTGCCGGACACGTAGTGCAAGCGGCTCGCGAAGTCTTCCCAGACGACTTCGTCGATGGGCTTGCGGCGCGAGAACTGCGCGACGCCCTCGCGCATGCTCGCCCGGAACTGCTCGTCGGTCATCTCCGGCAGCGCGAAGCCGACGATCGACATCCCCGTGGGCAGGAGCCGCGACAGGGCCAGATTGTAGAGCGCGGGAATCAGCTTTCGACGCGTCAGATCGCCCGACGCGCCGAAGATGACGAATACGGCCGGCAGACACGCGCGCTCGGTCTCGAGCCCTGCGCGGAACGGATTGACCATCGCAGATTGGACCGCGTCTACGACTTCTTCACCGCATGGCCCCCGAACTGATTCCGGAGAGCTGCGAGAATCTTCGCGCCGAACGACTCCTCCTGGCGCGAGCGAAAGCGCGTCTGCAGCGAGAGCGTGATGACCGGCGCGGGGACGTTCTGATCGATCGAGGCCTGGACGGTCCACCGGCCCTCGCCCGAGTCTTCCACCCAGCCCTTGATCGACTTGAGGTCGCCGTCGGTCGCGAGCGCGTTTTCGAGGAGCTCGAGAAGCCAGGAGCGAACGACCGACCCGTGGCCCCAGATCGCCGCAATCCCGTGCAGATCGAGGGGGAACGGCGCGGTCTTCATGATCTCGAAGCCCTCGGCGTAGCCCTGCATCAGCGCGTACTCGATCCCGTTGTGGACCATCTTCACGTAATGGCCGGCTCCGACCGGGCCGACGTGGGCGTAGCCGCCTTCCGGAGCGAGCGTCTTGAAGATCGGCTCGCACGTCTTGATGGCGGTCGGCGCGCCGCCGACCATCATGCAGTAGCCGTTCTTCAGACCCCAGACGCCGCCGCTCGTGCCGGCATCGCAGAAATGGATCCCGCGCTTCGCCAGAAGCGCGCCGCGCGCCTGCGAGTCCTTCCAGTTCGAGTTGCCGCCGTCGATGATCACGTCGCCGGACGAAAGATGGCTCGCAACGTCCTCGATGACCGCGTCGGTCACCTGCGCGGGCACCATGATCCACACGACCCGCGGGCCCGTGAGCTTGCCCACGGCGTCCTTCGTGTTCGCGGCGAACACGGCACCTTTGGTACTCAGCTCGCGAGCGACCTCCGCGTTGCTATCGGCCGCCACGACTTCGTGGCCACCACCGATGAGGCGGAGCGTCATGTTGTAGCCCATCTTGCCCAGACCGATCATCGCCAAGCGCATGGGCAGGAACTTGCCCTAGTTCGCGGCGCAAGTCACGAGCCCAAGTTGTCACCGCCGACTTGTCACCGGCCCTGTCGCGCAGGCCTCCACCGAGGCCGTTTCGGCGATCCGGATCAGCCCGACGCGTTGCGAATCACGCCGATCTCCTCTTCCACCACGGGCTGGGGCCCGGGGACGATTCCCGCGATATCCGGATCCTCACCGTCGGCGCCCGTCTTCGGCTTGCCGCTATCCTCACGCCGCTGCTTGCGTTTCTCGGCCTTCGCGCGCTGGTGCTCTTGCCGGTCGCGCTCCTTCTGGCGCTTCTGAATGCTGGGGTTGCTCATATCAAAGACCTTCCGGGGTAGACGACACCTGTGACTGCCCGCGATTCGGGCTGTCCACTCCGTCCGCCGAACTCGGCGAACGCGGCCCAACCGTTCGCCGTATCGCGAACGAGGGCGAAGCGAAGCGAGCTACCAGCGGTTGCGGCGATCGCCGCCGCCACCGCCGCCGCCGCCACCACCGCCTCGACGGCGATCGCCCCCACCGCCATGCCCGCCGCCACCACCACCTCCGCCGCCGCCACCGCCCCCGCCCCCGAATCCACCACGCTGCGGACGCTCTTCCGCCTCGTTCACGCGAAGCGGCCGCCCGTCCAATGGCGCACCGTTCATCGCTTCGATGGCCTTCTGGGCTTCCGCAGGGGTGCCCATCGTCACGAATCCAAAGCCACGCGATTGCCCGGACGTACGGTCCGTAACGATGTGAACGTCCGTCACTTCGCCGATCCGTGCAAAGGCTTCGCGCACCGTCTCATTCGTAGACGAAAACGACAGGTTGCCCACGTACAAGCGCGTTCCCATGGCTGTCTCTTTTCCGCTGGCGGTCCGAAATCGCGCATCGTCGCGTTCACCCTACACCTGTCATCCGATCGGCCGCGAAATCAGAGCCAGGCCGCGGTGGCGCAATCCACCGCGTCCACACGTTGCGTTGCCGTCGAGCGCGAGCCGCGATCCCGTGAGCCGAGAGAGCAGTCTTTGCCGTGGAAACGTCCGTGAGCCCCCCCAACATAACGGAGCGTGCCGACCGCGCAAGGTCCTCTCGGAGCACGAGCGGCCATGCGCGATCGCATGGCCGCGCCATCGCGAGACACGGAGCGGCAACGATGGCTATTTGTTTCCCATGCTGAAGCGAAACGGGCCTTATCGCGAAAGCCGGGAGCTCATGCGGTAAGGCCACAACGAATCAGTGCACCGGCTTCGCGAATTTGGCAGGCTCGGGAGCTGGTTCGACGACTTCCATTTTTGTCAGAGCCATCACGCCGCCGACCGGCTCGGCCACCATTTCGGACACGACGTTCTTCGACACGTTGTAGGCGCCCGTCAACTTCACCTTCATGCCGACCGCAGGCAGCGGGAACGGCACGGCGACGTTGAGCATGTCGTCCATCACCGGGTCCTTCGGTTGGTCCCCGGGCTTCAATTTGTTGTAGGCGACCATCGCGTCGTAAATGACCGCGAAGTTACGCGCCCAACCCACGATGCGAATCTTCGGGCCCTTGTCGTTGCCCTTGTCGTCCGCAATCCAGAAGCTCGGCACTTCGGGATTGCAATTGTCCGGGTCCTTCTTGCCCGTCTTGTGGACGGCGCAATCGGGGGCGCGAGGAATGTTCGAATCGACGATGTAGCCGACGATGGAGATCGGCTGCGCCGTCACGTCCTTCGAGTGCATCATGCTGCGCAGCTGATGAATCGCGCCGTAAACGGTGTACGCATCGCCCGCCTTGACCGGCGTCGTCGGCATCGCGGGCGGCGAGGGCAAGCTCACGGGCCTGCCGGACCACGCGGGTTGCGGCTTGTACGGGTTGTCCCCTTCGCCGCCACAGCCGGAGGCGGCTGGAAGGGCCAGGGCCGCGCCCGCGAGGGCGAGTGCGCCGGGGCCGATCGATCGCAACGCTTGCGTCGCCAATCTTTGCAACGAATGCATGATGAGGTCGTTCTCCTCGCGCTCGAACCTGCGCGGCCGTGGACGAGTAACATGCTCGAAAGCGGCGAGACAAGGCCACTTTATGGGCCGCCACGCACGGGGACGGATTCTTCGCGGACGGCTCACGCCGACAGTGGATCTTTCTGTCGCTTGGCTTGCGATGCGGCACCCGGAAAAGGGCCGTCTTTCGCCGCCAACGACCCGATGCGCGTCACGTCCGCCACTCGCACCATGTCCTTCTCGCAACTTGCCACCAAGGCGTGCACGATCGCCGAGAGCTCCACGTCGTCGCCAGGGAATTCGTACTCGGTCAAACGGGCGTAGGCCGCCGGCTCGATTCCCACCGGCCGTCCGCGCGTTCGCATGCCCTCGCGGGCCAGTCGATCGGTCAGGATCGCGCGAAAGTCCTCCGGCCGATCGGCGAGCCGCGGGAGCTCGACGAGCGCGTCGAACGCGTCGGAGACGGCCGCCCGGAGCGCCGGATCGATGCGATCCCGCCAAGCATCGAGCCCCGCCAGGCCGACCGAGGTGATCGCCAGCTGCACGTCGAGCGGCTTCCGTTCGGTCCCCGACCACGGTGCGCGCCGATCGGCGAGCGCGCGCGCGATCATCCTCTGCGCGCTCCCGGGAAGAGCCCCCGCGTCGAGGAGCACGAGCATCCCGCCGTCCGCGTGCGCCAGCGGCGACTCCGTCGGGTCGGCCCATCGCGCGGCGTCCTGCTCGCGCGCGCTCGCGCCGTCGACGACGACGAAGGGCGCGTCCTTCCGCGCCCCGACGGAATGCGCGCGCGCGAGGTACGGAACGGGATCCACCCCGCTCGGCCCGACGAGGGCGATCGGCGCGGACACCGCCGTCCGCCCTTCGAGCGCATCGAGGGCGAGGCGCGAAGCCGCCGCGTAGGGGCCTATCAAGGCCGGCCGCGCCAATCGCGCCGCAGCGAACGCGTGACGCGAAGCGTGCACCGCGCGCTCCTGCTCGAGCCGCCCTACGGCCTCTTCTGCGGCGGCTGCGCGTGCGTCGGCGTCGCGTCCTCGCGCGAGCAGACGCGAGACCGTGCCCCGGGCGCGGCACGCTTTCGCGAGCGCGAGCGCGACCTCCTTCAGCGCGAGCACCTCCTCCAGCGCCAGCGGCTCCGCGCGCCGCCCCGCGGGCAGGAGAAGAACGCCGTCGACTTCGCCGTCAGCCGCGACGAGCGTCGCGACCAGCGCTCCCCGATCGGTCATCCATGCGCGAAGCGAGCGCAGGTCGGGGCGGCGCACCTCCAGCGCCTCGAGCACCTCGGTGCGCAGCGTGCCGAACGGCTCGCCGCCGGTCACTTCGAGGAGATCGCGCGGGAGCTCGGTCTCGCGTTCGTGCAGATAACCCGCCGCGTCGACGACGCTCCGGCGTACGGGCGAAAAGGTCCAGAGCTCCGGGGACGGCAGGTCGAGCCCGAGCGGAGCGCGAAGCGCGAGGAGGGCCTGGCGAATCGCGTCCTCCGGATCGGCGCGAGCCGCCTCTCGAGCTCCTTGCGCAAACGCATCGAGCCATAGGCCGCCTGCGGGTCGCAGCGGCGCTTCGACCCGCGACGCCATCGAGCCGGTCCCGAGAGCGACGGCGACGGCAACGAACGTGGCAAACCATGGATCGGCGCGACCGGAGACGGCAGCGGCCGCGGCGAGAACGAGACCACCGCCGAGAAGCGCGAGGGTCACGATCCGGCGCCCGACGCGCGCCACGCGCGCCGCGTCCGGATGAAGCGCGGCGAGGGCGACGCCGGCAGCGCCGACGGCGACCCCTGCCCTCGCCGCGCTCTCGGCCTCGAAGGGACCGCAGACCGTTGCGAGAACGCACGTCACCGACCACGTGACGAGAAACGATCGGGCCGCGAGCCCCCGTGCCCGCACGTCGAGCTCGAGGTGACGCCGTCGCAGCGCTCGTTCCGTCGATCCCACGAGCACGCCCGCGCCGACGGCCAGCGCGCCCCATCCCCACGCGTCCGCGTGATCCACGAGCCACGCGATGGCCCGCTGGGGGGGCGAGACGAACGCCACGATCGAGAGCCATCCCACGACCGCCAGAAGGACGACCCACGGGCCGGCCGCCCGGCGCGCCACCGGGACCATGCCGCCCGAGGATGGCATGCGGGCGTTTGCGACGACCGCCCCGCTGACGCACGTGAAGAGGCCGATCGCCGCGCAAGCGGCGGCGCCATGGCTCCCTGCGACGGCCCCGAGAGACGCCACCACGAGCGAAAGGGCCCACATCATCGTGCGGGCGATCCCTGCCGGCAGGCGGGTCGCGTGAAACGAAAGAACCAGCGCGAGGCCGCATCCGAGCCATGCCGCGGGCTCGCGGCCCTCCCCGCTCGCGATGGCGATGACGCCCGCGCACGCGGTCGTCCCGACCCAGAGCAAACGTCGGCTGAGGGGGCCGAAAGGGCCGAAGGGGACCGAGGCCGGGGTTAGCATACGGGAGCGTGCGCGACCCGATCGGGCCGGCGGGCCGCACGAGTCTTGCACATGCGCTTGCGCCGACGCGAGGGGCTGTGATTTCGTACCCGCGTGTATCGCCCTCGCGAGCGGCCGCTCGCCCTCGCGCTCGGGATCTGGCTGGCGTGCCGCGGCGCGCTCGCTTCCGTGGCGATCGCCATCGCGGCCCTGGGTGCGCTCGCGGCGATCGCCTATTGCCTGGTCGCGCGCCATGCGGATCTCACGCACCTTCCGACGCGCGCGACGCTCGCCGTCGCGTGGAGCGCCGGGGTCATGCTCGCGTTCGGTAGCTCGCTCCGCGCGGTCGCACGGGACTGGGAAGAGGGGATTGTCGCGCTGGCGCGCGTGCGCGGCGTGCGGGCAAGCCGCTACATGCGCGGCCGCGTGGCGGGCGTCGTCGTCGTGATGGCGCTGACGGTCGGTGGACCTTCGCTCCTGGCGAGCTTCGCGGCGACCGCCATGACGAGAGATCCCCTCGCGACGGCGCGCGACAGCCTCGCGGCGCTCGTCTACGCGCTCGCGTTTGCCGCGACCGTCGGGCCGGTCGCGTTCGCGGCGCTCGGGGCTCGCTCGCGCATCCGCGGCTACCTGCGCCTCTTGGCGGTGCTCGTGCTGCCCGAGCTTCTGGCGCCATGGACGGAGGCCGCGCTGCCCGCCGGGTGGCAAGAGCTGACGTCGATTCCCGCGGCGCTCGATGCTCTCCTGACCGGCGTCGAGGCGACCTCCTGGGCGAGCGCGCTGAAGATGGTGCGCGCCGGGGCCGGCCTCGCGGCGGTCGTCGCGATTTCCATCGCGCTCGTGCAAGCACGGACGCCACGCGTTTCGCGCGCTTCCGGGGACGCGACGTGATCACCTTTCAGGGGGTGACCTCGGCGCGCGGACCGCTCGTGGCCGGCGCGATGGACAGCGAGTGGGGGCCCGGCGCGCACGCGATTTTGTCTGCCGCCCCCGAGGGCGGGCGCACGCTGCTCGCCCTCGCGTCGGGAGCCCTTCGGCCCCGGCGCGGCGCCGTGCACGTGCTCGGAGGCTCGCCTACGGATGCGCAGGTGCGAAAACGAGTGGCGCACGTCACCGCCGACGTCGCGCTGCCCGATCGACTGCGCGTCGACGAAGTGCTGTCGGCCGCGGCTTCGCTCCGGGGGGATCCGCCGACCGAGGCCGCGGCGCGCCTTTCGGCATGGGGGCTCGAGACTCTGGCACGGCGCTCCGTCGCGTCCCTTTCGCGCGGCGAAGCGAAAGCGGTCGCGGTCGCCGAAGCCTTCACCTCGTCGCGCGTTCGCGTCGTGCTCCTCGAGGAGCCGTTCGTCACCCTCGACGCCGAAGCGACTGCGCGCCTCGCGGCGGCCATCCGCGCGAAGGCGGGCGAAGGAGGCGCGGTGCTCTTCTCGACGGGATCGCTCCGCGACGCTTGCGCGTTCGGCGAGGACATCGCCGTCCTCGGTCGCACGGGCTCGCTCCAGCGGCTCGCGCCGGGCGCGCCGCCGTTCGCCCTCGGCGCCGTCACTCCCCTCGCCGCCCTCCCGCCGACCGGGTCGCCCCATGAATCGCCGTCGCGCTTGCGTTTGGCGCTCGTCACGGCGAACCCGCGCGACGCCGAGAGTCTCGCCGGTCATCTCGTCCGCGAGCCCGACGTCGCGGGCCTCGCGTACAGCGCGGCGTTGCCGGCGCAGACGGTCGTTCTGCACGTCGAAGGAAACGACCTCGTGGCGCTCGCCAACGCGGCGGCTCGCGCGGCCGTCGCGTCACGGGTCGACTTGCTGCAACTTCACGTCGAAGCCCGGGACGCCGCGGAAGGCGGATGAGACTCCCCGTCGCCACCGCGCCGGCTCTCCGAATGCTTCGCGCGCGAAGCCTCTGGCTCGCGCTCGCCGGCTGGACCCTGCTCGCGGTGGCGGCCGCGCTGTCGGCGCGGTCGAGCGACGCGCAGCTCGGGGCGTCGCATGTTCTTCTCGGCGTCTTCGGGCGCGTCGTTCTGCCGCTGATGACGTACGCCATCGTGGGCGCCGCGATCGGCCCGCGTTCGCTGCGCGCCTCGGTCGCGCCGCTCGTCGCGTTCGGCGCGTCTCCGATCGCCGCGGGCACCGGCGTCATCGCCGTGGCCGCGATCGCGAGCGCGGCCTGCGGGGCGGCCCTCGCGGCGACCGTCGCCGCGATCGCGCACGGTCCCGGCGACCCGGCGCGCGCCTTCGACGCGGCGGCGAGCGCGTATGCTGCGGGCTTCGGCGGCGCCGCCTACGCCGCCCTTTTCGCCCTCGGCGCAGCCTTCGGCCGACGCGGCGGAGGGCGCGCGGCGTTCCTCTTCGCCGACGCGCTGCTCGGCGCGCAGACCGGCGCGGCGGCGCTCCTCGTTCCTCGCGGCCATCTCCGCAACTTGCTCGGCGGAGCGCCGCCGATGAACCTTCCCGAGCCGGCGAGCGCCGTGGCCCTCGCGCTCCTCGCGATCGCCTTTACGGCGCTGGCGCTGCGACGCGTGCGGCGATAGCGGCGCGCACCTCGCGCGTCGCGTCGAGGAGGCGCCCTTCGAGCACGAAGTCGCCCGACGAGCCGGACGCGTTGCCGTCCGGCTGCTTCTTGCAGCCGTGCACTTTGACGCGCACGACGAGGGCCGGGACGTTGTCGCCCGCCGCATCGCCCGCGAGCGTCCCCTCGATGCGCGATCCCGGCGGCGAGGACACGGTGGACCGCAGCACGACGGCGTCCTTCGTGGGCGACGGGAACGAGACGAAAACAGCCTCGCCGCCGGCCCTCCAGTGAACGTGAGCGTTCATCCGCGGCGGTTCTCCCGCATCGCGACCCGTGTGTCCCGATCGGCGTCCTTCTTGGCGATGTCCGCCCGCTTGTCGTGGATCTTCTTTCCCATCGCCGTCGCAAGCTCCACTTTGACGCGCCCTTTCTTGAAGTAGACGCGTAGCGGGACCACCGTGTAGCCCTCACGGCCGACGGCCCTGTCGATCTCCGCGACCTCGCGTTTGTGGAGCAGAAGCTTGCGGAGCCGGCGAGGCTCGTGCGGAAACGTATTCGCTTGCTCGAACGGCGCCACGAACATCTGCCGGAGCCACGCTTCGCCGCGCTCGACCGACACGTACGCGTCCGTCAGGTCGACCTTCCCGGCGCGCATCGATTTGACCTCGCTGCCCACGAGCACGAGGCCCGCTTCGAAGTGGTCGTGGATCGTGTAGTCGAACGACGCCCGGCGGTTCTTGGCGATGAGCGTCTCGTCCTTCGGGGGGGCTTTGCTCACGGCGCGCTACCCCCCGTCCGCCGGCGGCAGCTCGTCGCCTTCGTAAGGCAGGTGGAACTCGGCTTCGTGCCCCACGACGCCGAGACGCTCTTCGAGCGCCGTCACGCGCCGGCGCAGCGCCTCGTTTTGCTCGGCGAGCGCGCGCACCATGTCGATGACCGGGTCGGGCAAGCTCGCGTGGTCGAGCGACGCGTCGAAGCGCGCATGCTTGGGGAGGATGACCCGCGCCGGGACGCCGACGACCGTCGCTCCCGGGGGCACTTCGCGCACGACGACGCTGCCGGAGCCGATGCGCGCGCCGTCCCCCACGCGAATGGCGCCGAGAATGCACGCGTTCGACCCGATGACGACCCGATTGCCGACCTGCGGGTGACGCACCGTGTGCTCGAGCGTCGTGCCGCCGAGAACGATGCCCTTGTAGAGGAGGCAGTCGTCGCCGACGGTCGCCGTCTCGCCGATCACGATCGCCATGCCGTGATCGATGACGACACGGCGCCCGATGCGCGCGCCCGGGTGGATGTCGATCCCCGTGAGGAAGCGGTTCCCGTACGCGAGAAGGCGCGCGGGAAATTGCACTTCGTGCGTCCACATCGCGTGGGCGATGCGGTGAAGCCACAGCGCGTGGAGGCCGGGGTAGACGAACGCGACTTCCCACGGCGAACGCGCCGCCGGGTCGTTCCGACAGATGGCCTGCACGTCCTCCGAAAGACGCGCAACGCCGTCTTTTAGGGCGGCGCTCAAAGCGCCGGTCCACCTGGAAGTCCATCCCGAGGCCGCGTTCATGGGGGGCGAGAGCTTAGCCGGCCCCGGCGCGGGTGCTAATTTGTCCCCGTGTCATGAGCCGAATTACGTGGCAGGCGGCAGAGCAGCTCACCACTGAAATCGAGGGGCTGCAAAAGCACAAAGTCTTCGCGCTCGCACGCCGGCTCCGGCCTGGGCTGACCTGGGAAGACATTCGCAATCCGCATGACTTTCCCGAGCTCGGGGATCCGGATTGGCAATTTGAGGACGGGGTCCTCGCCGGGATCCAGACCGTGCTCTCGGCGATCCGCGCGCGCCTGCGCGAAAGCGAGCCGCACGAATGAGCGGAAAGAAGAAAGACAAGGCGGGGAACAGCCCTTTCGAGGCGCTCCGGCCGCTCAAAGAGAAGATGACGCGCAAGGAAGCGGAGGCGCGGGCCGCGGCCGCCGGCGGCGGGAAAGCCGGCGCGCCAGCCCCCAAACCGGCACCTGCCCGCCACGCCGTCTCGGCGCCGCAGGATCAAGAAGACGACGCGATGCTGCTGCGCCGGCTGTTTGCCGGGGTCGAGCCGCTCGACCGGACACGCGGGCGTACGTCGGCGCAGACGCTCGAGCCGTCGGCCGAAGCGCGACACGCGGCGGCGTGGGGACCCAGCAAGGCGCGGGAAGAGGCGGACGCGGTTCACGAGCACTTGCGGGCGCTCGTCGAAGGGCGGACCAAGTTCGAAGTCGCCGACGACGGCCGCCGCGTGGAGGGGCGCCGCATCGACATACCGCACGACGCCGTCCGCGATTTGCGCCGCGGGCGATTTCCTATCGACGGAAGGCTCGACATGCACGGCATGTCGATCGTCGATGCCCGCGCGGAGCTCGAGTCCTTCTTGCGCGCGACGCGCGCGCGGGGCGAGCGGTGCGTCCTCGTGATTCACGGCAAGGGCTCGCACTCGCCCGGCGGTTCGGGGATTCTTCGCGGCGAGATCGCCGCGTGGCTCTCGCAAGGCCCGGCGAGTGAGCACATCGCAGCGTTCGCGACGGCCCAGGGCGACGACGGCGGCGAGGGAGCAGTCTACGTGATGCTCCGTCGCTGAACGCGTACCGACACCCGTTCGGAACGCGCCATCCGATGCGGCGACCGCGCCCGCAACGGCTCGCACGCAGATTCGCCCCGTCCGTGGCAGCAGCGCTCACCGGCCCGCTGGTCAGCCGCGTGGATGTAGGGCCTTCGGCTTAGGCACAACCGTTGCGATGGCCCGGTCCGATGCTGGCCCTCCCCCTTTCGCGTGAGCCCGTTTCCCGGGCGATGCCTCTCCACAACAACGTCGAGACGCTCGTCGGGCGAACGCGAGGCGCGCTCGGGATCGAGGTGGCGTCCTCCGTCAGCGAGCTGGAGCGGCTGCGGCCGGACTACGAGCGCCTCCATCGAATCGCCAACAACGGCTTTCCGTTCGCGCTGCACGACTGGCACGTCACCTGGTGGAAGCACTTCGCCTCGCACGGGCCGCGCGTGGTCGACGCGCTCCGTATTTACGTCGTTCGCGACCGGGCGCAGCGCGCCGTGGGCATCGTGCCCTTCGTCGAGACGGACCGCCGCTTCGGGCCCCTCGTTGTCCGCACGCTGGCGTTGCTCGGTCCCGATCCCTACATCAGCGAGCTCCGCGGTCCCCTCATCGAGCCGGGTTACGAAGACGATGTCGCTCGCCTTCTGCGCGGGCGCCTTTCGGCCGATGCCCGGTGGGACTGGATCCTGTGGACGGGCCTCAACGAACGCTTCGCGCGCGCGCTCGACGACGGCAATCGCATTCAATGGGCGGATCCGACACTCGACTATGAGCTGGATCTCCCTTCGACGTGGGAGGCCTTTCGCGGCGGCCTGAAGCGCAATATTCGCGAGTCTCTCCGCCATTGCTACAATTCGCTCAAGCGCGACGGCTACGAGTTCGAATTCGAAGTCGCGTCCAAGCCGGTCGACGTGTCGCGCGCGGTGGAGCAATTCCTGGCGCTGCACTCGATGCGCGCCGAAATGACAGGTGGAATCCCGCACCGCGACCGGTTCGACACGCCCAAGTCGAAGGAGTTTCTCCGCGACATCGCCCTGCGGCTGTCCGCGCGGGGGGTGACGCGCGTCTTTCTCCTCAAGATTCGCGGCCAGGTCGTGGCGGCCCGCATGGGTTTCGTCGTCGGTCGAAGCTTGTATCTCTACTTCTCGGGATACGACGCGGCCTGGCGCAAATACAGCGTGATGACGACCGTCGTGGCGGAAGCCATCCGCTACGGCATCGACCAAAAGCTCTCGCGCGTGAGCCTCTCCGTCGGCACCGACGTGTCGAAGACCCGGTGGGGCGCGCGGCCCGTCACGTGGGCCGAGGGCGTCGAATGCCGAGCGTCCCTCCGTTCCCAGATCGCGCACGCGGCCTACCAGCGCGCGAGCGTGTGGCGCGAGAAGCGTGCCCCGGCGCTGACGACGATGCTCCATCTCCTTCCCAAGCGAGGCTGGTAATCGGCCATGATGAAATTCGGGGATGGGCTCCGCGCCCAGATCTACGGTGTCCTGCACTCGCCGCCCGTGAAGCGCATTTTGCCGCGCGTCCCTTTCATGCGCGACATCTATCTCGGGTGGAACCGCCCGCATCCTTTCGATCGCGAATACGGGATCGAGACGAGCGGATTCATCGAAGCGCGCGCGCTCGCGCCCGATCCGGAGACGGGCAAATCGATGCACTGTTACGGCGGGTCGCAACCCGGAATCGTGCGGCGCGTCCTGGCCACGCTCCCCGACAAATCGGGGTTGACGTTCGTCGATCTCGGGTGCGGCAAGGGCCGCGTCCTCGTCGTCGCGTCGGAGTTCAATTTCAAAGAAGTCATCGGCGTCGACCTCTCGAAGGAGGTGCTCGACAAGGCGCGCGAAAACGCGGCCATCGTGCACAGGCGCTTCCCGGGTCGGACGCCGATCAAGCTCGTGCAGGGAAACGCCTTCAAGCTCAGGCCCGAGGGCGACAAGTTCGTCTTCTACCTCTACCACCCGTTCGGCCGCGAAGGCGTCGAGCAGTTCCTCGCCGGCGTCGAAGACAAGATTCAAAACGAATCGGCGCAGGTGTTCGTCGTCTATTGCAACCCGGTCTGGAGCGGCATTTTGGACCACTCGCGCGTTTTGTCGCGGTGGTCAGCGGCGACACTCAAGTACGACAACCAAGAAATCGGCTACGGCCCCGACATGACGGACACGGTCGTCGTCTGGCAGAGCAAGCCCGCGCGCTACCCGGCGCAGCGAGGCGCCACCCGGCATGTGTACCTCACGGGTCCGATGCGCGCAGAGCTCGAAACCAGCCCGCAATCGATGCATTGAGCGACGTCGTTTCCAGGCTTCGTGAGACCCTTTGGCCAGATCGGATGCATCAGGAGCTCTCGCGCCCATCCGACTCCCGGTCTTCATTCGTTAGGCCGTTCGGGACGCGATTCGTGCAACGAACCGTCATGTGAACCCCTGCGCGCGCGAACGGCATCCGTCATCGCGTCGACGTCCGCCAGCACTTGCCGCGCGCGAAGCAACATTGCGCGTCCCGGCTCGCGTAGCTGCATGCCGCGCGGCGTCCGATCGAACAGCTTCACGCCGAGCTCGTCCTCGAGTGCCCGGATCTGCCGGGTGAGCGGTGGCTGGGCGATGCGCAGCCGCTCGGCGGCGCGCCCCATGTGCTCTTCCTCGGCCACCGCCACGAAGTAACGAAGCTGCGCGAAACTCACAGAAGGCACTATACAATCCGCCGCCGATCCGCGCTCGCCGCGCGGGCATACCGAAACGGTATTGGACGTCCTCTGCGGATGCGGCGCAGGGTGCGGAATGCAGGCGAGCATCGAGCTTTTCGGGCCCAGAGATCTTCCCGCCTTTCGTCGCGCCGGCCAAGCTGCCGCGGAGACCCTCGCGCTCGTGGGGGCGCGCATCGCGCCCGGCGTCCGGACCGTCGAGATCGACCAGTGGGTCCGGGCCGAGACGGAGCGCCAGGGCGGTCGACCCAGCCAACTCGGGTACCACGGTTTTCCCGCGGCCGTGTGCGTGAGTCGAAACCAGGTCGTCTGCCACGGGATTCCTGGCGGCGAACGCCTGCTGGAGGGGGACATCGTCAACGTGGACGTCACCACCGAGCTCGCGGGGTTTCACGGGGACACCTCCGCGACCTTCTTCGTCGGCGAGCCGGACGACGCAACCCGCCGGCTCGTCGACACCGCGCGCCGGTGCCGCGATGCAGGCATCGCCGTGGTCCGTGCCGGCGCGCGACTGGGCGACATCGGAGCGGCCATCGAAGAACTCGCCCGGGCGGCCGGCTACAGCGTGGTCCGCGACTTCGGTGGACACGGCATCGGCCGCCGGATGCATCAGCCCCCTCACGTCTCCCATGTGGGAGTGCGCGGCTCCGGGACTCGGCTGCGGGCGGGGATGGCGATCACGATCGAACCGATGATCAACGAAGGCGGCCCCGAAGTGCGCGTTCTTGCCGACAAGTGGACCGTGGTGACGAGCGACGGCTCGCGCTCGGCGCAATTCGAGCACACGGTGTTGGTGACGGAGAGCGGCTGCGAGATTCTGACCGGGCTGGGCGATTGAGTGTGACCGCTGCTGCCGTCGACTCGTGAAAACGAACAGAAGGCGTGCCTCGTCACCTCGCCTTTGATCCATCCTTCGGCGCCGCCCGCCCACATGTGGTTGTCGGTTGGGCCGGACGTCGAGTTTCAGCCTCGGCCGTTTTCGACGAAGGGTCTACACTCCGTCGAAAGTCAGGAATCTCGCCGTTGCGAGAGGGAAAGACATGCGATGAGTCCTTCCGCGCGAGTGACCCTCCGCGTCAAGCTCTTCATGATTGTCGGGATCGCCGCGCTGGCGCAGATTCTGCTGATTCTGGCGAGTGCCGCGATCGCGCGCCGAGTGGAGCGACAGCTGTCCACCCTTCAGCGGCACTATCTTCCTCGAGTCGAATTGCAACCGCGCCTCGAGGCGTCGTACGAGCGGCTGTGGAGAGGCTTCCAGGACGCGACGACCGCTCGTGACCCCGAAGCTCTTGCCGCAACGCGCCCGCTTCACGCGGCCTTCCTCGAGCAGCTCGAGAACGCACGCGACGTCGTGGACCCGCGCGCGATTGCCGCCCTTCGCCGCGCATTCGAGGACTACGACGGAGCGGCGTACGAGGTGTCGCGCCGGCTCATCGAAGACGAGACCGGCGAAGGGCTGGTCGACGCGATGGCCGCGATGCAGGGCAAGCAGAGTCGCGTCGTCGAGGAGTTGAAGAAGGTGACCACGTTCGACCGGCGCGAACTGTCCGAGGCTTTCGCGTCCGTCGCGCGAGCCGAGGCCGTCGCCGCGACCTACCGGCTGTGGATCAGCGTCGCGTGCTTGTTCGCCGTCGCCTTCCTCTCGCTTTGGCTGAGCCGAGGCGCGTTTCGTTCACTCGCGGATCTGACCGCCGGCTTCCAGCGGTTCGGCGAGGGCGATTTCGAACACCCCGTACGGGTCCTGGTCGACGACGAACTCGGCGCGGTGGCCTCGAAAGCCAACCAAATGGCCGAGAGCCTCAAACGCCTGGGCGAAGAGCACCTGAAGTCGGAGCGAAAATTCCGTGCGCTACTCGAGTCCGCACCCGATGCGATGGTCATCGCGGGTCGCGACGGGCGGATCATTCTCGTGAATGCGCAGACCGAACGGCTCTTCGGGTACACTCGCAACGACTTGGTCGGCGCGCCCGTCGAACTTTTGATGCCGGAGCGTTACCGATCGGGCCACTCGTCACACAGGAACGACTACTTTCGCGACCCGCAAGTGCGGGCGATGGGCTCCGGTCTGGAGCTTCATGGCCGCCGTCGGGACGGAACGGAGTTCCCGATCGAGATCAGTTTGGGCCCGCTCGAGACCGAAGAAGGCACTCTCGTGTCGAGCGCGATACGAGACATCACCCAGCGCAAACACATCGAGACGGCGCTCATCTCCGCCAACCGCGAGCTCGAATCGTTCAGCTATTCGGTCGCCCACGATCTTCGAACGCCGCTCCGCGGAATCAACGGCTTCAGCCGCGCCGTGCTCGAGGACTATGGCGACAGGCTCGACGACGAAGGGCGGGATTCCCTGCAACGCATCTGCGCCGCCGCCGGCCGCATGGGACAGCTCATCGACGCCTTGCTGACGCTTTCCCGCGTCACCCGGGCCGAACTGCAACGCACGACGGTCGATCTGGCGACGATGGCGGAGGGGGTGGTCAAACAATTGCGAACGGCGGAGCCCGAACGCCAGGTCGAGTTTCTCCACGACAACGGCATTGCCGCCTATGGCGACGCTCCGTTGCTGCACGCGGTGCTCGAAAACCTGCTCGGCAACGCCTGGAAGTTCACGCGCACCCGCTCCCCCGCGCGGATCGAGCTTGGTTTCACGCAGGCGGACTCCGAGCGTATCTATTATGTGCGCGACAACGGGGCCGGTTTCGACATGGCGTATGCGGACAAGCTCTTCGCACCCTTCCAGAGATTGCACAAGGCCAGCGAATTTGCGGGCACGGGCGTCGGGCTGGCAACGGTTCAGCGCATCGTGCGTCGCCACGGGGGCCGCATTTGGGCCGAGGGAACCGTCGATCGCGGCGCCGTGTTTCACTTCACGCTCGGAAGCCCTCCGGGAGAATCGATCTCATGACCGACCGGCCCATTCTTCTCGTCGAAGACAACGCGGACGACGAGAAGTTGACCCTCCGCGCTCTTCGGAAAAACAACATTCTGAACGACGTCGTCGTGGCTCGCGACGGGGTCGAGGCGCTCGACTATCTATTCGACCCCGACCGCTCCCTCCTCCTGCCGCAGGTCGTGCTTCTCGACTTGAACCTGCCTCGCATCAACGGCGTGGAGGTCCTGCGACGCGTGCGCAGCGACGAGCGCACCAAGATTCTTCCCGTAGTGATCCTCAGTTCGTCCCGGCAAGAAGAGGATATCGCACGGAGCTACACCTACGGAGCGAACGCGTATGTCCGCAAACCCGTCGAATTTGCCGAATTCATCGACGCGGTCCGAACGCTCGGTCTTTTTTGGCTCTTGCTCAGTGAGTCGCCGCCCGGGCGCCGGTGAGCTCGTTGTCCGAGCATGGCGCATGATCGCGTGATTCGCGAGATGCGAACAACCTGAAATCGACGCTCGGCAGGCCGTCATTCGCAAAGACGGTTGACAGTCTGGTACGTCCTCGTCGAGAGTGACCGGCCATGGCGTGGGGTGCGGGCAGAGCGCGCGGCCGGTGGAAATCGGCATTCCAGGCCGTGGTTGTCGCGTGCGTCATCGGTTCACATGTGCCGAAGGCGATGGCGCAGTCGGACTCCGCGCTACCCGATCCCGATGCGTTCCAGTTTCACGCCTTCATCAGCCAGGGCTTCATCAAGACGTCGAGCAACAATTATCTGAGCTACTCGCAGCGCGGGGCGTTCGACTTCACCGAAGTAGGCGCCAATGTGACCAAGAGCTTGACGGACGACTTGCGGTTCGGCGTTCAACTTTTCGCCCGCGACCTGGGCCCCCAAGGCAGCTTCGTTCCCCAGTTCAATTGGGCTTACCTCGATTATCGCTTTCGTGATTGGCTCGGTATTCGCGCCGGACGAACGAAGATCCCTTTCGGTCTTTACAACGAGGGCAGCGAAGCGGATTCGGCGCGCGTGCCGATCCTCTTGCCACAGTCGGTCTACCCCATCGACAATCAAGACTACTTGCTCGCGCAAACGGGCGGGGAAGTGTACGGCAACGTTCGAATCGGAGTGGCCGGCGCGATCGAGTATCGCGCCTACGGCGGTACGCTCCAGGTCACGACGCCGGCGGCCGCGCCGGGGCTCACCGTCACCAACTTGAACACGCCCTACGTATTCGGCGGTCGTTTGACGTGGTCGCCCCCCATCGACGGGCTCTCCGTCGGAGCCACGTACCAATCGCTGCGATTCGACTGGGACTACGACGTCGCGGCGGCGCAAGCCGCGCCCCTCCAACAGGTGGGCCTCCTCCCCAAGAGTCTCAACGGCACGATCCCGGTCCAGTTCTACGTCGAGCTCTACGTCGCCTCGCTGGAATACCAGAGCCGCGGCCTTCTCCTGGCCACGGAGTACAGCCGCTGGATCGGCGATCTCGACAGCGGCGCTCCGAAGCTGGTCTCGGCACACGCGGTCAATGAACGTTACTACGCGATGGCCTCCTATCGCGTCGCGCCCTGGTTCACTCCCGGCGTGTACTACTCCGTATATTATCCAGACTTCCACGCGACCCACGGCCGGCAAAATTACCAGTACGATACCGCAATCACGACGCGATACGACATCAACAGGTATTGGCTCGTGAAGCTCGAGGGCCATTTCATGGAGGGGACTGCCGTTCTCGATTCATCCTTGAACGCCAACGCCAACCTGAGCACGTTGACGCGAAACTGGGGCCTCTTCCTCGCCAAAGTCACCGCGTACTTCTGAGCGATCCGGAGAACCGAGATGGCCCATCCCCCCAACCGCGAACGTCTTCCGGCGAGCTCGACCCTCGACCGCAGGCGAGTCGTGTGCGCGGCGGTGGGGCTCGTTCTCGCGCTCGGGCGCCT